>CAJOLY010000001.1 GCA_905235485.1 uncultured Clostridia bacterium
GAAATTAAGATATCCATAATTTCTCTACATATATTTTACACGCTTTGTCAGATTTTAGCAAACAATTTTGTGTAGGTTGTAAAAAAATGTCAAATTTTTAATTTGCGTATGATATTTAGAATGAAAATTGATAATTTTTTGATTTCTACACACAATATTAGTGTGGAGGTTATTATGTGTGACAATTTAATTTTAGGAATGGCTATTGGTTTTATGGCCGGAGCAATTGTTGTTCACAACAATCAAAAGGCATCAGAGTTTATAGAAGATGGCAAAGAAAAACTTAAAGAGACAATAGACAAAATTTAATTTTGGGCTAAAATATAGCCCTTTTTTGTTTTGACAATTTGTTTATATATGGTAAAATTAAATTGAGGTTGAAGTGAATAGGCTTGGACTTGATATTGGTAAAGCTCGAATTGGTGTTGCAATAAGTTATTCAATTCTTGCAACAAATTTAGAGACAATTCAGTGTAAAACGTGGACTAAAGATACAAATCACATAGCAGAAATCGTAGAAAAAGAAAATATTGATGAGGTCATAGTTGGACTTCCGCTCAATATGGATGGAACTGAGAGCGAAATGTGTGAGTATGCAAAAAATTTTTGTAAAATGCTTCAAAGCAAAATCAACTCAAAAATTATTTTTGTGGATGAAAGGCTTTCAAGCATATCAGCAGAGCATATTATGCACTCTTCACAAGTCAAAACATCAAAAAAGAAAGGCCTAATTGACCAAATCGCAGCGACTATTATACTTCAAAGTTATTTGGATAGTCGAAAGGAGAGTTTATGAAAAAAGAAGAAAAAGAATTAAATATGGAAAATGCAATTGATGCTTTGTTTGATGAAAACAACACAGAAAATATCAAATTGTATAACGAAAAAGATGAAGAAGTTGAATTTGAGCAAATAGCACTTATTCCACTAGATGATATTGTTTATGTAATTTTAAAGCCAGCAATGAAAATTGAAGGCATTGCTGATGATGAAGCATTTGTTTTTGAAATTGTTGAAGACGAAGAAAATGGTGAATTGTTAAGACTTGTTGAAGATGATAAAATCATCGATGCAGTATTTGAAGATTATAACAAATTGCTTGATGAAGAGAACAACAAGTAATAGAATTTAATTTTAAACTGAAAGCTATGGTATTTATCATAGCTTTTTTAAATTAAAAAAATGTTATGCTTTATTTTTATAACAAAATAGTTCATAAAATTTCAAAAAAAATCATATAAATCTAATATGTGACAAATGCCACTAAAGGGGATATATGATATTAGATTCGTTTATAAATTTTCTAGGAAAAATTATGTGTTTTTCAAGTTTTGTTGGAAATGCCACAGGTTTTCCTAAACCATTGACAGCACAGGAAGAAAAAAATCTTGTTGCAAAAATGGAAGCTGGAGATAAAAAAGCGAGAAAGAGGCTTATTGAGCACAATTTGAGACTTGTTGCTCATATCGTAAAAAAATATTCTAACGCAGGTGATGCAGATGACTTTATCAGTGCAGGTACAATTGGACTAATAAAAGGAATTGATACATTCAAAAGTGAAAAAGGAAGTCAACTTTCAACATATTGTGCAAGATGCATTGAAAATGAAATTTTGATGCTTATTAGAATAAACAAAAAGCATAACCAAGTGTATAGTTTGGAAGATACATTGGGAGAGGATAAGGACGGAAACGAAATCACACTTGAAGATACAATTGGCAGTGAAACTGACGAACTTGCTTCTCAAACTGAAAACAATATTTTAGCTGAAACAATAGATAACCTTTTAAAGGATAAATTATCAACAAGAGAATATCAAATTTTGTGTATGCGATATGGATTAAAAAACACGCCAGCACTCACACAAAGAGAAGTTGCAAAAAAATTAGGTATTTCTCGTTCATATATCTCAAGACTTGAAAGTAAAGCACTATCCACAATAAAAAATAACATAAAAGATAGAAATCTATTTGAATGATTCAAATTTAATCTTTTATAATAAGTAAAAAATTGGAAGCAACTATCACAGTATTTGACATTTAATCTAAAAAATAAAATTTTTTGTTCGTTTATTTCATTTCTAATTAAATTGCAGCATTTTTTGATTTATCTCACAATATATTACTTTGAGATAAATCTTTTTATATATAGATATCAAAAAAATTAAATTTTTTTTAACAAAATCTAAAAAAGTATTTCACTTTATTTTATTTTTAGTTTATACTAGATGAGGTATAAATAAAAAGGAAGGAAAAAAAATGGAAATAGGAAAGATTTTCCACACAACAATCGGTGGGCGAGATGTTACCATCGAAACAGGGAAGTATTGTGGACAAGCCAATGGACATTGTATTATATCTTGTGGTGAAACAAGTGTTATGGTCAATGTTACTATGGCAAAACAACCAAGACCGGGAATGGACTTTTTCCCACTTGGCGTTGATTATGAAGAAAAAATGTATGCAGTTGGAAGAATTCCAGGTGGGTATAAAAGAAGAGAAGGTAGACCTTCAGACAAAGCTATCATAACAAGTAGACTTATTGATAGACCAATAAGACCGCTTTTTGAAAAAGGTTTTTACAATGATGTTGCTGTTGTTGCAACACCACTTTCAGTTGAAGAAGATATTTCACCAGAAATTCTTGCAATGCTTGGAAGTTCAATTGCTCTCTCAATAAGCGATATACCATTTGCAGGGCCAACAGGAAGTGTTCAGGTTGCACTTATTGATGACAAATATATCATCAATCCAAATAAAGATGAAAGAGAAAAAAGTTTGATTAACCTTACAGTTTCTGGAACTGAAGAAGCAATTTTGATGGTTGAAGCTGGAGCAAAAGAAGTTAGTGAAGAACAAATGCTTCAAGGAATTTTGTTTGCTCACGAGGCAATCAAAGAACAATGCAAGTTCATCAAAAAAATGCAAAAAGAAGTTGGCAAGAAAAAACAAAATATTGAAGTCTATCACGTTGATGCAAAAATAGATAAAGATGTTAGAAAATTTGCCGACAAATTGATGGATAAAGTTCTTGATGAATTTGATAGACACAAAAGAGATGCAAAAGAAGAAGAAATGAATGAAAAAGTATTCAATCATTTTGCAGATATATTAGAAGAACATCAAAAAGACATTGCAAATTCACTTTATAATCTCAAAAAAGAAAAAGTTAGAGCAAAAATCACTGAAAAAGGCGTTCGTCCAGATGGTAGAAGCACTCACGAAGTTAGACCAATATGGTGTGAAACAGGGCTTCTTCCAAGAGTTCACGGAAGTGCTGTTTTCACTCGTGGTGAAACACAAGTTCTCACAACTTGTACGCTTGGCACTGTTGGTGATATGCAGGAAATTGAAGGCTTGCACGAAACTGATGAAGTTAAAAGATATATGCATCAATACAATATGCCACCATATACAACAGGTGAGGCAAGGCCTTTAAAATCACCTGGAAGAAGGGAAATTGGCCATGGAACTCTTGCAGAAAGAGCGCTTGAACCAGTTCTTCCAAGTTTTGAACAATTCCCATATTGCATAAGAACAGTTAGCGATGTGCTATCTAGCAACGGCTCAACAAGCCAAGCAAGTGTTTGTGGAAGCACTCTTTCACTTATGGATGCAGGTGTTCCAATTTCCGCACCAGTTGCAGGTGTTGCTATGGGACTTATAAAAGAAGGTAAAAAAGTAACAGTACTCACTGATATTCAAGGTCTTGAAGATTTCCTTGGCGATATGGACTTTAAAGTTGCTGGAACTGAAAAAGGTATCACAGCAATCCAAATGGATATAAAAATCAAGGGAATTGATGAGGATATACTTCGAACTGCTCTTGAACAAGCAAGACTTGGAAGACTTCACATTTTGGGCAAAATGCTTGAATGCCTTGATCACGTTCGTCCTGAGCTTTCAAAATATGCTCCAAAGATTTTGAGTTTGACTATTGACCCGGAAAAAATTGGTGATGTTATTGGGAAAAATGGAAGTGTCATTAACAAAATCATAGAAGAAACAGGTGTCAAGATTGACATTGAAGATGATGGACAAGTTTCAATTGCATCAAAAGATGAAGCAATGAATCAAAGAGCAAAAGAAATCATCTTGGGAATCGTTGAAGATTTAGAAGTCACAAAAGAATATCTTGGTACAGTCACAAAGATTATGCAATTTGGTGCATTTGTTGAAATAGCTCCAACAAAAGAAGGAATGATCCATATCAGCAAGCTTTCAAAAGATAGAATTGAAAAAGTTGAGGATGCGGTTAGTGTTGGTGATAAAGTTAAAGTGACTGTTATTAAAATTGACGATAAGGGTAGAGTTGATTTAAAACTCATTGAAAATCTTTCAAAAAAAGCTGAATAGATTTTAAAAAAAATTAAAAGTTTTGCATAGTACTTATATTTGCTAGTAAATACTAACAAATTTAGGTATTATGCAAACTTTTTTTTAAATTTTTATTTAAAATTTAATGTTGTTTAAAAAGAGTAAAAATAATTTAAAACATATATGAAAAATAAATTGAATAAATTATTATATGAAAAAATTTTGTATTAAAAAGAGTTGGATTAGAACTTTTGTTATAAATTTAACAATTCTGGTTTGTATTGCATCTGTTTTTGGAGTTTGCTTTTGGACTGATAGCAGCGTTATTGCAAGTTCAAGTGGATACAAGGCAATTTATAGAGGAAATGAAAATAACAAAAATGTATCACTTTGCATAAACATCTATTGGGGCACTGAATATGTTTTAAATATGCTTGATATTTTGGATGAAAATGATGCCAAGGCAACATTTTTTGTGGGTGGAACGTGGGCAAGTCAAAATGTTGATGTTTTAAAAGAAATATATTCAAGAGGACATGAAATTGCAAATCATGGATATTATCACAAAGACCACAAACAAATTGATTTATCAAGAAATATTCAAGAAATAAATTACACTCACAAGTTAATCAAAGAATTGATTGACGTTGAAATGAACTTATTTATGCCTCCAAGTGGTTCATATGGTGCTCAAACACTAGAAGCAGCTGAAAGCCTTGGATATACAACAATTATGTGGAGCAAAGATACAATAGACTGGCGTGACCATGACACAAATTTGATATGTTCACGTGCAACTAAAAATATGCAAAATGGCGACATTATTTTAATGCACCCAACTGAACACACAAAAGATGCATTGTCAAATATTATCGAATCATATAAAAATGCTGGATTTTCTGTTGTTACTGTGAGTGAAAACATTGCATAAAAAATTTGATTTTTATTTGTAAATATAATAAAATATAAATATGAAAAGGTTAACTAAATTGATAGTATCATTTTGTTTAATATTTTTAGCCTTGTTTTTTGCGGGGTGTCGTAATAATGAAACACCAACAACTAAAACGATTAGGGTTGTGGGTTTTGGCGACAGCATTTCTGCTGGATTTGCTCCACAAAACACTGATTTATATTCGTACTATAACGACTATATCTCAGGAAAAACAAAGATAAATGCTAAATGTTATACAAATATCTTAGCAAATTCTTTAAAAACTGAAAATAACAAAATAAATGCAATTAGCTATGCAGAAAGTGGTGACACAACCGATGATTTAGTAAATAAGCTTAATGATATAAAAACATATCCTGATCTTTTAAATGATTCAAAAAAAGCAGACATTATCACTTTAAGCATTGGAGCCAACAATGTTTTAGGCCCAGTACTTGACAATATGCTTGATTATCTTGCAGGTAACATGTCAAAAGAAGAAATGACGCAAGTTTTGCAAAATGGATATGAGAATTTTAGGGATGACTATACTAACACAATTATACCAATTTTGACAAGAGGAAATGGTGTAGTACTAGTTATGACAATTTATGATCCATACAAATATTTTGATTTAACCGAATCCAATATTAGTGGTATTATGGCTGATTTAATAGATGCGATAAATGACAAATTTGTTGAGCTAAAGGAATTAGCTATTGAATATATAAACAAAATCAATGATTATATTAGGGCTCAAAAATTTGATAATGTTTTTGTTGTTGATGTTAATAATTCATTTGAAAACCTGTCAAAAGAAGACTATGTGAAATATCTTAATGTAAATTCAGAAGAATTGACTATTCAAGATATGTCAAATATACAAAATAGTGTTAATGTTGACCCCCATCCAACACTTGAAGGCCAAGAATATATCGGAAGTCTGTTTAGAGAAGAAATAAAAAAAATTTCAAATCAAAATGCTTAATATATATACAAATTTAAATTTGTCAATAATTTAAAACAAAGGATTAAAATGATTAACACAAAGATTTTTAAAAATGGACTCAAACTTGTCGTTGAAGAAATGAAAGGTTTTGAGTCTGTGGCATTTAATATGTTTGTTGGTACCGGGAGCATAAATGAAACTCCCGATATTTTTGGCATTTCACATTTTATTGAACATATGCTTTTTAAAGGCACAAAAACAAGAAATGCATTTGAAATATCCAAAACTTTTGATATGCTTGGAGCAAATGTAAATGCTTACACAAACTATGAAGAAACTGATTTTTACACAAAAAGTGCAAGTGAAAATTTGGAAAAATGTGTTGAAATTATGAGCGATATGCTTTTTAATTCAATTTTTGATAAAAAAGAAATTGAAAGAGAAAAACAAGTGGTTATTGAAGAAATCAAAATGTATGCTGATGACCCTGAAAGCAAGGCAATCAGTCTTTTGAACAAAAATTTCTATGTCGGCACACCTTTTGAAAGAGACATTGCAGGAACCGTAAGCACTGTTAAAAATTTAACTCAAAACAAAATGTTTGCCTACAAAAACAGATATTATGTTCCTCAAAATATAACCCTTTCTTTTGCTGGAAATATTGATTTTGAAACTGCTCAAAAATTAGTTGAAAAATATTTTTTACCAAATTTCAAATTTAATGGTGAAAAGGTTGATAAAATTTTCAAAAAAACAAAAGCAATAACATACTCCAAAGCATATAAAGATAATTCGCAATCACAAGTTTTGATTGCATTCCCAGGACTATATTTTGATGATAAAAATTTAGATCTAGGTAGGATTTTTAATGTTGCATTTGGAAGTGGCATGAGTAGTATTCTTTTTCAAAGTATAAGAGAAAAGTTAGGGCTAGTCTACTCGATATCAAGTTCTATTTTTACAAATTGTGCGGGTGGAGATATCACAATTGAACTGGCCACCAGCACAAAAAATGTCGGGACAGCGCTTCTTGCAGTAAAAAACGAGATATTAAATATTTTAAACAATGGAATCACAAAAGAACAATTTGAAAATGCTAGATCAAACCTCATGAGTAGCATAAGGCTTAGTTTTGAAAATACGTCTACAGTGAGTTTATTTAATGCAAAAAAGTTTGCAAAATTAGGCAAAGTTATTTCGAAGGAAGAATATATAAATTCAGTTAAAAATGCAAGATATGAAAATTTAAATAATTATTTAAAAAATCATTTTCAAACAGATAATTTTTCAGTGTCTGTTGTTGGAAGTAATATGAAAATTGATTTGAAGAAATATTTTAACTTTAATAATTAAATGTATTTTAAAAATTTTAAATTTTGTCAAAAATTAAAGCAATAAATTATCTTAAATAATTGAAATTGCTTTTTTTTTATGATATTATATAATTATATTATATATAATGCTACTTTGTTTTTATAATTAAGTTAACAAAAGCTTGGCATTGCAAAGAGTTGATTAAATTTTGTTAAAAATTTAAACAGCCATAAAATTTGTGGAGATGAATTGTGACATATTTTTCTAATCTTGAAAAGAAGATGAATAATAGTGAAAAAAGACCTAAGTTGGGGAAGTCAAAAATAATTGCTATAGTTTTGACTATTGTTGCAACAATAGGTTATTTTTCATTATTTACAAATCTTATTGGGTTTCTAAAACACTTCTTACTTGGAACATTTGGTATTTTTGCCTATGCACTTTTCACAAGTTTGTATCTTATCAGTGGAATGCTACTTAGAGGCAAAAGGTACAATATATCAAAAAGATACTTGATTGCACTTATTTTTTCACTTTTTAGCATTTTGGCAATATTCCATATGGCTTTTGGTGGAGGAATTAACCTTGATAGTTTTGGCCAATACCTAAGTGATATTTATAATATGCAAGCTTCTGTTGGTGGACTTTTGATGGGACTTGTTGTTTATCCTCTTCAAAAGTTTTTAAATTTTGGAGCTTATATCCTCTTTGCTATTGTCTTGGTCATTTGTGTAACTATCATTTACAACGGAATTGCTGACGCAAAATCAATGTCAAAAATTGATTTCAAGTGGCTTAAAAAGAAAGATAAATATAAAACAAATGCACCAATTCAAAGCAAAAAAGCTGAGCCAGTTATTCAAAAAACACAGACAATAACAATTAACACAACACCAAATGAACTTCAACAAAACAAATCTGAAAGTGTTGGGCTAAATGCTGAAATTGAGAATGAATTAACAAGTAGAGAAATTGCAAGACGTAAGCTTGGGCTTGATAGAACTAATGAAAGGGAAGTTCGTTTTGAAAATAATTCAAATCAACTTGATACTTTTAACAAAAACTATATGAACGCTGGTGGAAGTGTTTTTTCTAGCAAAAACTACACTCAAAATTTGAGTGGGACTTTTGGATATAGCAGCATTGCCGAACCTCAACAAAAAAAATCGCAATCTGATGAAAATACTTATAGTGAATATAGAAAATTTATGGGGCTTGATACAATAAAGTCTTATGATGAAGAAAGCACGCAAAATGTATTTTCTTCAGCTTACACAGACTCATCATATAATCATGAAAATACTGAAACAAACGATGAAAAACTTTTTGGTGCTCCAAAACCAGAGCATGTCGCAACAAATATAAAATTCACTTATAGTTCACCAAGTGAAAAATCTGATTATTTGGACAAAATTTCAAATAGCCAAAACGATGAAGTTAAGCTTGATGTTGACATTGAAGAACAAAATGAAAGCAATTTAGATGAGATTTTTGACAATAATCTACCAAAGAAAGATATTGAGCTTCCAAAGAGTTTTCAATCAGACAAATATAATTTTTCAAAAAAGTTTGACATTTCAGGTAAAAATCCTATTGAAAGTGAAATTTCAAAAATTCAAGATTTCAAAAAACCTGTTGAGCCACATGTAGAGCAACCAAAACAAAAGATTCCTCAATATCATTACACAAAACCAATTTTAGATTTGCTTTCAACCACCTCAACAGATCCAAGTCTTTATGGAGGAAATATTGAAGAAACAGGCCATAAAATTGAGGAAGTGCTTGATGAATTCAAAATTCCAGCAAAAATTATTGGCATAACTCGTGGGCCAGCTGTGACAAGATATGAACTTGAAATGCCTGTTGGAATCAGCGTAAACAAAATTCCTGCACTTGAAAGTGATATATCAATGAGAATTGCAACAACAAAAAAGATTATGATTCAAGCTCCAATTCCAGGGATGAGTGCATTTGGAATTGAAGTTCCAAATGATAAAGTTGCAACCGTTTCACTTAAAGATGTTTTGTCTAGTGAAGCCTTTATACAAAGCAAATCACCATGCTCATTTGGTCTTGGAAAAGAAATCAATGGAGTGACTGATATTTGCGCTGTGAACAAAATGCCACACGTTTTGATTGCAGGAAGCACTGGCAGTGGTAAATCCGTTTGCTTAAATTCCTTGATTTTGAGTATTTTATATAAATCAAGTCCAGAGGATGTAAAATTTATTTTAATTGACCCAAAAAGAGTCGAATTTTCGATTTATGCAGGGCTCCCACATTTGGTTGTTCCTGATATTATTAGTGAACCTAAAAAGGCCGATAATGCTCTTGGATGGGCAATCAAAGAAATGGAAAAAAGATATATCTTGCTAGAACAATATAGGGTAAGAAATATTGATGAATTCAACCAACTTCAAGAAGTAAAAGATAGATATCTTCCAAAAATGCCATATATTATCATAATTATGGATGAGTTTGCTGACATAATGCAAAGTGACTGTAAAGATATTGAAAACAAAGTTATAAAGCTAGCTGCAAAAGCAAGAGCTGCAGGAATTCATCTTGTACTTGCCACTCAAAGGCCAAGTGTAGATGTTTTGAGTGGAACAGCAAAAAATAACTTTCCTGCAAGAATCGCATTTTTCCTAACTTCCCAAACTGACAGCCGAACAATTCTTGGTTACGGTGGAGCAGAAAACTTGCTTGGAAAAGGTGATATGCTTTACGTTGCACCAGGAAGCAATGAAGGAGCAAAACGACTCCAAGGCTGCTATGTTTCAGATGCTGAAGTTAAAGCAGTTGTTGACTATGTTATAACTCACAATGAGCCAATTTTTGATGAAAACATTGCAACAGAATTCAACAAAACCAAAGAAGCAGATAGCGTAAATCCAGATGGAACTTTTGATAGCTTCAATGATGGCGATGATGAATCTGAAATGCAAGAATATGCCCGAAATGTTATGAAAGAGTTTATAAGAGTTGGAAGAGCTAGTGCAAGCTATATTCAGCGAACTCAGAGGGTTGGATTTGTTAAAGCTGGAAGAATTATGGATTATCTTGAAAAGAAAAAATATATTGCACAAGGTGACGGAACCGCAAAAGCTAGAGCTGTTTATATGACAAAAGAGCAATATATTGAAATTTTTGGAGATACAGATTTTGATAATCATGATTGATTATTTTATAAAATTTTAAGAAAATCACTAAAAAAATTGTGAAAAAAATGTAATTTAAGTTTAAAAGGAGTAAATTTTTGACAAAAGAAGAACTAACTCAAAAAAAGTTTTATTTGTTGAATCTCGGCTGTGACAAAAATAGAGTAGATGGCGAAAAGATGGCATATTTACTTCAGAACTATGGCATAGCTCAAACTGAAAATATTTCAGAAGCGCAAATTGTTATTGTGAACACTTGCGCCTTTATTCGTTCAGCAAAAGAAGAAAGCATTGAATATATTTGCGATGCAATGGCAAAGAAAAATGAAAGTTGTGAAAAGCTGATTGTAACAGGTTGCCTTGCTCAACGTTATTATGACGAAGTAAAAAAAGGTTTTCCTGAAGTTGACGCTGTTTTAAGACTTAAAAATAATGAACAAATTGTTAATGTTATAAAAGGTTTGTATGGGCTTGACACAACAAAAAATGATTGTGGAAAAGTAAGCGTTCTTCAAAGGTCACTTTCAACGCCGAGTTATTATGCATATCTCAAAATTGCTGACGGTTGTAACAATTGTTGTTCATATTGCACAATCCCAAAAATTAGGGGGAGATTTCAATCAGTTCCAGTTGAACAAATTTTGAAAGAAGCAAAAGCACTTGTAAAAAATGGAGTTAGAGAACTTATTTTAGTCGCCCAAGATGTCACGAATTATGGACACGATTTGTATGGCGAGCCAAAACTTGTGGAACTAATTAAAGTGCTTTCAAAAATAAGAAAACTTAAGTGGATAAGACTTCATTACTGTTATCCGAACTTGATAACTGATGAACTTTTGGAAGAAATATCAAGCAATAAAAAGGTTTGCAAATATCTTGATATTCCAATGCAACACGCTAGTGACAATATTTTAAAAAATATGAACAGACGAGATACTCTCGAAGCATATAACACATTACTTCAAAAAATACATAATCAAAAACATTTTATTGCTGTTAGAAGTACATTTATTGTTGGATTTCCAGGAGAAACAAAGGAAGATTTTAACATTTTGAAAGACTTTTTAGAAAGACAAAAAATGCAATATGTTGGGTTTTTTAAATATTCACGAGAAGAGTACACTGCAGCTTTTGATATGCCTCAACAAATAAAGGAAAAAGTGAAAGACGATAGACTTGCTGAAATTCAGGAATTGCAAGAAAATATTATGCTTGAAAGTCAAAAAATGTTTGTTGGAACAACCACTTTGAGTGTTGCTGAAAAAATTTATGAAGATGGAACAGTTGCACTTAGAAATCAATATAATTCACCTGGAGTTGATAGTTTGATTTTTGCAAATGCAAAAGGAAAAAGAATAAAGGTTGGTGAATTTTACAAAGTAAAAATCACAGGACTTGAAGGGATTGATTTAGTGGGGAAAATTCTATGAATACACCAAACAAATTGAGTTTAACTAGGCTTTTAATAACGCCAATAATGATGTTTTTCTATTTGGCAACATTTGTGCCATATGGCAAATTTATTGCTTGCTTTTTGTTTGTTATAGGAGCAATAACAGACTTTTTGGACGGTTATATTGCAAGAAAATTTAACTTAGTCACTGATATGGGCAAATTTTTAGATCCAATTGCAGATAAATTGCTTATTACAAGTGCTTTAATTTTAGTCGCTTGTGATGGAACAATAATTTCACCATTTGGTGTAATTGCACTTGTTATTGTTGTTGCTAGAGATTTAACTGTAGATATGCTTCGAATGGTTGCAGGGAGCAAAGGAATTATTATTGCTGCAAACAAGTTTGGAAAATACAAAACATTTAGTCAAGATATTGCACTTCCAATATTAATTGTTTATGCAGCACTTTTGCAAATCACAGCAAATGAAACACTTCTTGCAGTATTTAAATGGTCAGGTTACGCATTTTTGGCAATTTCAATTGTTTTAACTTTGCTTTCTATGATTGTTTATATTGCAAAAAACACAGTGGTTTTTGTTGATAAAAAAAATAAAAAGGAATAATAAGAATGCAAAATATAGAATATATTGGAAAAATTGTTAATGTCAAAATGGATAGGCCACTTGGGACAAAACATCCAAAACATGGATTTTTGTATGAAGTGAATTATGGATATATTCCAAACACGATTTCAGGAGATGGTGAAGAACTTGATGCCTATGTGCTTGGAGTTGACAAACCACTTGATGAATTTGAGGGCAGAGTGATTGCCGTAATTCATCGAACAAATGACGATGATGACAAATTGATTGTTGTACCTGACGGAATGAATTTTGATGATATAGAAATTAGAAAACTCACAAATTTTCAAGAGCAGTGGTTTGAATCAAAAATTGTTAGAAAATAATATATAAATTTGCACAAATCAATGGACACTCTCAAACATTTGTGCTATAATTTAACAGTAGGAGAAAATATGGAAGATAACAAGAAAAAGGCGTTGGATCTTGCAATTGCAGCAATAGAAAAGCAATTTGGCAAAGGTGCTATTATGAAGATGAACGACATTGCAGTTCAAAATGTTGAGGTTATTCCAACAGGTTGTTTGACACTTGACTCTGCACTTGGAATTGGTGGAATGCCAAGAGGAAGAATTATTGAGATTTATGGACCTGAAAGTTCAGGAAAAACAACAGTTGCACTTCACGTTGTTGCTGAGGCTCAAAAACTTGGTGGAACAGCTGCATTTATTGATGCTGAACATGCACTTGACCCAGTGTATGCAAGTAGTATAGGTGTGAATATGGACGAACTTTACATATCTCAGCCAGACACTGGAGAGCAAGCGCTAGACATTTGTGAAAGTTTGGTTAAAAGCTCAGCAGTTGACATTATTGTTGTTGACTCAGTTGCCGCACTTACTCCAAAGGCAGAAATTGATGGAGAAATGGGTGATAGTTTCATAGGGCTTCAAGCAAGACTTATGAGCCAAGCTCTCAGAAAGCTTACTGCTATTGTTAACAAAACAAAAACTTGTGTGATTTTCATCAATCAACTTCGTGAAAAGGTTGGAGTTATGTTTGGTTCACCAGAAACGACACCTGGCGGAAAGGCACTCAAATTCTATTCAAGCATTCGATTGGATGTAAGAAAAGTTGACACACTCAAAGATGGAGACAAATTTATTGGAAACAGAACAAGAGTTAAAGTTGTAAAGAACAAACTTGCAAGTCCATTTAAAACTGCAGAATTTGATCTTATGTATGGCAAAGGTATCAGTAAAATTGGCTGTCTCTTGGATGTTGCCATTGAAAATAATATAATTGAAAAAAGCGGTTCTTGGTTCAGTTATGGCGAGCAAAAGATTGGTCAAGGCAAAGAAAATGTTAAGGCATACTTAGAGCAAAACGAAGAACTTAGAGTAGAAGTTGAAAACAAAGTTAAAGAAATATTATTTGCAGAATAAAAATTCAAGTGGCGAATATTAAGCCACTTTTTTATATTAGATATTATATAAAAATTTTTGCATAGTACTAAAAATTGTCAGTAATTTCGGGGTACTATGCAAATTTTATATGTTAAGATAATTTTTTTTAGTATAATAATCACCAAAAATTTAAAATTCTTTTTAGACTATTTTGTTTTGGAGTTATGATAATTTTTATGCTGTTGCTTTTTATTGGTTTTTCGTCATCTTGCAAAACTTCAATATAATAAGTGTAGTAAATATCTTCTTCAACAGTTTTGTCTGAATAAGTTTGATTGCCTATGACATTTTCAAATGTTTTCAATAGTTTTGTTGTGTCTTCTTCAATTCGATATAGTTTATATTTTGCATTTTTTATCGCATCAAAACTAAAAAGTGGTTTTTCATTTTTAATTTCATATGTCAAGTTGCATAAATTTTCTTTTGCATATTTTTCTGCGAGCAAACTTGGAGCAAATTTTTTGTTAAAAAGTGCAGTTTTGGTGTATCTTTCAGGAGTTTCAGGATTTGCAAGCATCAAAACGTGCTCTTTTTCAAGTTTGTTGTTGTCCAAAATGCACTCAACAATTCCATTTGGTTTTGAAAATTTTGCATTTTTATCTATATCCAAATTTTTAAATGTATCTCTAACAATATTTGTACAAAATGTTCCACCATTGTTGTTTCCTTCAAGTAAAAATTCTTTTTCGCCTGTGCTGTCTCCAAGCCAAACGCCAACCGTTTTTTGTGGAGTATATGCAACTGACCAAACATCACTATTCAAGTTTGTGCCTTTGATTCCAACAGTTCCGGTTTTTCCGGCAATTTCAAAAGGCAAAACATTAAGCCTTGAACTTGTGCCTTTTTTTACACTTGAAATTAACATTTGAGTCATTAAATATGCAGTTTCTTCGCTCATTGCATTGTTTTTTTTCTCAGAATTTTCATACACAATTTGACCTTTTGAATTGCAAATTTTTCGTATGAATTTTGCTTCAATAAAATCACCACCATTTGCAAATGGAATGTATGAGTTTACAAGTTCAACAACTGTTGTTCCGTTTGTAAGCCCACCAAGGGCAATAGCAAGATTTTTATCTTCATTATCAAATTTTAGTCCACACTTTTCAGCAAACTTCTTTGAATTTTCAACTCCATTAGCCTGTAAAATTTTTATAGCAGGAATGTTTAAACTCTTTTCAACAGAATTTGTTACATCAATCCATCCATAATATTTTGCTCCAACGTTTTGTGGAGTATAAGTGCCAAAACTTCTCTTTTCGTCAAAAATTGGAGTTGATGGACTTATAATCCCGTTTTCTAGTGCTGGAGCATAAACAAGCGCAGGCTTGATTGCACTGCCGGGACTGCGTTTCATATGGATAATATCATATACGCTTTTGCCTGAGAATGCAGTTATGCCACCAGTTTTGTTGTCAATCACAACACCAGCGCCATCAGGAATATTTCCAAAACTATTTTTTGAATAGTAATCATCGTTTCTTATGGTGTTTTCAAGGGCTTTTTGGTCAGTATTATTTTGATATGTAAAGATTTTATATCCACCAAGAGCAATTTGATTTTCAGTCATATTAAGTATTTTTTCAGCTTCCAATAGCGTTGCTTCTTCATAATAATTTTTTGAAAATAGTTTTGTATCTTTTTTGATTATGATTGCTTCATTTATAGCTTTATTGTAATTTTCTTCAGTTATAACCTTATCTTTTTTCATTTCATTCAAAACAAGATTTCTTCTCTTTATTGCAGCATCATGGTGACTTATCGGAGAATATTTGTTTGGTGATTTTATCATACCAGCAAGAAGTGCGCTTTCTGCAATTGAAAGTTCACTTGCAGTTTTTCCAAAATAGGTTTGACTTGCATTTTCAAGTCCATATGCACCATTTCCAAAGTATATAACATTCAAATATGTTTCCATAATTTCATCTTTTGAAAAGTTTTTTTCAAGTTCTTTTGCAAGTGCCATTTCATTTATTTTTCTTGCGATGGTTTTTTCATTTGAAAGATGTGTGTTTTTTATTAGTTGTTGACTTATTGTACTTGCACCTTCTTTGAAAGAACGAGATTTTAAGTTATTCAAAAAGGCTTTTGCAATTCGTTTGTAGTTTAAACCATGATGCTTATAAAAATCTTTATCTTCAATTGAAACAAAAGATGCTGGGACATAATAAGGCAGTTGTTCATAGCTCACAAGTGCTTTTTTGCCTGATTTGCTATTTATTTTGTTGTTTTCCATATCATAGATATCTATGCTTGTATTTCTAGCTTGAAGCATTTCTCTGTCAAACACAACATTACTTTTTGCAGTGTTTATATAAACAAATAATGCACCAACAATGAGTGCCAAAACAATTGCGAAAGTTATTCCAAGCGTTATTACAATTTTGCCAAACTTTTTCATATAAAATAGTTTGCTATCAAAAAGCAAAAATATTCTCAAAACTGTGTTTTGAAATGTGTTAATAAAATTAAATATATTATAATTTATTATATTTATAATTTTTGCTAGCAAAAAGTAAAAAATCATAGTATAATCTTTGTTGGAGTTACATATGCAAAAATATTATAAAATTGTGACTTTTGGTTGCCAAATGAATGTACACGAAAGTGAAAAAATTGCTGGCACACTTGAAAGTCTTGGGTATAGAGAAACAAAAGATGAAAAAGATGCTGACGTTGTAGTTTTTAACACTTGTTGTGTTAGAGGTTCAGCTGAACAGAAAGCTCTTGGAAATATTGGCGCATTAAAGCCAATAAAAAAGCAAAAAAAAGATATGATCATTGCTGTTTGTGGCTGTATGACGCAAGAAGCAAAAATGGCAGAATATGTTTACAAAACATTTCCGTTTGTGAATATAGTTTTCGGTACGCATAATAGCTACAGATTTAAAGAATATTTGCTAGAAGTTTTAGAAAAGAAAAAACGAGTTTTCAAAGTGGTGGATGACGAGCAAAAGTTGCCTATTGAAGTTGAAAGTTTTAGAACAAGTGGACATAATGCTTGGGTTAACATCATGTATGGTTGCAACAATTTTTGTACATATTGCATTGTGCCTTTTGTTCGTGGTAGAGAAAAATCAAGACCTATGGAAGAGATTGTTGCGGAATGCAAAAAGCTTGTTGAAGAAGGGTACAAAGAAATCACACTTCTTGGTCAAAATGTTAATTCCTATGGCAACACTTTTAAAAATGGAAAAAATAATTTTGCAGAACTTTTGAAAGAAATTGACAACCTTGAAGGTGAGTTTGTCCTTAAGTTCTTGACTTCTCATCCAAAAGATTTGAGTGAAGAAGTTGTGAAGGTGATTGCAGAAAGCAAGCACATAAGCCATATGATTCATTTGCCTGTTCAATGTGGTAGTGACAAGATTCTAAAACTTATGAATAGGAACTACACTGTTGAACATTATCTTAAAACTATTGATATGATAAAATCTTATATTCCGGATGTTAACTTATCAACTGATATTATTGTTGGTTTTCCTGGAGAGACAGAAGAAGATTTTGAAAGTACACTAGAACTAATTAAAAAAGTTAGATATAACACACTATTTGGTTTTATTTATTCAAAGCGAACTGGTACACCTGCTGAAAAAATGGAGAATCAAGTTCCAATGACAATAAAGAAAGAAAGAGTTAACAAACTTTTGGCACTTCAAAGAGAAATTGAAAAAGAAAAATTTCAAGAATTTTTGGGCAAAACCATAAAAGTTTTGATGATTGATAGAAAGCATGATAAAGTTTTTGGAAAAACTGATTGTGGAATAAATGTCATCATAAATGGAGTAGAAGAGTTCAAGGTTGATTTTGTAAATGTTAAGATAAATGATATTAAAAATACAAAACTAATTGGAGAAATTGTTGATGAGTAATTTAGTTAACACAGCAAAAAAAAGTGGTCTTTCACCAATGATGGAGCACTACATAAATGTTAAAGCACAATATGATGATTGTGTTGTGTTTTATAGGCTTGGTGATTTTTATGAGCTTTTTTATGATGATGCACTTGAAATGAGCAGAGTTTTGGATTTAACTTTGACTAGCAAAAGCTGTGGACTTGATGAAAAAGCACCAATGTGTGGAGTACCTGCAAAAGCATTGGATGTTTATGTTCAAAAAGCACTTGAAAAAGGATACAAACTTGCAATTTGTGAACAACTAACTGATGCAAAAGATGGCCCTGTGGAAAGAGATGTGATAAGAGTTATAACTCCAGGAACAGTTATGGAAGAATCCATTCTGGACGAAAAGAAAAATAACTTTATTATGTCGATTTACGCTTCAGACAAAGGCAGCAGTTTATGTTGGTGTGATATTTCAACTGGTGAGTTTTATGTGACAGATATTGAAAAAAATGCTGATATAAATAAAATAAATGACATTATCACAATGATTTCACCTTCTGAAATTATTTCAAATATTGAAGCAAAAAATTTGGAATTTGACATTTTAAAATTAGAGAATAAAAGCATTCCAAAATTTAATCCATATGAAGAAAGTGCATATAATCTTAAAAAATGTATTGATACATTAAACAAACAATTCAAAACTATTTCACTAAAAAGCTTTGATTTAGAAGATAAACCTAATTCGATCAAATCTAGTGGAGCATTGCTTCAATATCTTTTTGAAACTCAAAAAAGAAGTTTAGTTCACATTGATAATTTGAAACTTGTTAGATATTCAAACCATATGCATATTGATTATCAAAGCAGAAAAAATTTGGAAATCGTCTCAAATGCTCGTGATGGTGGAAAATTTGGAACTATTCTTTGGTATCTTGACAAAACGAATACTAGTATGGGTTCAAGACTTCTCAGAAAATTCTTGAATGAACCACTTCAATCAAAAGCTGAAATTGAAATAAGGCAAAATGGTGTTGAAGAACTATATAAAAATATCATAAAAAGAGAAGAAATATCTGATGCTTTAAAACAAATAAATGATTTAGAAAGGCTTTGCGGAAGAGTTAGTTATAATTCACTCACTCCAAGAGACTGTGTTACACTGAAATATAGCCTTAGGCAACTTCCTTTACTAAAATCTAAACTTGTCGATTTCAAAAGCAAAGCATTAAAAATGATTTGTCAAAATATATGTGAACATCAAGATGTTGCTGATCTTTTAGAAAAGGCAATTATAGATGAAAAAAATATTGATACACCTTCAAACACAAAAGATGGTGGATTTATAAAAAATGGTTATTCAAATGAACTTGATAATTTAAGAAATTTTGCTAGTAATGGAAGAGAAATGATAAATGAAATGGCTATTTGTGAGCAAGAAGAAACTGGCATAAAAAATTTGAAAATTGGATTTAATCGAGTTTTTGGATATTTTATTGAAGTTACAAATAGTCAAAAAGAACTTGTTCCAATTAGGTATATTAGAAAGCAAACACTTTCAAACTGTGAAAGATATGTAACAGAAGAGCTAACTGAACTAGAAGAAAAAATTTTGGGAAGTGACGAAAAAGCACTCAAACTTGAGCAACAGTTATTTGTGGAACTTAGAGAAAAACTGCTTGAAAAACTTAGCGAAATCAAGGAAACATCAAGATATATTGGATATTTGGATGCTCTTTGTAGCCTTGCATCAGTTGCAGTAAAAAATAACCTTGTTAAGCCTGAAATTATGGATAGCGACAGTCCACTTCAGATAATAGGTGGCAGACATCCTATTGTTGAGACAGTAAACAAAGAAGGCTTTGTGCCAAATGATACATTGCTTGATAAAAATAACAACAAAATAATGATAATCACTGGCCCAAATATGGCTGGAAAGTCGACGTATATGAGACAAGTTGCCGTCATAACATTACTTGCTCACATAGGAAGTTTTGTTCCTGCCAAGTCGGCTCAAATTCCAATCACTGACAGAATATTCACACGTATTGGTGCAACTGATGATCTTGCTTTCGGGCAAAGCACATTTATGGTTGAAATGTCAGAAGTGGCAAATATTCTCAGAAATGCAACTTCAAATAGCTTAATACTTCTTGATGAAATAGGCAGAGGAACAAGCACCTTTGATGGACTTTCAATAGCCTGGGCAGTTATGGAATATATAAGTCAAAATTTAGTTAGCAAAACTTTATTTTCAACTCATTATCATGAGCTAACTGAACTTGAGGGAAATTTGGCTGGCGTTAAAAATTATAGCATTAGCGTTAAAGAGTTAAATGGCTCAATAGTTTTTTTGAGAAAGATTGTTCGTGGAGGAACAAACAAAAGCTTTGGAATTGAAGTAGCAAGCCTTGCTGGACTTCCACAAAATGTGATAGCAAGAGCAAAAGAAATTTTGAAATCACTTGAAAAGGCTGACATAAACAACCAGATTGCTTTAGAAGCGGAAAAGCAAACTGAAAATGTAGTTTTGAAAAGAAATGAAAAAGAAGTTGTTGCAATTTTAAGAGATACAAAAATTGAAACATTAACACCTTTTGAAGCAATAAGCCTTGTTAATGATTTGAAAGAAAAATTGAAAGAAAACTGATAAATAATAAAATAATATTAAAAATACAATAAATTTATGAATTTTTGAACAAAATTAAGAGAAATTTTATAAATTTTTGAATTAGATAAAAATAAAGGATATTTAGAATGTCAAAAATAAACATATTGGATGAAAGCGTTTTTAATAAAATTGCTGCGGGAGAAGTTGTTGAAAGGCCGGCTAGCGTTGTTAAGGAACTCCTTGACAATAGCATTGATGCTGGTGCAAAAAATA
Organism: uncultured Clostridia bacterium; assembly: GCA_905235485.1. Taxonomy (GTDB): domain Bacteria; phylum Bacillota; class Clostridia; order Christensenellales; family UBA1242; genus UBA9845. Next base: position 20,848 of record CAJOLY010000001.1, read on the forward strand.
TTTCTATTTACATTGAAGATGGTGGAATTAAAAACATAACGATAACGGATGATGGATCAGGAATTGAGCCTGATGATTTTGATAAAGTTTTTATTAGTCACGCAACAAGCAAAATCAAAACAGAAGAAGATCTTGCAAAAATTGGAACACTAGGTTTTAGGGGAGAAGCTCTTGCCAGCATTGCTAGCATCTCAAAAGTCAAACTCACAAGTAAAATCCAAAGTGAAACTTTTGCAAGATTCACTGAAGTTGTTGGAGGAAAACAAAGTCAAACAATTGAACTTGGTGGAGATAATGGCACAAATATAAGTGTTAGTGACATATTTTTCAATATTCCCGCAAGAGCTAAGTTTTTAAAAAAGCCAAAAAGTGAGGCCAGTGAAATAACAAACCTTGTTGAAAGATATATTTTAAGTAATCCTGACATTAGTTTTAAGTACACAAATGATGGAAAAGAAGTTTATCACAGCACAGGAACAAATCTTTTTGATGCAATTTATGTTGTTTATGGAAAATCAGCGACTGATGGAATAATCAAAGTTGATGAATTTAATGCAAATAGTGGAATTAGAGTTTCAGGATATATTGGACTTCCAACATTTTCAAAGCCAAATCGAACATATCAAACACTTGCCATAAATGGGAGATATGTTTCATCTCAACTTATTTCAACTTGTGTTTATAATGCATATGAACATTATCTTATGAAAGGACAATTTCCTTTTTATGTTTTAAATTTAGAAATCCCATTAGACAAACTTGATGTAAATGTTCATCCATCAAAAATGGAAGTAAGATTTAACAACTCAAATGAAATTTATGGAAATGTGTATAACGCAGTGAGTTCTGCACTATATAAATGTGACAAAATAACTTCGCCAGTTGATTTCATTACAACTTACAAAGAAAAAAAAGATGGTTTTAGTTTTTCTTTGAATAATGTTAATGAAACTGACGAAAATAGCATAATGCAAACAAAAATTGTTGAGATAAATATCCCAAATGATAATGTTTTTCAATCAAATAGCAATATTCAAAATCAAAATTCTAATGAACCATCTAACAATTATCAAAACAATAGAAATTTGAGTGATTTCTTTGGTAATCGAATCAACAAAAGTGATATGACTTTTAATGAAAGCTCAAGCCCAATTTTAGATAGAATATTAAAAAGCAGAAATTTAAATGCTCAAAATTCTGAAAATGGCTTTAAGGAAAAACAAAATTCTTTATTGCAAAATATTCAAACTATGATTGATGAGTCAGGTGCTTTGGAGAAAACCAAAACTCAAGAATTTTTTGAAACAAGTGATGTGAAATTTGTTGGTCAAATATTTAATTTATATTTGATTGTTGAAAAGCAAAACAAGGTGTATATAATCGATGAACACGCAGGTCACGAAAGATTACTTTTTGATAGATTTGTTAAAGAAGTTGATAGTCGTGATGTAACAAAACAAAATTTGCTGATGCCAATAACGGTTGATGTAAATAATCAAGAATTTGAATTTATTGATGAAAATTTGGACAAATTACAATCACTTGGATTTGATATTGAGCAATTTGGAAATAAAACTTTTTCAGTTAGAAGTATTCCGGCAGTTTTAACTGATATAGACATTAAAAAATTCTTTGATGAGATATTGAAAGATTTATCAAATATGAAGGCACTTAAGCAAAGTGATCTAATACTTACAAGACTTATGCAACATAGTTGCAAATGTGCTGTGCGAGCTGGAAAAATTCTTTCAAGTGGCGAAGTTAATACACTTATTGAACAAATGAAAAAAGAAAATATGCAACTTCAATGTCCACACGGCAGACCTGTTGTTGTTGAATTAACAAAAACGGATGTGGAAAAGTGGTTTAAAAGAATAGTTTAGTTAAGGTGAATTTAAAAAAAATATGGAGCAAATTAGAAAGCCAAAAATTATTTGTATTGGTGGACCAACAGGTGTTGGAAAAACTGCACTTGCAATTAAATTTGCAAAAATTTTTAATGGCGAAATAATTTCTTGTGACAGTATTGCAATATATAAGCATCTTGACATTGGCTCTGCAAAACCTACAAAAGTTGAACAATCACTTGCCGAGCACTATATGATTGACATCAGAGAACCTAATCAAGAGTTTTCTATGGCCGAATATAGAGTTGAGGCAAGAAAAATCATCAATGACATTCTCAGTCGTGGCAAGGTTCCTATTGTTGTTGGAGGAACAGGGCTATATATGAAAGGCTTGCTTTTTCCAATGGAACTAGGCAAAAGTGATAAATCGGCTGAAATAAGAGAGAGATATAAAAAACTTGCAGAGGAAAATGGTGGGCAATTTGTTCTTGATTATCTAGTGAAAATTGATCCTGAAAGTGCTTTAAAACTTCACGTAAAAGATGTAAATAGAATAATAAGAGCAATTGAAATATATGAACTTACTGGCAGAACAAAATCATCTTACAAAACTAAACTTGAAAGCGAATATGATTATATGCTCATATTTTTGAATGATGACAGGGAAAAAATATATGAAAAAATAAATCATAGAGTTGAAAAAATGCTTGATCTTGGACTTGAAAATGAAGTTAAATGCTTAATAAAAAACTTTAAATTAACAAAAGATAATCAAAGTATGCAAGGAATAGGATATAAAGAATTTTTTGATTACTTTGAAAATAAAATATCTTTAGATGAACTTGTTGAAAATATAAAAAAAGATAGTAGACATTATGCAAAAAGGCAAATCACTTGGTTTAAGGCAATGCCAAATGTTAAAGAATATCAGTGCACAAAAGTTGATGAAATTATTGGTGATGCAAAATCGTTTTTGACAAAATAATTCTTGCAAAAAGATTTATTATATTGTACTATATATTAGGAGAGAAAATGAACAAAAAAATTGTTATTGCAATAGACGGACCAGCGGGTGCGGGAAAAACAACGGTTGCAAAAGAACTTGCAAAAAAAATGGATATTCCATATTTTAGCACAGGCTCTATGTATAGGGCACTTGCACTTAAATGCATCCAACTTGGACTTGATGCAACAAATGAAAAAGATGCAAATCTTATTGCCAACAATACAACCGTTGGCATCAAATATGAAAATGGAAAGCAATATGTTTTGCTTGATGGCGAAAATGTAACTGAACTTCTTTACACTGATCAAATAAGTGCAGGGGCCAGTCAGATTTCAGTGCATAAAATAATAAGAGAAAAAATGGTTGAAATTCAAAGGCATGTTGCACAAAATCAGAGTGTTATCATGGATGGGCGAGATATTGGTTCAGTTGTGCTTCCAATGGCGGACTTCAAGTTTTATTTAGATGCGGATGTTAAAGTTCGTGCAAAAAGGCGTTTTGATGAGTTAAAAAGCAAAGGAAATAATATTTCTTTTGAAGAAGTGCTTAAAGATATGAAAGAGCGTGATATTAGAGACAAAAGCCGTGAAATTTCACCGCTTGTGATTTGTGACGATGCAATTGTTATTGACAGCACAAATTTAAGTATAGATGGTGTTTTGAATGAATTTTTTAAACATATAGGTGAAAAGAAATGATGTATTGGATAAGTATGTTTTTGTTTTGGATATATGTCACCTTATTTTATCCAACAAAAATTATAAACAAAAAAAATCTTGTTACAAAAAAAGCGATTTGGGCATCAAATCACACAAGCAATCTTGACGTATTAGTTCTTGGGACAAGGGTTTTCAAAAGGTTTTATGCACTCGCAAAAGCAGAATTATTCAAAAATAAACTTTTTGGGGGATACTTAAAAAGTATTGGAGCAATCAAAGTTCAAAGAGGAACAAGCGATATAAATGCTGTTAAAACTTGCTTGAGGGTTTTGAAGGAAAAAGATAAGCCTATTTTAATTTTTCCAACAGGAACACGAAATTCAAGTCCTGAAGAAGTGCAAGACTTAAAAAATGGCGTTGCAATGTTTGCTCTCAAAGCAAATGCACCAATTGTGCCAATAGTGCTTGTTAGAAAGCCAAAACTATGGAGAAGAAATAGAGTGGTTATCGGCGAGCCAATTGACGTTTCAAAATACCAAGGTCAAAAGTTAACAAAAGAAATTTTTGATGAAATAAACGATCAAATCACTGCAAGTATGGAAGCGATGATTAACAAATATGGTTACAAAAATAAAACAAAAAAGAGAAAAAAGGCGGAAGCATAAATGTTTGTGATATTATCCGGAAGTTCTGGAGTAGGAAAAAATACTGTTATAAAAGAAATGCAAAAGACAAATGAAAATATTGTTATGATGCCAACTTTCACAACTCGAGAAAAGCGTGAAGGTGAAATTGATGGAAAACCTTATTTTTACATAACAAAAGATGATTTTCAAAACAAAATAAAAAACGAAGAATTTATTGAACATGAATTTATCCACAACAATTATTATGGCTCTTCATATATTGTTTTTGACGAATATATAAATAGAGGGAATATTCTCATAAAAGATATAGGAGTTGAAGGTGCTCAGAATTTAACACTCAAACTTTCAGATAGAACACCAATAATCAAAATATTTTTGACAGTTCATCAAAAAAAAGAATTGGTTAAAAGGCTTAAAGGTCGTGGCGAAAAACAAATCAAACTACGTCTTAGTCGATTTGGTTATGAACAAAAACAAATGAATAAATTTGATTATATCATATATAATTCAAGTTTAGAAGAAACTAGTGATATCGTTAACAATCTCACAAAATTGACAGATGAAGATTTTTTAAGTGACAAGGATTTAACAAAACTTAATCCTTACAAAGTGAAATATTATATAAATAAACTGAATGCCGGAAAAATACTATCACCAATAAAAATAGTTGTCAAAAATGGGAAGGCATATGTTCTTAAGGGTGCAGAAAAGCTTGTTGCAAGTTTTGTTTCAAACAAACCTGTTGCAAAAGTTGTTGTGAATAAGAATATCAAAACTGAAAAGTTTGTGCATAATTTTTAATAAAAAATCTAAGTCCATAATTTTAAAAAAAAATTTAGAAATATCAAAAAAAGTGTTGACAAAAAAATGCTTTTATAATATTATAAATAAGTCAGCAAAATTATGGTCGCTTCGGGGTGTGGCGTAGTTGGTAGCGCACGTGGTTTGGGACCATGGGGCCGGGAGTTCAAGTCTCTCCACCCCGACCAGAATTGTGCCTTTGGCACAGATGGACCTTTAGCTCAGTTGGTTAGAGCAACCGGCTCATAACCGGTCGGTCCGCGGTTCAAGTCCGTGAAGGTCCACCAATTTTGTTTTGGCTCTGTAGCTCAGTTGGTTAGAGCGCTGCCCTGTCACGGCAGAGGTCGTGGGTTCAAATCCCTTCAGAGTCGCCACTTTTGCACTACGGTGCAAATTTTTAAGATTAGACATTTTTTTGTCTAACTTGCCTAGATAGCTCAGTCGGTAGAGCAGAGGACTGAAAATCCTCGTGTCGGTGGTTCGATTCCGCCTCTAGGCACCAAGTTAAGTGTTATGCTTAACTTTATGCTGGTGTGGCTCAATTGGCAGAGCAGCTGATTTGTAATCAGCAGGTTGTAGGTTCGATTCCTATCACCAGCTCCAATATGGGTAGATGCCTGAGCGGCCAAAAGGAGCAGACTGTAAATCTGTCGGCGATGCCTACGGTGGTTCGAATCCATCTCTACCCACCAAGTGTTGAAGTGAATTTTCACATCAGCACTTTTTTATTGATTTTGTAAAATATTTTATAAAAATTCTCAGTAAATACTTATTTTATTTGTTATATATTTATAATTTTTATCCTGGTATAATTTTTAAGTTGATTTCATTAAAAAATGACTTTCTAGCAGATTTTCAGCAGATTTTAAGTACACAAATGAGTACACAAAACTATTTTTTGATATTATTTATAATATCAACAAACTTATTATTTGTTTCTTTATTTAAATGAGTATAAATTTTTGTTGTGATAACACTTCCTTTTTCGTGGCCAACCCAACTTTGAACAACATATAGTGGGATATTGTTTTCTTGGCATCTTGTTATAAAAGTATGTCTTAAGTTATGTGTAGTAATTTTTCTTATGTTGCTTTCCTGAATAATTGTTTTGAGTTGCCTATCAACAGTGTTAATTCCAATATCAAATATATAATCATTATTTTTTTTGTTTTTGATCGATTCTTTTAAAACTTTTATTGATTTTTCAAACAGTGGCATTATTCTATTGCTTTGTGAATTTTTTGTGTCAGTTCTTTCTGTGTGAGGATTTAAACTTTCATCTACAGTTAAAGTTTTATTTTCAAAATCAATGTCTTTAACTTGTAAAGCTCTGCATTCTCCTTTTCGTAGTCCTTGATATAAGCAGATTAAGAAGAAGTTTCCATATTTGTTGTTTTTGCAAACTTCAATAAATTGTTGTTCTTCATAATTTGTCAATGCAATATTTTCTTTTGCTTTGTAAATTGGTTTTTCAACAAGTTTCATTATGTTTGTGTCAACAAGTTTGTTTAATAGTGCTTTTTCATACAGTGCATTGAGCAGAGTATAAGTCCTTAATCTTGAACTGTTTCCTGAAATATTATTTATAAGGTGTTGAACTTCAAATTGATTGATTTTTTTGATTGGTTTATTATAAAGTGATTGAGCATTTTTAAAATCAATATTCGTTGCTCTTATAGTTGTATCTTTAACATTTTTTGATTTATACAAAGTTATAAACTTGTCAAACCATTCTTTGAGTGTTATATCACTTGATATTGAGTTGATATCTTCATTTTTAATTTTTTTGTATTTTTGAATAACATCTTTTTGTGTTTTTCCGTAAACTGTAATTTGTCGGCCATTTTTATAAAATCTAATTTGCCAACAATTTCTGTTTGGTGTTTTTGTAATTTGTTTTCCATCGTATGTCAAAATTTCAATCTCCTTTGGTTTTAGATTTTCATTTTGACTTTGTGTATTATTTGAATTAAATTCTTTTTCGAATGTTTGATTTGGTTGACCTTCCATAAGTCCTGCTAGAAATAGTGCTTCAATTTCAGCAAGCTGACATATTTCTTTTCCAAGTTCAAACAATTTTCTATGATTTTCAATATGTTTTTGAATTATAGCTTTTTTTCATCAGTCATATTCATATTAAAATTATTTTCTCCTTTTAATAAATTGACCTAATTTTCTTGGCATAATATCATTTATTCTTTTTATATCGTCCATTGTTAAATCAATTCTATTGTATTTGTTTTCATCATATAATTTAATTTTTGTCTCTTTTCTGTTATTATATTTTTCATTATCTTCAATTCCCCAAAATTCAATATAAACATCTCCTTCTGGTAAATAAAAATCTGATAGTACAACAGCATTTGGTTCTGTGTCCATATAAACTGATTTTTCGTATGCATGAACATAATTGTTTCTGTATAGCCAATCATCGATTATTTTTTCTGCTTCAGATCTAACATAGTGTCCATCATCACATTGATGTTCTCTTGGCCATTTATTTCTAAAATCTTCATCATTAAATTTTTGACTTGTTTCAATATTTTTACTATTTTTCATTATTTCTAAAATATCTTTATTTGCGATTTTTGTTAAGTAGTCATCATCATAGATATTTTGGAATTCTTCAGATAAAGCAAACATAATGGAAATGTTATCTTTAATTTCTTCTAAATTGTTAGATTTCTTTGTAAGTTGTTTTAATTCAAAATAATGGTCTCTAATATTGTTTTCATTTCTATTGTGGTCAAAATTTTGTCTAATTGGTTTTATTTTATTTCTATAACAATCTAAACAAAATAAATAATTATTATCTGTTTCTTCTTCACAAAGAATACACTTTTCATTTTTTATTTCGTTAGCATTATCATCTTTATTCTCATTTTCTATTTCTGTATTTTTATTGTTGTTATAATAATTTTTTTTATATCTATAATTCCAATATCCCATATATATTTCTCCTTTATTGTGCTAGAAGTAGTCCATCGCAGACACTATCTAATTTGATTAAATTGCTATTGTTTAACAATGGCAATTTTTTTATTAGTTCTTTTGCAATAGATGAATAATAACTTATATCAATTTCATTTCTTTGATGATTGCATAAATAATCTAGCGATACATTATAGTAATCAGCAATTTGGCATAGAGTTTTAATATCTGGTTCACTTAATTTTTGTTCGTATGATGCATAAGTTGTTCTAGCAATATTTAAATATTTTGCTATTTCATTTTGCGTTGTTTTATTCTGTTTTCTCAGTTCAATTAGTTTTTCCATAATTATTTTCTCCTTAAATTGATATTATAATTATTTTTAAAAAATGTCAAAATTTTCGTAAAAATTGTTTGACAATGATTAAATATTAGTATATAATGCAAATATAAGACGAAAATATCGTCAAAATAGATTATAAAAAAAGGAGAATAAAAAATGTTATCCTCGTAGGATAACATCAAACTAAATTATGTTAAATTGGAATGCATCAATTCATATTTTGAGAATTGAAAATAATGTTATTAAATTTTATACAATACCACTTACATTGCTAGAATTGCGTAAGGGTTAATAGTAACTTTTGGATTATATAAAAAATAACTGTCTCTATGAATAGGATCTAAACTATGTAAATTTATTGGTTCTGGTGCATCTTTTAAATTTATAAATGATAATCCTATTGAATTAAAGTATAACCAAGTTAATTTATAGTCAAAATCTATGTCGTATAATTTATAGTTATTGATTATGTTTTGTTTTAAAAATATAATCCCTGAGTTAAAATCATTTTCAAATTCAGCAAATATTATTTTTGTTATTTCGTCGTATGACATACTAAATCTCCTTGTGTGGATTTTATACAGTTAATCGACTAACTGTCCTCCTTTAAAATTTAGTATATCACAAAAGTAATAAAAAGTAAATTAAAGAAAATTAAAAAAGGGTGGTGCCTTATGACTCAACAAAAAGAAACAAAGACAATTTGTTATTGTGTAACAATATTTGATTATATGTTTCTTGCTGTAACAGAAAAGATGATGTTTTACACAATAGCAGAAGCTGAACAATGTTTTAAGGAACTTAAGTTTAAAAATTTAAGTGTCAGATTATCAGCTTTGGAAGTAACAAGCACAACAACAGTATCAGAGAAGATATTGAGTATGTAATGGAGAGATTATGTATAAAAGAAGTGATAAATTATCCAAAAATCAAATGAATAGAAATTTTATTGATTTTTTAGGATTTAAGGATGTTCCTATAACTAAATTTAGAAAAAAGATTACTGAGAATGTTCCTTATACGATTGAGTCAAGAGGAAGTCAATATTATAAAGGACATCAAAAGCGAACAAAAGTTTATGAAGTAGGAAAAATATATGATTATTTAGTTAGTGAAATTGAGAGAATTAAAAAAAACAAAGGTTAGTCAATTCCTTTGTCCTCATCTTTTGAATCAAAAAAAATAAATTTATTGGTTTCATTAAGATATGACTCTCTTGCTTGTTTTGTTTTACATAGTTTAAGAGCCTCTTGAGAAGTCATAAAATTTAATCCAAGCTTAGCGCATTTTTCTTTGATTTTATCATAGTCAAGACCTTCATATTCTGAAATATCTCCGATTAGATTGATAAAATCATCATCTCTTTTCATTTCTTCATCATAATTTTTTCTTAAAAATTTTGCGAATTCAATTTCATTCATTTTATTCACCTCAATAGTATTTTATATTTTTTGACTATTGAGTGTCAAGCAAAAAAAATATAAAGGAAAAACAATATGAACAAAGCATTAAAAATTAGTTTGATAACAATTATATCAATACTTATGGTTTTCAGTTTGCTTTCAATGGGATTATATTATTATCTCCCAGCTGTTGAGAGAAATGAAACATTTGCATTATCAACTGACACAAATGGAAATCCATACATTGATGTCGAATATTGGTCAAACAAAGAAAATAACGGTGTTGAACTGTTAGACATTAGATTACATGGTTATGCAACAGCAGAAGATTTTGAAAAAGATGAACCAGTTACATATTATAAAGGTATTCAATTTGTTGGAGATAAACATGGTTCAATTGTTTTTGACTTTGACACAGTATGGTCAATTAGTAATCCCTTTGGAGTAATATTTTCATCTTCGAATTATAAAACAGCTGCATATAAATCAAATGTAAAGGCATATTACTATGACTCACAAAACAATATCAATTTTAAATCATTCAATGAATTAACAGATGAATATCGTTTTAAAGTTTCTGTTGAAAGTGGAGAAAATACAGGTTTGTATTTCTTAAAACTGTTGGGACAAAAAGTTGATTCAAGTGATACTTTTCTTTGGCATACTGATTATTATTGCACAAATTTTGATTTGATGTATTTATCAAACAAAATACTTGAAACAGCAAGAGCAAACAGTGAAGGAAATGATTACACAGGAACACTTTCTATTGATGTAGGCACAATGTTTGATTATATGAAATATTCAGAACATGCTAGTGAACAAAAATGGGCCTCAACAATAAACAAAGAAACAGGAAAGGTTGAAACTTTCTTGCAAGAGTTTGCACTTGTTAATTTCACAGTTCATAGTGATGGTGCAAAATTTGCTAGTGATAGTATGTTTGGAATTATTGCTGATAGTTCAGATTTTGAATATGTTAATCCAGATATTAAAAACACATATCTTTTGGGAAAACAAGTTGTTGAACTTACTGAAAAGAATTTCACAATAGCTGAAACAAAACTTGACTTTACAAACAGAACTAAAACATTTTTAGATAATAACAATTTGAATATATCAATCTTGATTGATTTAGACAGTTTGAATATGCAAGACATTGAATATAACGGATTTTCTGAAACTGTTAAGACATATTCAAAAAGAATAACATCAATCACATTAAAGCAAACAGTGAATGGCACAACAATATATAGTGAGGTGGAACTATGACAGAACTTTTAGGAATATTTGGAGATACAGTTTCAACACTTAAAACAATAATAGCTTTGATGGTTGTTATTGGAATAATATTTCTTTTGATATATATCAAAGAAATGCGACCTGTTATATTGGTCATTCTAGGTGTTGTTATTCTTGCAGGTGGAATTGGTGCAACAGTGCAAAATGTGAAGTATTTCAATGCTAGCAACAAAACAATTGGAGAAGTTTTGAACAGTACACTTCACACAACACATTTTGTTAAGCAAAATGAAAATGTTTTTGAACTTAACACATTAGGATTTAAACAAGTTGATGAAAACACATACATCACAGAATATCAAATTGCACAAGTTACAAATCTTGATCTGAAAAATCAAAAATATACATTAAAAGTCAATGATTATAGATGTTTTTCAAATGTGCAAGACGGACAAAACAATTCAATGGAATCAAAGTTTACATACACATTCTATGACAATGACAAAGAAGAAATTTTGACAGATACATTAAGTATAACATTTGTGTTCAATGAAAAATCAACAACAATACTTCTTCAAACAAAAGGTGGAGAACAAGCAAAGGAATTATGGAAAGCATTTGAAAGAAAGAATGGAATGAATATCACATTTGATAACTCAACAATAGATGAAATATATTTAGGATAAAAATGAAAAAGGAATGGTTAATGTTTATGGATATAGAATTTATCAGATATGTTAGATGGTGTAGAACTTATAATTTAAAACCAAATGATTTAAGCAATTTAAATTATTATGCAAAATTTATTGGAGGTAAACATGAATAATAATCTTCCAGAAGTTTTGAAAATTGTGTTGTTTTCAAAAGATTATAACTTATTGACAAAAGATGAAAAACTTGAGGCAATAAAGCTTGCACTAGGTTCAAATAAAGAGGAAATGTATATTGCAAAATTTGATCATAATTATGGAGCTATACAAAAGATAAAAAGAGAAAATGAAATTTTAAATAAACTTGCTATGGAGATAAGAAATGAATAATGTAAAGAATAATTGCTTAGATCTTCAAAACAAGCAATTTAATTTATATAAGAAATTATTAAAAGAATGTGATAGTTCAATGATAACTTATTCAAAAGATTTAGGCTTGTATATATTAGTTTTTTATAAGAATAGTGCTCCAAAATTTAAATTTTGTTTTAAAACTAAGCAAGTTGCTGAAGTTTTTAGAGATAAAATATTCTCATAAAAATTTTAATAAAAGTATGGAAATTTTGCGAACTTGGAATTTTGATTCCCGTTCCATACTTTTATTCCTTATTGATTTAAAGTGACATTTTTAGGTTTTTCATATTTATTTGCCTCCTTTATATAATATATGAAATTTTGAGGGAGCTCACAGCTTCAAGTTCGCACCAATATAAGAGGAAACATTATGGATGATATAAAAAGATATATGAGAGAACAGGAAAAGATATATAAACAAAAGATTGCATTAGAAAAATCAATAATTGAATATAACAACAAGCGAAAATCTTTATTTAATGTAGCTTTAATTGAATTATTACATAAACCAAAACAAAAAGGAGAAAAAATATGAGAAAAATCGAATATTTTAGTGGTTTTCTTTAGAAAAAATAAAAAATAAAGAAAACAAGGGGAATAAGGAATAAAAGAAAAAAATAGGGGGAATAGGTATGAGGAGATAAAATGGTAGTATTTAGAGCAATTTATAAAACGCTTGTGGCCTTAATTATAGTGGCAGTAATAGCTGCTGGAACTATCTTGGCTGTGCCACAATGGAGAGATCCAGCAATAGATTGGGTCGCAGAGCATTCAAAGTTATATCAAACAACAGTTGATAGTAACGATGAATTAACAGAAGAAACTATAGCTCAATCAGAAGAGATTGAGATATTAACAGGAGAAAAAGCTGATTTAATAGCACAGTTAATTTTAGCAAATGATGACAAAGAATATATACAAGCATTGTATGATTTGCTAGCTAGTGAAAGAGCAGCAAAGGCACAACTTCAAGCAAGGCTTGAGGCTGAGATTGCTGAAAAAGAAAGTTTGCAAGAACAATTAGATTCAGCAAACACAAATATCGAAGTTGCAAGAGCTGTGCTTGATGAAAAAAATGCAAGTATTTCATTATTGCAATCAGAAATTGCGGAAAAGAATGCAACAATAGAAAGTTTAAATTCTAGTCTTGCAAGTAAAACTGCAGAGGCAGAGGAATATAAACAACAAGTTATTGCATTAGGTGGCGAACTTGAAACATTGCAATCATTTAAATATGGTAAGTATGTTTGGAGTGAGGAAGTGCCAGATGGCACATTTGAAGATGTGTTTGTTGAAGTACAGAACAACGGAAAAGTTAAATTTTATTTCGATAGTGAAAATTTTGCGTTGTTTGATTATGTACAAAATGAAAACAGAATTACAGTAAATTTTGTTGAAGATAACGAAGTACATCCAATTGAATTTGTATTGACAAGTAATGCAAGCTTTGAGAGTACTGACGAAGATACCCCAATGTCATTTGTATATTGTGATGAAACACTTGAAAGTGTACTTGAATCAAGACAAATATTGCAAGAAGAATTAAGAGGTGTTGAAAGTGATAAATCAGTTCTTGAATTAGAAGTTGAAAGTTTAAATTCTCAAGTTACATCACTTAATAGTCAATTAAGTGAAATTACTACTCAAAGAGATTCTTTGCAATCTGAATTAGCAACTGCAAATTCAAATATTTCAAGTCTTAATCAAGAATTGTCTGTTGCAAATTCTAGCATTCAGACATTAACACAACAAGTTAATACTTTAAATACTGACAAAATTGCATTAACAAATTTAATTAGCACTTTAGAAGGCGAAAAATTAGGGCTAGAAACAAGGATATCAGAACTTGAATCTGAACTTGAAACGTTTGAACAATACACGTTAAGTATTGACCAAACAAACCCTGTTGAAACAATTATTATTACTGATAGCAAACTTAACACAGTTGCTTCTGTACAAGATGTGTCAATATCTCAAATTACATTGTATACTTGGCAAACTATTATTGTTAAGTATGCTAGCCAAAATAACAAAAACATTGTTGCAATGTTAAATGGAGTTAGTACTGGTTCTAACACTGTAACAATAAGTGGCGAAGGTAAACATACTTATAGTATTACAAGTTTTGACGAGTATTTAAGTGATTTTAAATCAGATATTTCAAACGCTGGTGAAATTACGTTAACACACAATGTTGTGTTAGATACTGAAATTGAAATTACTGAAGATACAACTATTGATTTGAATGGTCACGCAATATACGGTGCAAATATCAATGGTGCAGTATTCAAAGTTATGCCGGGTGTAACATTAACACTTTATGGTGATGGTAGTGTTGTTGGCGGTAGTGGTGCAGATTGTAGAGCTGTAGAAGTACAAGGTACACTTAATGTTTATGATGGTAATTATTTTGTAGGACCGGATGCTGACGGTTATGGTAATTCAACAATATATGCTTCAGCAAATAATGCAGTTGTAAATATTTATGGCGGACATTTTGAGTCCGCGGCTGCTTGGAATAACTTTTATTATGTACTTAATGTTAAAAATTCAGTTAATGCAACAGTTAATGTTTATGGTGGTGAGTTTGTAAATTACGACCCATCAGTTGGCGATGATAATCTAGGTGGTAATTTTGTTGCTGAAGGTTATGAAGTTATCCAAGATGGTGACTGTTATATTGTTGAAGAAATATATACAGAAATACAAACAGTGTTAGAAGATGGAATATATCATATAAAAAATATTCCACAGGGTTCAGCAGATTTAAAAGATATAGTTTTTACAATCGAAAATGGCGAAATTAGTGAATACAAATATGAGCTTGGAATATGGTTATCTGACAGTTCAATAGAAACTTTTACTCAGACAAGGGATGAAAACCTTATTGAGGTAACGTACACTGGTCATGGTATTTTAAAAGGTAATTTTCACGTTGATATAATTGATGAAACTACATTTAATGCCTTTGGCTTTACATTTGCTTTAGATGGAACAGAAAAAGCAACATCAATACTAGCATATTCATTTGGTAATGGATGGGTAGATTTATTTGAGGACGGAACGGGTGTTATTAGTTTTTCTGAAACAAACCTTTTTGGCTCATTTAAATACACAATAGATGAAAATAACAGAATTGATGCTGTTTCTATTGATGGAAGTGAATTTACGTGCGTTTTGGATGCAGATTATGAATATGCTTCGTTTCTTGGTGTAAGATTCGGCAGAATATCGGAAAGTGCAATAGCAAGCCCAAGTGAACGAGCAGGTTTATATGTAAATAGCCAAGGAAACGGTGGTTTAGTTATCTATTTAGATGGTAGTATTGGTATGTATGGTATGAGAAAATTTACAGCTGAAGAGATACCATATATTCAATGGGTGAACTATTTAACATTTGAATTTGATGGAAATTATTTTGTTAAATACAATGTATTTACACAACAAGTGTACCAATAAAAAAAGGCAGTACATTCTGCTGCCTTTTACCTTTTGGGGTTTTGAAATAAAAAATTAAGAGGTAAGATTATGTCAAAATGGTTAAAAATTACAATTGCAATAATATTAACAGTTGCAATTTTAGGAATGTCAATTTGGTTCATTTTCTTCAGTGGAATTTTAGATAAAACAAAGAAGTATTCATATCAAGATATTCAAGATATGTATGATGCAGGTTTTGTTGATGGTTCAAAAAGGGTAACGGATTTGCAATTGCAAATTGATGAGTTAAATGGTCAAATTGAATTAAATTACAATAGAATTACTGAGTTGCAAGATTTAGCAAGATCCTTATCAAGTGAAAATTCTAGAATTCCAGGTCTTGAAACTGAAATTGAAAATTTGAGAGTTGAAAAAGCTGAGTTATTAGATCTTGTTAATAGATTACAAGCTGAGTTGGAAATATATTGTAATGATTTACCAAATAGAGTTATTGTAACATTTTATAAAGATAATAATGTATATAAAGAGTTATCAATAAGAGAAAATGGCAGTGTTTTAGTTGAAGTTCCTACTCCAATAAAAGATGGATATCTGTTTAATGGTTGGTCCTTAAATAATGAAATAATTGATATTACAACATATTCTTTTACTCAAGATGAAAGACTTGATGCTGTTTTTGTTATAGATGATACATTATCAAATATTTTATCTAATTTAAATCATGAAAATTATTTGCATTTTAAATTGTTAGATAATAGTATTGAAAGTTATTTTTACTTTACAAATGATAATTTAGGGTTTTATTGTAACGGATATTTCTTTGATAATATAATATTCTTAAATAATAATAGTTTTATTGGAAATTGTGTGATAAATAATGATATTTTCGAATGTCATGGCAATTACAATAGAGAGAATAAGCAATTGCAAATTACACTTAATGATATAGATTATAATTACTATTATATTGGTATTGTTGAAGATATGCATGATGATTATTTAAGATATTTAACTGTTGAGCCATCGAGTTATTTAAGCAATATGATATTGCTTTCATATGATAATAATAATTATTTCGGATATGAATATAAACCTTTTATAAGTTATTCTTTTGAAGATATTGATGTAAACGAAGTTAAAAAAATAATATTTACTCAAGGTGTTAAGTATGTTTCAGTTGATTTTCTTGATAATTTTGTAAATTTGACAGAGATTGATTTTTATGGAACAGCAATGCAGTGGTTTGGTCAGCATACTTTAACGGGTAGAGAATTGATTGATAATTTTAAAATCAATAAGGACACATCATACATTGTGAATTGCATCGATGGATTATATGAAATAAACAATGAAAATAAAGTTATATTAAAATTTTATGCACCAGGTAAATTGGAAGGTTACAGTAATATAACATTTGAAAATTTACTATATTATGTTGGAATAATTGATAAGAATAATTTGTATTTAGATGAAGTTAATGCTCCAAATAAACAAGGATATAATTTTGTTGGATGGAGTGATGGCCAGAATATTATTGATTTTTACACATATAGTTTTGATTCAAGTACAAATTTATATGCAGAATATGAACAAATACCAATGCCTGATGGAAAATATAGAATTAGTTGTGAAGAAGTTATAGAATATGGTGAAAATTCTTCAAGACTAACAGGAAATGTAACTTTTATCGTTGAAAATGGCCAATATTCAATTGATAGTAGTGCAAATAATTATGTTGTAGTTGAAACTTTGTCAGGTAGAGGAATTTATGTTGAGGGTACATATTCAAATTGTCGTTTTCAAATAAATTCAATAAATCAAGTTTCAAATTCATTAAGTATTAGTGCATCAGAAGTTGGTTTTAGCATTCAATTTTGTTATTGCACAGATGAAAGTACATTAAATACACGATATTTTAATGTTTCAAATAAAATTACAGACAATTGGTATTATACAAACATTTCTCATTCAAATGTAAATTTGGAAGTAATTGATTTGTATTAAATTTTCCCGTAGCTTTAGTAAAAGTTACGGACTAGTAGTGTAGCTATAGATACACTATGTAAATATTGATAAGTTGCAAATTATCAATATGAAGTAAAACAAGGAGAAAAATGAAATGGCAAAGAAGAATACTTGGGGAACAAAGGTAACAACACAAAAAGGTAAAAAAATTACACTTTTAAATCCACAAGAGAAAAGACAAAAATTTTTTCAGGAAAGATTGACAAATACTCATTTGACAAATGATATGATTTGCAAAACAGACAAAGCAGGTAATTGTAAACCATTGACTGATACTGAAGCTGCATATAGAAGTGGATATGAAAGAGCAATTAAAGATCAAAACAGATTATATAGAGCAAAGCATCCAAAATATGTATCAAAGTATCCTGAAAATATCAAAGCAAAAAACTAATACAAGTGATAAAAATATGGTAGACGAAATTTAGATCGGGTTAAGAAAATAAAAAAAGGAAGTTGAAAAACTTCCACTAAAATGTATTACCATTTTTTATCGATTTACAAGTAAATTACTTGTATATAAATATTATATTTATAAAAACAAAAAAGTCAACAAAAATATTCAATTCGGAGAAAAATATGTGTTGTATAAGTAAAAAAGTAAAAGAAAAGGCTTTAAAAACTAGTCAAAAGCAATTAAAAGAAGAATATATGGCCAGTGAAGAAAAGCTGAAGTTTTATCATTTTACTGCACAAAAGAAATTATTGAATGATGAATTAAAAAAACATAGAGTGCTTGAAAAAGCAATGATGTATCAGCATACAAAAAGATATGCAAAAAAGATTAAGGGAGCGACATAATGGCTTATAAACCTTATTCAAGAGAACAGAAACAAGAATATGCAAAGAAATTTAGTGATATAGAGCGAAAAGCATATCTTGCCGGGAAAAGACAAGGATTTTTAGAGGGAGTTCATAAACCACCTTTAAAAAAGAAATCAGAGTTTATATCACATGATTATTTAGGTATAGACTTAAATAAAGAACTTTTTGATGATATAGACAAAGTCGATATTTTTAAAAGAAGATAATTTATTACAATTAAATAATAGTATAAGTCTAGGCAAAGTGACCTAGCACGCAATGTCTTACTTTAAGAGATAAACAAAAAAGGTTGCGACATCGCAACCATAATTAAAAAATAATAAAAAATTTAAAAAGGAAAATAAGGAGAAAAAAGATGGAAAATAAGGATAAAGTAGAAGTAAAAGAAGTTAAAGAAAATAAAGAAGCTGTAGTAAAAAAAGAAATTGTTATAAGTGAAAGAGAAAAAGAACTTGGAAGTCATATAACAAAAGTTAGATTTTTGGGTGCTCAAGTTGTACCGAACACATTTAATAGATATTATCGAGTATTTGTTATTCAACTCACACAATATAGAGATACACATAATAGTGGATTTTCAATGCTTGAACATCAAATTCCAAAGGATGCAGTGCCAGATGTATTTATTCCATTTGGAAGTGAAGTTGACGCAGTATATTTGAATGTGCCAGAGGGTCAAAAACCGGTATTTTTAAGATTTGAGGGGTTAGAAAAGTTCAGAAAATTGGAAGATAAATAATATAATCAATTTGCTGAATAGTAACAAAAGGGTTGTTGGCTATTTAGCTGACTTCCTTTTTTGATACGTATAGGAGAGAAAAATGGCAACATCACATATATTTTTTGGAGAACAGAGAAGTGGAAAGACATTATATTTAGCATATCTTGCAAATATACAAGCATATGATCCTGTTAAACTTTCGGCTTGCTATAATAAAATAGATATGCTTAATTCAATGGGATACAACTTGTCAAAACCAAAACATATAACATTTACTGATTTTGATTTAGAAATACATTCATATAGAAAAGCTGTTGAAATGAATTATTGGATAGATGGATTTTATTTAGGATTGCCGCATTATGTTGTAAAGAATAAAAAACTTACATATAGAACAATGTTTTTGCCTCCAAATATAAACATTTATTTAGATGAAGGCAACAAATATTTTGATAGTAGAAATCGAGATATTATGCCAGATTATCGTAAAAGATGGAATGAACTTCTGGGCCAGTGGGGAACAGAACTGTATATGGTATGTCATAGACCAATGCTTGTAGACTCTTGCATAAGAGATTTATCGGACTTCAGAGAGTTTTTAAAAACTGACTTAGATTATGACTATTTTGGCAATATTAGCAAAGCAATAATTCATACAAGGTATTATCCTACAAGTAAAGATGCAATGGCTTATATAGACAATGGAATAATCACTGAAAATGTAACTGAGGAAGATATAGTTATTGATTGTACAAGGCCATTTCTTAATGTTCCCAAGTATTATGATACACATTTTTATGATAAAGCCTTTTTGCGTTTTGCAGAAGATCGAGATTTTGATCTTATACAAAAAAAGCACATTTGTAACTCAGTTGAAGATGTACAAGCATTTAATAAAAGATTTCATTATACAGTACCTCAAGGGTTATACGAAAAAGGAGTTGAAGATGACAGATAAAACAGATAATAAAGAGTTAGTAGCAGTAGGTGATTTATTACCAGCAATTGCTAATCAATCAAAACAAATAGAACAAATAAAAGAGATACTAAACAATTTGCAAAAAGATAATAAAAATACATATATGGAATCAATGGATATAATGCCACTAGATTTTCGAAAGTTGGATGGTTTTTTTGCATTACAACAAGCATATTATAACATTTTTGCAAAGAATCAAGCATCTCTTGAACTTGTTCCGTTTGAGATAATACAAAAAGCTGATAACTGGGCCACAAAAATGTTTAAGAAAGATTTGGATAAACAAATAAACAAAGGATATAAGAAACTTATAAAAAAGGAAAAAAAGGAGAAACGTCAAATGAAATTCAAAGAATTTATAAAAAAGCTATTTAAACCATTTAAGAGAAAAGCAAAAAAAGACACAAACTTACAACCGAGGCAGGCAGATTAAGCGAAGGCGCTGCCTGCCGTGATGAGATAATAAATAAACTTATACTACCACAAAAGCTAAAAAGAGACGTGCAGTAGGTCATCAATAAGGCGCACAAAATTTGTACTATCTCTAATGTCCATTTTAAAAAAAACTTGTACTATCTCAATGTATATTTTGTGTAGTATGTAACTTTAAAATAGATACAAAAGAAAGGGCCTTGAAAAGGCAATTTCTTCTGTATCTATACTAACGGAATATTTGACAGTAAAAAAATTTTAAAAAAAGGAGAAATAAAATGTCTTGGATCGGTATAAAACAACGTAATCCACAAAGAAAATTTGTAGCTATGAAGTTAAGAACAGCTATGGATGATTTATTGAACCAAGATATTAAAGGTTTAGATAGAATTGATAAAATTTATCACAAAGTTGATGGTTGTATGAGTTATGTTAATATGCAGAAATGTATCCAGTGTGGTATGTTACATTTTAATAAATCAAATTATTGTGAAAGTAAACTTTGTCCTATATGTGCTTATTTAAGAGCTAGAAAATATTTATCAGTTCTAGTACCAAGATTTAGAAATATGCTTGAAAGAGGATATAAAATAAACTTTTTAACTTTGACAATAAAAGATACAGCAGTTTTGAAATATGGATTGGACATTGTTAAAAAAGCCTGGAGATACATGACAAATAGAGATCCATTTTCAAAATATATTTTCAAAAATATGTTTATTGGTGGAATCTATGCTATAGAAATTAAAAAAGGAAAGAATTCAAAACTCTGGCATCCACATGTTCATTTGTTAGTAGTCAAAGACCATTTTTCAAAAGATTTTGATGTTATCAAAGGATTATGGGAAATGGCATGTCAAAAAGTTGCAAACACAACAGAAAAGATATCATCAGTAGATATTCGAGGTGTTCATGACAAAAATGGCAAATTAACAAAGAATATAAACAGTGAAGATACAATAACAAGTGCAGTAGTTGAATGTGTTAAGTATGTAACAAAATTTTCATTTGATGATTATTCATCAATGGATTTGCTTGAATTATGTAATTGCTTATATAACAATAGATTATTTTCAACATTTGGATGTATGAGAAACAGTGAAGATGAAGATCTTGATGAAGATTACAAAGACGTAGTAGAGGAATTAGTTTGTACAAAATGTGGCAGTAGAGATTTTGAAGATGAAGTTACATCAATAGATAAAGCAATGAATATGAACGTAGTCGATTTTGGAAAAAGACATTATGTTTCAAAGAAAGAACAAATTGCAGGATTAACAGCAATTATGGAAGTAATGCTTAGGAGAGAATATGAATAACGAGAGTAAAAGTAAATTAAGATACATATTTGAAGATAATAAAATAACATATTTAGTTGAAAAGACAAATTTATCATTTGAACAGCACGAAAAATATTTTTTAGATTTCTATTATGATTTATGGAAACTGAAAAAACAGTGTGAAACTCTTACAATTGACAATGATAACGCAATATTTGAATATTTAGCAGAAAATGATAAGGGTGAAGTAGTTGAAAGAAAAAAGAAATTTTCATTTAATACAATGATAAAGCATTTATTCAATGTAGACAAAACTCAACTTTCAAGGGGATTTAATGTTCTTAAAAGATTTAGTGATTTTTCTGAAAGTGATATTCAAAAGCAAACTGTAACAATAAAGCCAGAATATGAAAACTTTAGTTATTCAAAACTTATGGAACTTCTTCCCTATAAAGAAGAATATGTTGTGAAAATGATAGATGATGGAAAAATACTGGCGGAGCAGTCAGTTAGAGATCTGAGAAAAGTATTACAAGATAAGCCTGAGACAATTCCATATATTCCTGAACCTTTTGAACTTGACAGAAACAAAGAATATCAAATGCAAGATTTTAGGAATTATGGCCGTAATGACCTGATATCAATATCTTATCAATGTTATCAAAGTTATTTAAGATTAAAAAAACAATTATTATTAAATAAAGTTAATAAATAATAAAGTTATATATTTGCAAAAAAAATAGCGAGTAAATCGCTATTTTTTTATATGAGTTAATTTTGAGCAGAATTTGAGTATCAAAATAAGTACACAAAAAGTCAAAATGAATGATTTTTGTCAGTAATTACTGACTTTTTTAAAATTTCCTTTTGGGCATCCATCTCTACCCACCAAGTGTTGAAGTGAATTTTCACATCAGCACTTTTTTATTTGTTTACTAAATATTAAAAAAATGATGTCAGTAAAAGCTGACATTTTTTTGTTATATTTTTATATATTTAACTAATATTCTTTTCTGCCTGCTAAATAGTCAAGAGAGACATCAAAAAAATCAGCAAGCAAAATTGCATTTGATAATACCGGTTCACTTTTTCCTGTTTCCCAATCACTAATAGATGCCTTACCTACTTTTACTAAATCAGCTAATTGTCTTTGATTTAAATTTTTTTCAAGCCTTAATTCTTTTAATTTTTCACCAAATATGTTTTTTCGCATATCAATAATCCTTAAGTCCTGCAAGGTAATCAATGCTTACATCAAAAAATTTTGCTATGGCAACTAAGCTAGGTAAAGTAGGTTGATATATTCCCGTTTCCCAACCACTTATGATTGATTTTCCATAACCAATACTATCTGCCAATTGTTTTTGAGATAATCCATTTTCTAATCTTAATTCTTTTAATCTTTTTCCAAATATGTTTTTTGTCATACTTTTATTATCCCATTATACTGGGAAAAATATTTGACAGTTCAGTAGACTGGGCGTATAATATATAATAAGGAGCTAATCTATGTCCAAAAATATTGAATTAAAATATGAAGAAAAAGATGACTCAAATCCTGATTATGAATTGCCAGAATATTTTGAATATAATGAAAATATTATATATTCAAAATTTATAGTTGACTATATATTTTGTGAATACACCTTTAAAAAAGAAGATTATTTGTTAAAGCAAAATTTAAAAATTCCATATTTTGCAATAGATGAAATAATCGACAAAGGAAATCATATTGAGATAAAATTATATGATAATATATCTCAATATA
>CAJOLY010000002.1 GCA_905235485.1 uncultured Clostridia bacterium
CTTTTTGGTTGTGGTGACAAATATAAAAACTTAAAAGTTACTTCAAATTTGGAAGATGGAATTGTTTTGTTTTTTAATGATGCAGAAAATTCAACAAAAACTTTTGAAATTCGTGTTGATGGAGCTTCTGCAGATATAAGCACCAAAATCAAAAGGCCAAATATGTCTGTTGATGGCATTGTTGATGTAAGTATGGAGCACGATGAAAATTCTCCTGTTACAACAATAACTCTCACAGCCATAAATTATGGCGAAACAGACCTAATTTTCACAACGGAAGAGGGCGGAAAAACGCTTTCTGTTCACGTATCTTGTGAATATAAAATTGAAGGGCTTGCCTTTAACTCACAATATAAACCATATGCTCTTGTTGGACAAACTGTAAAACTCAATTCTTCAAAATGTTTGGTTTATTCTCCAAGTTCAACAACTCAAAAGGATGTTATCTATTCAATGGTTGGCTCATATTCCGGCGTTTCAGTGCTTGAAGATGGAACAATAATCACAAGTGAAACTGCACAAACTGGATCATTTAGAGTTAGAGCTACAAGCACTAAAAATTCAAATATTTCAGTTGAATTCTATGTTAATGTTTTGCGTGGTGTTGAAAATATTGATGTTACTTTTCAAAGTCCAACTTCAGAATATCAATTATCAAAGGATGATGCGTTGTTTTTTGCAACGAATATGCTTGAAGAATCTTACAAAATTTTAAACATAAACTTAACCCCAAATGATTATGATTATACACTTGAATATAGATTTTTGGATGAAACTGGAAATGTGACAAGCACCCAAAACAATTTGAGCAATATTTCAAGTGAGTTGTTTGAGTGTGATGTTATTGATTTAACTCACATAGGTATCACTGCAAAAAATGCAGGAAATGAATATCTTGAAGTTGTTGCAAAAGCTGAGGGATATGAATATACTTCAAGTCCATATATCTTTAAACTTCACAGTGAAAATATCGCAAAAAGTGTGGCTGTTACTGATTTAGAAGATAACAATCAATATGATCACTATATAATTTATGATGATTATAACGGCACTGAAGGAAAAGCCATAAAAGTTACTGTTGGTGGCGCTAGCCTTGTTCAGAACACAAATTTTGTAATTAGACTTGTAAATCCAGATCAGGATGCAAGCAAAATTAAAATTTCTACTGGCAGGCGTGATGAGAATGGTAATTTGATATTTGCAAATTTATATACTGAAGGTTCAACAAACTTTGATGTTTTTGCAAATAATACGGTTTTATATCTTAAGGCTGATACGAACAACATCACAGGAGACAATGACAATGTTGTGCTTGATTTTGTAGCTTTTGGCACGATGGGACTTTTGGGAGAAGAATCAAAAGCACGCATTTCATTCGATTTGAGGAATGGTGTTTCAAACATTATACTAAACGATACTTACACAAGTGATGGAAAAACTGTTCTTGTTACAGATAGTCTTGTGCTTGTTCCGGTCAAAGAAATGGTGAACGGAGCTACTCTTGTTGGTGAAACTCAAATAACCTTAAAAATTAAAGCAAGTGAATACACTGAATCAATCTACACAAACAGCACTTCTTCTGGCTATGTGCTTAAAAATAACATTGTTACATATGAAAACTCAATTCGTGATGGAAATGATAGGTATTTTGTGTTCACGCTTTATGGTGTTTCTGAAGGCGTTTATACTCTCACATTTTTCACTCCAAACGGAAGGGTTTTGGATGTAAAAATAAGAGTTTTTGTCAAACTTAACTCGATCACTGCCACAACAGCATCAGTTGAGCAAAATTCTGATATTGGAGAAATAAATTATAATACTGAAAACAATCTTCCAACACTCAATGGTGGAAGCATTACCATTAAACTTGGTGGAAATGTTGCTCTAAACTTGAATTCATACTTGGGATCATATTTAAGAGGAGTAAATTTTCAAAATTTAGCCTTTTCATTTGAAGATGATGGAAATCAATCTACAACTGTAAGTAGTATAGTTAGAATAGACAATACTAATTGCATGATTGGCTATTCTGAGGGTAAAACAAAAGTCACAGTCAGGGTTTCGACCTGGGACAACTCCGAAAGTGGCACAAACTTGAAAGAATACACTTTATCATTCAACTTGGAAGTTTATGTTGCAATTCAAAATATAGTTCTTAGTGCAAAAAATGCAAAAAATGAAAGTATCAATCCAAAGAGCGTAACAATTTACACAAAATCAACACTTAGTGATTTTGTTGAAAATGGCATTTCAAACAAAGAGGAATATGGTGAAGTAACGTTTACCTTAAAAATAAATCCTGAAAAAACAAAAATTGAAGAAAATGCAATTAAAGTTAATTGGACTGGCAATGATGCAGAATCAATCATTATTTTGAATAAAAATGAGAATTACAATTCAAAAGCAAACACATATACATTAAAAATTTGTGCAAATAGTCTTTTGGCAGGTAGGTTAACAGGCAATGCAAAGCTAATTATCACAGTATCTCAATATGGCAGAACTTTAACACAAGAGGCTGATATAACAATAAAAGACGCTGTTAAAGTTTCAACTATATATAACATAACAAAAAATCAAAATAATCTTTCGACCAATTTGATTGATTATGAAAACGCTCCAAAAAATGTGAAGTATATTAAAAATAATAATCAACAAGTTTCAATAGACTTTGATTATTATGTATATTTCGATTCAAGAGACATGCAAAACGGTCAAATCACATTTGATTTAAATGCAAAAACCGACCCTACTGATGCATTGAATTCAAAGCTTTCGTATATATATAGGGAATTTGAATACGACAATATAAAATATGAAAATGTTTTGTCAATAAATAATAACAGAGTCATAATTGCCAATTCTGGACTTGCATTTATTGACGTATGTGCAGCTGATAGTTTTGATGCAGAAGCAAATAAATATATCATAAAAAAGACAGTGCTCGTTAAGGTTGCTGATGGTCTTTCACGAAGCACAGCTCTTGAAATTTCTAGCATAAGTGATTTAAACAAAATCAATCAAAATGTTGAAAATCTAGAAAAATTTTATGTTGTAACAAAAAACCTGAATCTTTCTACTCAAAATGCTTTCATTCCAATTGGATACATCAATGATAATGTGTATGAATTTAATGGTGTGTTTGATGGTTTGATGAATGACAATTTTGGTGAAAAAGTTTGTGCAACAATTTCAGGAATTAAATTTACTCAAAATTATAAATATTTGGGCTTGTTTGCAAAACTTAGTTCAGATGCCCAAGTTGAGAATTTGAATGTTAGTATTTCAAAAATTGATGTTAACACTCATAGTGATACATATTTTGGTGGAATTGCAGGCGAAAGCACTGGTGAAATTAGATCAGTGACAGTTAACTTTATCAACTCAAATTTTGCTATAACCGAAAATAAACTTTTTGTTGGTGGAATTGCTGGCAAAAATAATGGAACAATTTATGATTGTTATACCAAAGGTGAAATTCAAATATCTCAAAATACTGCAATTGAAACTGAAAACCTTTATGTCGGTGGATTCGTAGGTGAAAATGCAGGAAACATCAATGGTAATACAAATTTCTTTAACGAAGCAGAAGTTATAGATTCATACAATGTCGAACTTAGTATCACAGCAAAATGCAACGGTTATCTGGGCGGAATTGCTGGAAAATCTACAGGAACAATTTCAAATGTTTCATTTGGTGGAAAGCTTGATGGAAACAACAATATTGGTGGCATTGTTGGATACATTGCAGGTGATGCATATCAAACAGTACTTGTAAATGCATTTTCAAGTGGAATAGTTATTGGAAATAACAATGTTGGCGGACTTGTTGGAAAGTTTGTGGGTGATATATACAACAAATCAACTATAACAAACGTTTCTGTCAATATGTTTGATGAAGAAAATCCAACAGCACATATTATTGGTCAAAACTTTGTTGGTGGTCTTATTGGCTATGCACAAAACCTTGACTTATATAATGCTTATGCAAGAAGTTATGTTGACCAGCAAAGAGAAGGTTTTGAAGCAGATATGATAGTTTTAGGGAATGATAATTCCTATGCTGGTGGACTTGTTGGATATGCAAAAAACACTAATATCCAAAAGGCATATTCAATCCAAAAAGTAAGCAATCCAAACAATGCACAACTTGGTGGGCTTGTTGGATATGGCGATACAATATCACTTACAGACACTTTTGAACGCAACACTGCAACTTTAACAAAATTGATTGTTGCAAATTCCGAAGGTGCAAACAATGCCGAATGGTTTTATTCATCTAATGATGGTGAGTTTGGTATAGAAAATATTTCAAATCCAGATAGATTGATTAAAAATATTACTTTAAGCACAAGTTGGACAGGTTGGTCTTTTACAACAAACAAAAATGAGTTAAGTAATAATGTTTGGTACAAAACAAACAATGACACTTATCCATATCTAATATTTGAACAAAATGGAACTGCTAAATTGTTGACTGTTGAAGCTCCAACTTCAATTGAAATCAGCAAAAAAGAGAATGTTTATTTATATCAGTTAAAAGATGAAAATAATGTTGTGCTTAAAGATTCTTTTGTACTTTATAGAGGTAAAACAAACATTATAAGATTTTCAAGTTTATTTGATGTGAATGTTATTCCAAATGATGCACTTTTGAATGTCAGCAAATCTATCACAATAGTTTCAAGCGATTCTGGAATTGCACAAATCACAGGAAAAACTGTAAATGACTATCGTTTGAGACTCAATTCAACTGGAAAAGTTACTCTCACAATTTCAAGCAAAATGAATAGTGAAGCAAAAACAACAATAACGTTATATGTTTTGGATGCAGTTGGCGATTTCGAACTTACATATGAAAATAACGAAAATCTGCTTGTTGGTTCCAATTATGAGCTTACTGCGAAAATGAGCACAAGTTATGTTAACAATGACAATTTCTATATTAAATTTACCAACAACAATAATGAGCATTTTGCAATAAACAATGACATTTCAACAATAAAATATATAAAAAATAACGAAAAAATCTTTATTTCTGCATCAAAATCGGGGAATTTTTCTATAAATTACAAACTTTTTGTTAAATTAAATATTGATGGAAATGAATATGAAGTTCCTCTTGGAAGCGATATCGGCACTGGATTAGACACAACTGAAAAGCATCTTGATTTCTCATTTATATATGGAATCAAAGATTTTGTTGGCGAAGTAAACAGTGTTGAAACAGGACTCAATGATATAGCAACTCTTGCTTACTTTTTGACAGGCGATGATTTGAGAATTGTTCAAAATGATGAATATTATTTACCAACAATAAAGCACAATTTTATAGGTAATCAATATTGGAACTTACAATTTATTTACGCAAATGTATATTTTGGAGAAACAATCAAAAAAACAATTTCATGTTCAGAGTTGGACGATCCTGCAGTTCTAACAAAAATTGAGAATTTAACATCTATCAAAGAAATTGATGACCAAATCACAAAAGTTGAATTTATTTTTGAGTTGTCAGTTCAAAAAGAAAATGTTAAAAATTATTTTGCTAGTTGTGATGCAAATGAAATAAAGGTTAACAAATTGACAGATGATATAACATTTAAAGCAAGTATTTCAAACAATTCAAATTCAAGCAATGAAAATGCTATCAAAATTGAAACAACAACAATAAATATAAAGAGGCAAAAAGTTGACAATGTATCTCTCAATTTTTATACAAATGCAGAGCAAACAAAAAATGGAAATGACACGATTTACACTGTCAACGAAGTACCAAGCACTGCAATTGTTTCAGGTCAAAAAGGACTTTTGAAAATTGCTCTTTCTCCACTCAATGCAGAAGTCAAGAGTGTTAAAGTAACCTATAAAAACCAAAACGGTTACAATATGAGCATCAATCAAATGCTTAAATTTACAGAAAATGATAACAAAATAAGTTATCTTGACCGTTTGCCATATGCAGTTGCAACAGATAATGGTGCAGGAATAATTTTGTATCACAACGAAAGCAATTATATTGAGAATGAAATTCCTTCATATGATGGATATCTGTATGTAAATTGCATAATTTCAAGCAATGTACCAGCTGGTCAAATCTTCACAGTCACAGTTGAAGCGATTTATAAGGGGGATTATCGTCAAGTTGATTCAACTTATTCAAATGACTATAAATACACAACTTCAATTGATTTGGTTGCAAGAAAAAAGAGCACTCTTGAAATCGGGTATACATTCCAAAATCAAACATTAAATAACTATGCAGTTATTCCAACAGACATTCAAAAAGAGTTCTATATTGATTTCACAGAACTTATTGAACCACAAGATTTAAACAATCTTGAAAATATTATTTCACCAAACGCTATTGGCTTGACCTCAGAAAACGCCACAATCGAACTTGCAAAAAATGATGATGGATCAGTGAAATACACATATATAAGTTCTAGTGCATCTTATAGAGTTTATTATACAATTAAAACAAGTAATACAGAAGAAATTCAACTTCAATCAAAATTTACAAAAACAAAAGATGCAATTCAAACAACATTCCAAAGTGATCCATTCAAATTCCAACCATCAGATTTTGTTGTGACAGGCATTTCAATTGTTGATGGAGGAAACAACACCTGGTCAATTCCTCAAACCACACCAAAACAAATAGATTTGCAACTTGAAATTGACACTTCTGACGAGAATTATGAACAAACTGAAAACGGTGAAAAAATCTTAAATGACGATATAAAAGCAGAAATTGATGCAATAGTTAATTCAATAAAAACAAATTTCTTATATTGGTTTGGAAAATCGCAGGGAGAAAATTTATATAAAACTATTGACAATGAAAACACTTATGAAAATTATTTAGTGACAAAATCGAATGAGATTATCACAATTGCAGTCAAAAATGTTGATCAAAAGGAAATATTGTATTGCGAAATCCCATTAAGTTACAACAATGGAACAGCAGAACTCGCACAAAACACTCAAGATAATTCAAAAATTGTATCAACAATCATAGGTGATCACACTGTTGGCTTTGACTTTAATGGCGCAATTAAAAATGGAGAAATTCAATATCTTCGTGACGATGTGACGATGGATCTTATTAGTGATATATCTTCTGAGCACGCAATTCCAATTTCAAATCAGGCTGATTTTGAAAAAATGAATAGTGGTGACGAACAAGGTATTATGTATTATGCTTTGAATGATAATATCACTTTAGAAAATTATCAGCCACGTGATCTTGAATACATCAGTTTTGATGGAAATGGCTACAAGATAACAATCAAAAACTTTAAACGATCTGAAGATAGTGAAACAGTTGAAAAATATGATTTTGAAAGTTTTGGTTTATTCGATGATATAGATGAAAATTCAATTGTAAAAAATTTAACAATAAATTATCAATCATTGACTGATTTGACTCCAAATAAAGAAGACAGCAAACAATATAGCTCAAAGTTAGATACTTCAAATTCAAACATTTCAACTTTTAGCTTTGGTGGAGTTTGCGTAACAAATAACGGAATTATCTACAACACAAAAGTTGAAGGAAATTTGGAGTTTGTTGGTGACATAACAAAACAGACATATATTGCAGGAATTTGTGACACCAACAATGGCTGGATATCATATTCTGAAAGCAATTTGTCATTTACATCAAATTGTGGGTTCACAGCTGGTTTTGTTGCAGTTAACACAAAAAAGATTTCAAATTCAAAAGTTGTTTTGAATGATAATATTGAAAACACTCTCACAAATTCTGATTTATCTCTAACTGGAGGCTTCGTGGCACGAAATTCTGGCGAAATCTTTGGCTGTTATGTTTCTGTTTCATATGATTATGTAAAAACTAGTGATAGTACTTTTGATGAATCAAAAAAATATTATGAATTATCTTATGGCTCATATTTAGAAACTAGTGACACAAATTTTGATTCTTCAAAAACATATTACGAAAAAGCAAATGCAACAATTGCAACAATTTCATCTCGTTCAACAGTTGGTGGATTTGTAAACAAAAATTCAGGCAGAATCAGCAATTCATATTCAAATGTGGATATAGAAAGTGAAACATATGCAAGTGGCTTTGTTTATGAAAACACGGGCACTATTGAGAGCTCATATTCTTCAT
Organism: uncultured Clostridia bacterium; assembly: GCA_905235485.1. GTDB lineage: Bacteria > Bacillota > Clostridia > Christensenellales > UBA1242 > UBA9845. Next base: position 8,141 of record CAJOLY010000002.1, read on the forward strand.
CATCAATTCAAACAAGCAGTAGTGTTCACACACCTTTCACAGGCACTGATGAATCTGGAAATTACTTGAACTTAGGCACAATTGATGATTGCTACTATATTGGTCAATATCAATCAATTTCAGGTGAACCAGCAACAAAAATTGAAGGAACATCTGATTTTGCAAAATTTGTGTTTGCAGATAAAGGAAAACTTAATGGAACTTGGAGAATATCTGGCACAAGCAATCCAACACTTGTTGATGCTGATTTGGGAATATTCTGTCAGCAAGCTTATATTGGAGTTGAAACAGAATTAGATAGTGAAGGCAATAGCATTTCATATCATAATTGGAGATTTGAAGGTGATAATCCAGCTTATGGAACTCTCAATAACCCTCGAACAATAACAAATATTGATACTGATAATAAAAATTCTAATGAATGGGATTCCATTATTACAAACTATCCTAATGAATATATTATTGTTTTGAAAGACTTAACCGCATCAAGAGAAATTACTCCAAAAACAAGTGAACTTGAATTTAGTGGCACACTTCTTGGCAACAATATGCGAATTAGCAATTTGTATCTTCGTGCAGATTCGACAAACACAAACGAATATTATGGTTTGTTTGCAAAACTATCTGGTGCTACTATAAAGGACATGACACTTGTCGCAAGACAAGTTATGGCAAATGCAACAAATTGTGTTGGTACTTTTGCTGGATACATAAACAATTCAAATATTATCAACATCTCAGTTGACGGAACAAATATTGATGCAGTTCAAGGAAAAAATATGGTTGGTGCCTTTGCAGGACTCATCAACGATTCAATCATAACAAAAATCAATGTTTCTGGAAATGTTAACGCAGGCTACATTGGTCAAGTGAAAAACTTGAAAAATTATAATAATGACGAAAATAATGATGAAATATATAAATTAACAGACAACGATTATTTAAACGAAGTTAACTATTCATATTCTGGCACATTTGTTGGGGCTCTTGTTGGTGACACAACTGCAAAACTCATAAATATTACAGGTGAAAACAAAGTTATTGGTTTCTATTCAGGCAGTGCTGTTGGTTTGGTTGATAAAAATGCAAAACTTATCTTAGCAAGCACAGAAATTGTCTCAGGTCAATATGTAAGGGCATATGCCTTTGCAGGTGGCCTTGTTGGAGAAAATAGGGGGACAATAGATAGATGCTTTGTTGCTCACAATGTGTCAGTGCAAAAAAATATTGACGAAAACACAAACAATTATAATGTGATAAGCGGCAGAAATCTCAACTTCTTTGTTGGATCACCTCTATTTGTTGGTGGACTTGTTGGCTTCAATAATGGTGGAACAATAAAAAATAGTTACTCAAAACTTGATGTTAGAGTTAGTCAATATACAACACTTGCTTCTGGTGGATTTGTTGGACTTGATGTTGACGGAACAATATCAAACTCTTATGCAACGGGAAGTGTTACAAATATGTTCATTATTGGTGGATTTATTGGCGTTGAAACAAATAGTGATTTTCTGCTTAATAATCATCAAGAAAAAATAAATGACACAGATGAAACAACAAAAATTGTTAGAAATGACAATCACGAAATATTTGACCAAGAAAATGCATATGTCTCAGACAAAAACTCTATTTCTTTAACAAACAATTTAGCATCAAACAAATGGATTCTTCCAAGAAACTCTTCTGACATCAATGATGCCGAGCGCTTGTCTCAAGCAGCAACAGGGTTCTTGATAGGAATTGTTGTTGAAAACACAGAAGCTAAAGATAAAGTAAGCGATATTTATAATCGCTCAGTAAATTTTGCTAATGTCCACAATAATCACTTTAACTCACAAATTTTGAAAGTTTCAACAAGAACTAACCCTATTATAATAGATTCATTTAGTAGTGCAGATTCAGCAGTGTTACAATCAATAATAAGTATGGATTTGAATGGTAAAGCATTAGTTGCAGAAGTTAATGCTCATTCAATAGGCGGATACACAAATTCGATTTTGTCCGTTGGCAATAATATTGAAAGAGAAGATTACAAAAATACTAATGATTCGGAATTTGATTCCAACAAAACTTATTACACGTGGGTAGAAATCACAGACACAACAATATTTGATATAAGTAACGCTTTTGAAAGAAGTGAAACTGATGGAAATTATACTTACACCAAAACACCTGACACAACATATAATTCAAATAAAACTTATTACACGTGGGTAGAAATCACAGACACAACAATATTTGATATAAGCAATGCTTATGAAAATAAATATGTGGTTGCAAATTGCACAGTTAATGGTGTTCTTGTGAGTTTTGAAAATATTTTGAATAAGGATGAATTATTATTAAATAAAGCTGATGGCTTATTTAATAATACAAGTCAAAATAGCAATGCTAATTGGAACAATTCATATTGGAATTTACCTGTTTATAACGATAATTTGTCTCCAATATATCCAAGCATTATTCAAAATATAAATGTTTAAAGTTAGAAATTTTAAATATATTAGATTTAATTGAAAAGTTGCTTAAAAGTATTTTCTTTCTTAACACTAAAACTAGCACTGACAAAAAATTTATTTATCAAATGGAATGTTTAAGTTTTTAATAAAAAAAACAAAAATTGTCTTTGTTTATTGCAAAGGCAATTTTTAAATTTTAAAAAAATATATAAAAAAATTAAAAAAATGTACAAAATTAAATTTTTTTAGAAATCAATATTAAATATCTAAATTATATATTTTACATAAAAATTTTGACACAAATGATTTTAGTTGTTATTGTTTTTATTTTTGTATATAATATTGATATGGAAAATTTGGAAAAAGAAATTTATGATTTAATCATTGTTGGCGGTGGACCTTGTGGGCTTTCTGCCAGTGTTTATGCCGGAAGAAGCAATCTCAAAACATTAGTGATTGAAGAATATGCTTGTGGTGGGCAAATATTGAACACATATGAAATAAAAAATTATCCTGGATTTGAAAACATCTCAGGTCCAGAACTTGCTGACAAAATGGAAAAACAATCAAAAGCATTAGGTGTTTTGTTTAAGTATGAAAAAGTTGTTGATTTTGATTTTTCGCAAAAAATCAAGATTGTAAAAACTCAAAAAAATGAATATCTTGCAAAAGCAATCATATTGTCACTTGGTGCCAGCCCAAGAAAACTTGGACTAGAAAGAGAAACTGAACTCACAGGCAAAGGGGTTAGTTACTGTGCAATTTGCGATGGAGGATTTTTTAAAAACAAAACTGTTGCAGTTGTTGGTGGCGGAAATAGCGCAATGGAGGATGCACCATATCTCACAAATTTGGCTAGCAAAACATATTTAATAAATAGGTCTGAAAAATTTAGGGCAATGCAGTCACTCGTTGATAATATGGAAAATTTAAGAAGCCAAGGAAAGATTAACTTGGTTCAAAATTCTGTTGTTACAAAACTTAATGGTGAAAACAAACTAGAAAGTATAGATGTCAAAAACACTCAAACAGGTGAAATACAAACAATTGCAGTTGATGGTTTGTTTATTGAAATTGGCAGAGTTCCAAATACTAACTTTTTGGCAGATAAAATCACTCTTGATGAATATGGCTACATTGTGACTGACAGCAATTTGATGACAAGTGTAAACGGTGTTTTTGCAGGCGGAGATGTCATCAAAAAAAGTTTAAGGCAAATTGTAACAGCTTCAAGTGATGGTGCAATTTGTGCAACAAATGCTCAAAATTATTTACAGACTTTTGAAAAATAATATGAAAAAATATTTGATAAGTTCTAATTTTGATTATGAAAAAGTTTGCTATGCAACTCTCAAAAAAGTGTTTAGTGTAACGCTTTTTCCACGAGTTTTATTTAACATTCAAAATCCAGCTTTTGAAAAAAATTTTGCAAAAAAACTTGATTTTGAGTGTTTTTTTGAGCAAAAATTTAAAAATTTTGCAAAAAAAGTGCATAATTTTGACTTTGACCTTGGAATTTTCTTTTTTGAAAATGATAAAAAAAATTACATAAAGCTTGTTGACGGCAACGGAAAACTAGCTGGAAGTTTTGTGACAAATATTTTTGATAATGTCTTTTCAATGTCAAAAAATGAATTTCAAAGATTTAAAACTAAAATTGATTATGAGTATAGCAAACTTGACAAAACAAAACTACTTGTTGAAAAATTTAATTAGTAATTATTTACTTAATCAGTTTGCTTAAATATTTGTCGAAATCTAATTTTGGTTGTATAATAAAAGTATGTTTACAATCACAAACAATTGGTATGAACTTTTGAAAGATGAGTTTGAAAAACCTTATTACAAAACTTTGAGTAATTTTTTGGAAATGGAATATCAAACAAAAATTATTTACCCAAAACCTGAAAATGTTTTTAATAGCATAAACTGTGTAAAGTATAGGGATGTCAAAGTTGTCATTATTGGGCAAGATCCTTATCACGAACCAAATCAAGCGCATGGACTTGCATTCAGCGTTGAAAACGGTGTTGAGCTTCCGCCAAGCCTTGTTAACATTTTTAAGGAAATTAAAAATGAATATGGTTTTCAAAATACAAATGGAAATCTTTTGAATTGGGAAAAGCAAGGAGTGTTACTTCTAAACAGTGTTTTAACAGTTGAAAAAGGCAAGGCAAACAGTCATAAAGGCAAAGGTTGGGAAAACATAACAAAAAAAATAATTAGTCTACTCAATGATAGAAAAGAACCCATTGTTTTTCTTTTATGGGGTAGATCAGCACAAGAAATTGGAGAGATTGTGACAAATCCTTGGCATTTAAAACTTAAGTCCGTTCATCCAAGCCCACTTTCTGCCTATGGTGGATTTTTTGGCTGTGATCATTTTAAAAAAGCAAACCAATTTTTGAAACAAAATGGACAAGCTGAAATTGATTGGCGAACTTAAAAAACTTGTCAAACTGATAAGTTTTTTTATATTTAATTTTTATTTTAGTATTTACAATTTGCTTTTTGTTTGATATAATAACAATGGAGATAATTATGAAAAATTTATTACTTGTCGATGTGACTTTGATTATAGGAATTATTATATTGGTTGCTGCTATTGCTGGAGCAATAATTTTAGGAATTAAATTAAACAAAAAAGTATCAAACAATTCTGGCAAAATTGATTGGGAAAAATTTAACGGAAAGGGGCAACTCAAAAAGCATTCACCAGTTCTTTGGCCAAAGGAGCTTGAATTTTATTATATGTTTAGAACAATTCTTCCAAAAGAATTTATGATTATTCCAAAACTTGGAATTGATGAAATTGTTAAACCATCTGGCGGAAAAGTTTTGTTTAATGCAGTTAAAGATGAACATGTTGACTTGTGTATTGTGAAAGTTGCAAATATGGAACCAATAGCTGTGCTTGATACATATTATCAAGGCATAGGGGATAGCACAATGCAGGAGTTGCCAACACCTGTAAAAAAGGCTTTGGAAAGTGTAGAAATACCAGTTATAAAATATGAAATTCTTGATGTGCCATATGACAAAGATGCTGTTCTTAAAAAGTTCTTGGACGCAATTGATCCTGTAACTCTTGCCCAACTAAAAAATAAAAAATAATAAAATAAAAAGTGGATTTGTAAAAAACTTAAATCCACTTTTTTAAAAGGTAATTTTATATCTATAATTTATTGGAATAAATTTCATAAAAAAACTGTGCAATCTTTTTCGAAAACCAAGCCTAGATGACCTAATGTGATTGTTGCTCCACCAAAGCAACCTTATGGCACACAGACGCATCTGCTTAATGCTGCTTCCTCCCGGACCTGACATAATTCACAGCCATCTGTTGCACAAGACCTTGATTTCATCACAACAGCCACACTCTCTTTCTAAACAAGAATTCCCTAGAAAGATCTTCTGCCTTGCTAAAGCGGATTGCAAGTTCAGGGCACCGCTATCTCCCCACATAGCACAGTGTTAATAGTTTATACCAAAATAAAAAAAAATTCAAGCATTTTTTATAATTATAAAATTTTTTAAAAAATTAGTAATATTTATTTAAATTTTCGACAATATTACAATTTTTGTTTATTTGTTTGCACTTTTCTTATAATTTGGTATATTATATTTATATGAGTAATGCAGAGAGATTTTTAAAAGCATATAATGAAATTGATCATAGCCTCAGAAATCAATACAATTTCAAAAGGGCTATGGCTTTTACGGACATAATCAGAAGAAGTGTGCTTATAAATAGTGTTGTTAGAAAATATGAAGATGACCTTGTAGACTATTCAAGACTAAGAAACGCAATTGTGCATGGAGGAAACGAAGGTGAAGTAATAGCCGAGCCTCATTTGAATGTGGTTGAAAAACTAGAGCACATAGCAAAATTGATTTGCACGCCACCAAGGGCAGTTGATAGTATTTGCCGAAAGGATGTTTTGTGCGTTTCTGCAAGTGATAGTGTGAAAAAAGTTGTTGAACTTATCAGCAAAAGTGGTTACAGCAATTTACCTGTTTACGATGGCGAAAAACTTATTGGAATAGCTAATGGGCAAAGACTTTTGGATGCAATTGGCAGGGCTATGCTCAACAATAGAAATATTGATAAGTTTGCAAAGGAAATGCTGATTGGTGAAATTGTTTCAAATCAAATAACTGACACTTATTTTGCAATTGCAGACGAAAGCATAACCTTGGAACAAGCACTTAATTTGTTTTATAAAAATAGAAAAATGCTTGTGATTTTAATTACAAAAAATGGAAGCGACTATGAAAAACCACTTGGTATTATTAGCGTTGCAGACATTATGGACATAAATAGTGTTTTGGAGAATTACTAATGAAAGTTGTGTATGAAGATAATCACTTACTTGTAATAGTGAAGCCACAAAATGTGCCTAGTCAAAAAGATGACTCGAATGACAAGGATGTTCAAACACTTTGCAAGGAGTATTTGAAGGAAAAGTATAATAAGCCTGGTGAAGCATATTGCGGACTTGTGCATAGACTAGATAGACCAACAGGTGGGCTTATGGTTTTTGCAAAAACAAGCAAATGTGCTGAAAGGCTTAGCAAACAAATCAGAGAGGGCGAAATGCAAAAAGAATATCTTGCAGTTGTTGTTGGTCACCCAAAATATTCAACAAACTTTTTGGTGAACTATCTCAAAAAAGACGAAAAGACAAACATAGTGAAAGTTGTTCCAGAACTTGAAACAGGTGCAAAAAGAGCAGAGATGGTGTACAAAGTTTTGGATGAAACTGAAAAGCTAAGTTTGGTGCAGTGTGAACTTATGACGGGAAGAAGCCATCAAATAAGGGTTCAAATGGCAACAATAGGGTGCCCTGTGTTTGGTGATGTGAAATACAAAGGTGACATTGCAAAAGGTTGGAATTTGGCACTTTGGAGTTACAAACTCTCTTTTGAACATCCAATTTCAAAAAAGATAATGAATTTTGTGTGTTATCCGCCCGAAGACGAAATGCCTTGGAAGTATTTTAACTTTGCAAGAGTAAAATAAGAGTCGCTCGATAGCTTTTTTCTTGCTCCACGCTTTGCTAGCGCTAACGAAAAAACTATCTCGTAACTGGAAATATAAGGATTTTGATGATATGTTGCCCGATAGATATTGCTCATATGATTTTTTCTAGGCTGGTGCTTTGCAAGGCCGTCGAAAAAATATATATATCGCAATTTGAAAAGAATAAGGATTTGAAATTAAATTCTTTCTTGCTCCACGCTTTGCTGGTGCTGACGAAAAAATTCAACTGAATTATAATAATTAATCAAATAAAGATAAATCTGCATAGATTTATCTTTTTTGTTGATTTATATTTTAAAAATAACGCAAATTTTGCGATTTATATTTAATTTTTACATTATTCTACAAAACAAACACGAAAGCACAACACTTAAAACCGTCGCACATAATGCAACAGGTATGGCTATCCCTAATTTTTTCACACTGGTTTTTGAAAAATAAACTGTGCTAACATAAAACACCGTGTCACTTGATGCAAGAATCACACTTGCACATCTTGAAATATAACTATCAACTCCATAAGTATCAAAAATATTTTGAAGGATTGCAAGCCCCCCACTGCCACTAAATGGTTTTAAAATGGTGAGTTTTGTGAGTTCGGTTGGCACACCCAAAAAGTTAAAAACAGGGGAAAGTGCTGTTGTAAGATAATCGCAAAGTCCACTTGCATCGAATATTTCAATAAAGATAAACACTGCAACAATATATGCAAATATGTCCATAACAAGACTTATTGAGTCTTTTGCACCTTCAACAAAACTATTGTATGGCTTTGTTTTTTTTATGGTTGCAAACACAAGCAAAACAAAAATGAGTATTGGTAAAACATAGTTACTTACCATATTTCTTTTTCCTTGCTTTAAATATTAGTTTAAGTATGGCGATAGTTACCACCCCTGTTATGATGCTTGTGAGAATAGTAGGGAAAATGATGCTGCTTGCATTTGCACTTCCTGCGCTAACTCTAAGCCCCATTATTGTTGTTGGAATAAGTTGAAATGATAAGCAATTCACAACCATAAGCATTGTCATTGGGTTGTTTATCTTTCCACTTCCGTCATCTAGCCCTTTCATAGCATTTATAGCACTAGGTGTTGCTGCATTTCCAAGTCCCAAGATGTTACTGCTTATATTTATTGCAATTTGACTTTTGGTGTATTCGTCAATATTTGATCCAAACAAAAAACCAATCACAGGGGATAGCCATTTTGCAAGTTTTTTTGAAAATCCGGTATCGTCTAATATCTTTAATAATCCTAGCCAAACAGCATAAATTGCAAGCAAACTTACACAAAGCGTAACGCTTTTTTCGCTTGCAGATATCATTGTGCTGGCAAGAAGTTCTGGTGACTTTATGATGATCATAGCGGTGCCAACAATCATAATAGCAATCCAAACAATATTCATATAAAATATCTATGCAAAAAAATGCTTCAATATGTCGAATTTTGAAATCAATTTGATTTAAATAAAAAAATAATGATATTGTAAAATCTATTTAAGTTAATTCATTTTATTTTTTAAATATATTTTACAATCAAAATATATTTTGATATAATATTGTCGATTATAGGAGCAAAATATGAAAAACGAGAAATATTATATCACAACCCCAATTTACTATTTGAGCGGCACTCCACATCTTGGCACTTGCTCAACAACTGTTTATGCTGATTCTCTTGCAAGGTTCAATAGACTTTTGGGCAAAGATGTGTTCTTTTTAACGGGTAGTGATGAACACGGTCAAAAAGTTGCTGAAAGAGCAGAAAAACAAGGCCTTACTCCAAAAGAATTTTGTGATGCTCTTGATGTAAAATTCAAAGAACTTTGGAAGATGCTTGGCATATCTTATGATAAATATGTTCGAACAACTGATAATTATCACATTGAGACAGTGCAAAAAATCTTTCAAAAATTGTATGATAAGGGTGACATTTATCTTTCACAATATGAGGGACTCTATTGCACACCTTGTGAAACATTTTTTACTGAAAGTGAACTAAAAGATGGCAAATGCCCAGTATGTGGCAGAGAAGTTAAAAAAGCGCAAGAAGAGGCATACTTTTTTAAACTTTCAAAATATGCAGATAGGGTGAAAGAGTATATTCTGTCACATCCTGATTTTGTTAAACTTGATGCAACAAAAAATGAAATGCTCTCATTTATTAATCAAGGGCTCAACGATTTGTGCGTTTCAAGAACATCAGTCAAGTGGGGTGTTCCTGTGCCATTCAATAAAAATCATACAGTTTATGTTTGGATTGATGCTCTTCCTAACTATATTTCTGCACTTGGCTATTTGAGTGATGATGATAGTCTATTCAAAAAATATTGGCCAGCAGATGTACATTTGATGGCTAAGGAAATTGCTAGATTTCATATAATCATTTGGCCAGCTATTCTTATGGCACTTGATTTGCCACTTCCAAAAGTTATTCATGCACATGGGTGGCTAACTCAATCAGGCCTCAAAATGGGGAAAAGCCTTGGAAATGGTTTCAATCCATATGTGCTTTGTGATAGATACGGTGTTGATGCTGTTAGATATTTTCTTTTGAGAAATGGACCAATACTAGGTGACGCTCCATATGATAATGAAACATTTTTGAAACTCATAAACACTGATTTGGTTAACGACTTGGCAAATCTTTTGTCAAGAACATCTGCAATGCTTGTTCAAAACTTTGATGGAGAGCTTCAACCACTTTCAAACAATGTTTTGGATATTGATAAAAATCTAGCCAGTGAAACTGTGTGCCTTGTTGAAATTGTAAAGCAATACATGGATAGACTTGAGCCAAACAATGCTCTTCAGGCAATATGGAAAGTTGTTAGACTTGCAAACAAATATATTGAGGATACAGCGCCTTGGACGCAAAAAGAAAATAGAGAAAGACTTGGAGATATTCTTCACAACCTATATTTTGTTTTGCATTCAGTTGCAGTTCTCCTTCAAGCATTTATTCCGGAAACAGCAAACAAAATTTTGGTTGCTCTTCAAAATGACGATAAAACATTTGATACGATTTCTCACGAATACAATCAAAAAATTTTTGGACAAAAAGTTGAAAAAACAGCATTATATCAAAGACTTGATATTCAAAAAGAAATTCAATATCTTGAAGTTGATTCTGTTAACAAAATAGAAAATGTAAGGGAGAAAAATATGGAAGAAAATGTTGAAAAACAATCTCTTAATAATGAACAAGAAAAATTTAATCACAAGCCAACAATTGATTTTGCTGATTTTGAAAAAATTGAAATTATGGTAGGTAGAATTTTAACTGCAGAAAAAGTTGAAAATGCAGATAGACTATTAAAATTTTCAGTAAAACTAGGTGATGAAACAAGAACAATTGTTTCAGGCGTTTCAAAACACTATGAGCCTGAATATTTGCTTAACAAGGAAGTGCTTGTTGTGACTAATTTGGCTCCAAGAAAAATTCGTGGAATTGAAAGCAATGGTATGATTCTCTATGCATTCAATGAAGATGAAACTGAGTTTTATTTTGTCACTCCAGAAAAAGATATGACCGATGGAGCACTTGTTGGATGATTATAGACACTCATTGCCATCTTAATGATGAAGTTTTTGACGAGGACAGAGTTGCAATAATTGAAGAACTTTCAAAAAACAACATTCAAAGTGCTTTTGTTGTCGGAACAAATTTTGAAACTTGCAAATCAGCAATTGAACTTGCAACGAGATATCAAAATTTATATGCAATAGTTGGAATGTATCCTGAATACTGTGAACAATATGACAATGAATTTGAAAGATTTTTGGAGTCAATACTTTCAAATCCAAAGGTTGTTGCAGTTGGAGAGATAGGCTTAGATTTTCACTATGAAGGTTACAATCAAGCTCTTCAAGAAGAGATTTTTGCAAAACAAATCCGTCTTGCAAAAAAATATGACTTGCCAATTTCAATTCACACAAGAGACGCTTTTGATAGAACAATAAAAGTTTTGAAAGATAACAAAGAATTTTTGAATGGTGGCGTTATTCATTGCTTTTCAGGTAGCCCAGAAATTGCAAAAGAATTCATCAAACTTGGCTTCAAACTTGGCTTTGGGGGAGTTTGCACTTTCAAAAATGCACGAAAGGTTGTTGATACTTTAAGTGTAATTGACACAAAAGATATTTTGCTTGAAACAGATGCTCCATATCTTGCACCAACTCCTCATAGAGGTAAAAGAAACGAGCCAAAATACACCAATTTGGTTTTGGATAAGATTGCTGAAATACGTGGTGAAAGCAAGGAAAAATTGGAAGAACAAATTTTATTAAATACTTTGAATACTTTTAAAAGATTTAAAATCTGATAGATTTTTTTAAATTTTATTTATTTAGAATGAAATAATCAACTTAAATTGTAGGTAATAATGGAAACAAATGAAATTTTGAATAATTGTAATTTTGAGTTTAAAAAAAAATTTGGACAAAATTTTATAACAGATAAAAATCTTTTGGCTGCAATTTGTGATGATGCAGAAATTAGTGAAACTGATGAAGTACTTGAAATTGGCGTCGGCGCCGGAACACTAACAAAAACTCTTGCTAGTCTTTCAAAGAAAGTCGTTGGTTATGAAGTTGACAAGTCGCTATTTGATGTCTTATCACTATCTCTTAAAGGCTATGAAAACATTGAAATTGTTTTTAAAGATTTTTTGAAAGCTAGCTCTAGTGAAGTGAATACAATGTTTAATGGCAAATTCAAAGTTGTTGCAAATTTACCTTATTATATAACTACAAACATAATATTTAAGCTTATTGAAGAAGACTTTAATGTAACAAGTTTAACACTTATGGTGCAAAAAGAAGTTGCAGAAAGGCTAACAAGCAAGGCTGGAACAAAGGACTATGGAACAATAACGGCAGAACTGGATAGTATTGCAGATGTTGAAATAAAACGAATTGTAAGTCGCAATATGTTTCTTCCAATGCCTAATGTTGATAGTGCTGTAATTAACATAAAACTTAACAGAAACAAATATGAAATAAAAGATATCAAACTTCATCAAAAAGTGATAAGAGCAAGTTTTTCAATGAGAAGAAAAACGTTGGTCAATTGTTTAAAAAGTAATTTTTCATTAAATTCAGAGCAGATAGAAGCACTTTTTGAAAAATTAAAATATGACAAAACAATTAGGGGAGAAGTGTTAACAACAAAAGATTTTGTTAATCTTTCAAATGCAATTTATGATATGAGTAAAAAAAAGTTATGATTACATAACTTTTTTATTTTTAATCAAGTAGTTTTATAAATATTTAACATCATTTTATTTTTTGTTTAGAAATATTAAAAAAGTGGCGTTTGCCACTAAACAATATCAACTGAAATGCTTTTGCCGGTTTCTGCATCTTGATACATCATATAAAATCCATCACCTGTATTATCACTCGTGTCAATTGGAAACCATTGATAGAGGTTAGACATTTCTTTTGGTGGTTTATCACCTTTTTGAGCAGGTATGCCATAGCAAAGATATTTTGGTGATGTTTCATCATAAATTATTCCAAAAACATAATAACCTGTTTTGTCATCAAATTCAACTCTGCAAAATTTGCTATTTGGTATGATTTCATTTAAAACGTCTTCTGGAATGTTACTTTCAAACATTTTGTTTATCTGTGGTGATAATCTTTCAAAAAATGTTTGCTCTTCATTTGATTTTTTAATACTGCTTTTTGTTTTAGTATTTGATTCTTCGTCGCTCATCTCAATAACTTTGTCAATAAAATTCTCAACCTCTTCATCATCAATACTATAAATTGAACTTTTGCTTTCAATATTATCTAAATTATTTATTGATTGTTCATCAATCTCTTGATTGTTAAGTGAGAAATTTGTTTGTTCATCAACAAAATTTTTATATTGATTTTGAGTATATTGGGCATAAAGATCTTTATCATTTTCAAAATAATTTTCTTTTTCGTTATCAAAAGATTCTATGTTAATATGATTGTTAATATTTTTAAAAATTTCATTATTTTGCAATTTTTTTTCAAAATTTTCAGCTTTTTTTATGATATTTTCATTATTTTTTTTATTTTGATTTGGTTTTATTGCAAAATCATTATCGCTTTCAAGCATCATTTGAAGGGTGGATTTCCAAGCCGCGTTGATTTGAGTGCTCCCCCAAAGAATAATATTGTAGTCATTTTGTCCAATATCCAATAGAACGCAGCTAATTTCATCATTATTTTTTATTGTTTCTTTTATTTTAAAATCAAATTGTTTTGCGTTTTTAGGATTGATTTCAAATTTATTTAATTTTCCATTTATTGCGACACCCAAAATTAAATTTTTATCAACATTTAAGTTATAGCAACGCAAAAGGCAATCTGTTAAGTTATCATAACAATCCAAACTTAAAAGCCCTTTTGTGATTGATATGCCATCATAATCACTTGGAACTAAAATAATATTTTTTCTGTATAAAAACATAAAATCTCCTATCAAAAAAATTATACTCGCTGTGTCATTAAAAGATAAATACTTATATTGTAAAAAATAACAAAGGTTTGTCAAAATTTGACTTTTTTGCAAGATTTATATGTTTATATGAATTGCTAGTAATTTTTGTTAATTTTATTTTAATATATTTTAGTTATTTTTGTTGTTAAATAAGTTATTAAAGTTCGAATAAAATTAAATAATTTTTAATTTATGTTATTATTTAATTATATTTGACTATAATTTCTTTTGATGATAAAATGTATAGGTATTTTAAGGAGACAAGAATGAAAACTAAGGTTATAATAAAAATTTCTGCAATACTTTTGGTGCTTGTACTTTGCTTGCTTGCACTTGTTGGCTGTGGCATAAATATGGATTTGCCAAGCACAGATGCGGCTGTGACCGGCAATGGAGGTCTAGCTGTTAAAAAGGGCGAGTATATTTATTTTGTAAATGGATATCAGAATGCAACTGATCTTAAAAGTGGTGACAATAAAGGTGGAAATAAGTATTCAGCGATTTACAGAACAAAACTTGAAAATGGTGAGCTAAAATATAATGAAAATGGCGAGCTTGAAAATTGTGAAATCATAATCGACAAAATTTGTGGATTTGAAAAGACTGCATTATATATCTTTGATGATTGCATTTATTATGCAACACCAAACACTGAAAAAGTTATTAGTGATGATAAACTTTCAAATAACTTTGAACTTACAGATTTCTATCGCGCAAAACTTGATGGAACTAATAGAACACATCTTTACAAAACAACAAGAACAAGCAACAACACAGACTTTGCATTTTACAAGGTTAACCAGGAAATTCATTTGGTGATATATGATGGCACAGGCCTTGTTATGGTAAACTGTTCAAACGGAAAGGCTACAGAAGTTTGTGAAAATGTATCAAGCGTTGCACTTCCAAAATATGCTAACTACAATGCACAAAACAATCAAATTGCACAAGGTGCCCAAAATGTTTATTATACAAGAAGTGGAAGTGAAGACGAAAATCTTGCAAATGGCAATGTACTTTGCTATGCATCTATTGGCGAAAGTGAAGAACATATCATTGCAAGTGGATACAACACTTACACAGTAAAATTAGCAACAAACGAAGCTCTTGTATACTCTAAAAAGAGTGCATATGATTTGAATGCAAACAACTATGTTATCAAATATAATTATAATAGTGACAATGAATTGTCGTTAGACGTCCAAAATGCTGGTATACAGCTTGATACAACGGCAAACAGTGAAGTATATCTTTGTACATTTGAAAATGGAAATCAAATGGGAATTATCGTTAAAAATTCATCAAATAAACTTGTTTATATAAATTATCAAACAGACAAATATCAAGTTTTGAATGAAGAAACAACTTTAACTCCACTTTACGTTTATGGAACAAAAGTTTATGCATATTCAAGTGACAATTCAATTTATCAAATAGACTACAAAACACTAGCACAAAAAATATTGTTTGATGTTTCAAATATTGATGAAGAAGTTGAAATCAACACACCTTATTTTTCAGCAAACAAAAATTTCTCAGTTTGCGGAGGATATATATATTATTTTGCTCAATATGAAGGCGATTCTGAAACAGGTTATTATCTTAACAGAATAACCACTGCAATAAGTGAAAATTATACTGTTGAACTTGTTGGAGTTGTTCAAACACAACATATTGCAACTAAAGCAGAGGAATAAATTTATATTTTTATAAAAAAAGGCAAGTACATAACGTATTTGCATTTTTTTATGATTTATGTTTTTTTATTGAATAATTAAAAATCTAATTAGTGTACAAAAAATATCAATTTCAAAATGTCATTAGAGAAATGTCAAGCATATCACAAATTTAATAAATTGAATATTCTATAAATTGCTTCAAAAATAGCGAAATTGACATTTACCAAAAAAATTTCGACATTTATCTACTTTTTGCAACATTCTTTTTAAGAAAATTTGAAAAATTCATATTTTAAAACTACCATATTTATTACAAATTATGCTAATATTTTTTGTGTTAAATTATTTTTTAACAAAATATTTTGGAGGATTTTATGGTATTAAACAAAACAAAGGTTTTAATTGTAGATGACACAATTGATACTGTCAACAATTTAAAATCAAGGTTACAGCAGGAAGAAGAATTTGAAGTATTAGGTACAGCACAAAATGTAGAAGAAGCTTATAACTTTATAAGAGAAAAAAATCCAGATGTGGTTATTACAGAAATTGTTTTAAAAGGGGAAGATGGTTTTGAATTGATGGAAAGATGTGTTGACAATCACATCAACACAAAGTTCTTTGTGCTTTCATCACTTTCTCAAGAATCTTTTGTTGAAAAAGCAATGAGGCTTGGGGCAATTTATTATATGGCAAAGCCTTTTAATCCTGAGAATTTTGTTAAAAGACTTAAAGAAGCAACAAATACCATTCAAAATGCAGTTGTGTCAACAAGAGTTCTGTCAAAAGAACTGGATGAAAAAATCACAAACATTTTCATAACAGTTGGCATTCCAGCGCACATAAAGGGTTATCAATTTTTGAGAGAAGCAATCAAAATGGCTATCGCAGAACCAGAAATAATCAATAGCATAACCAAGCGACTTTATCCAAATATTGCTCAAAAATTTGACACTTCAAGTAGTAAAGTTGAAAGAGCAATAAGACATGCTATTGAAGTTGCATGGAATAGAGGAAAGATTGAAAACATAAATTCTCTTTTTGGAGTAAAAGTTTATTCTGACAACGAAAAACCTACCAATGGTGAGTTTATTGCACTTGTTGCGGATAAGATGTTACTTGAAGGAGTTTAATAAAAAAATATCAAAAAAATTTTAAGCATAGAATTAAAAAAAATTTTTTAATTTATTTGTATAAAATGCTTGACCAAATACATAATAAATTACTATAATACGCTTGAAAACATATTGGAGTAATTTATGGGAAATAAAATTGAATATGTAAGATGTCCACGTTGTGAATTGAATTATATTGATAAACGTGAAAAATTGTGTAAAGTTTGCCAAAATGAACTAAAAGCAAAAGGGAATAGAGAACTCACTGATGAAGAATTAAAAGAGTTAAACTTATGCCCAGTTTGCAGAACGAATTATCTTATAGATGATGAGGAAATTTGTTCTGAATGTTTAGCTGAGCGTGATTTGCTTGAAAATAACGATTTAAATCTATCTCCAGACGATCAAATGGATGATAAGGATGAACGCGGTGACAATTGGCGAGCATATGTTGAAAATGATGATGCAGAAAGCCCAGATGAGGAATTTGGTGATATGACTTCAATCACAACTGAAGATGATGAAGTTCTTGATGATTCAGATTTGGATCTTGATATGGAAAAGGATGAAGAATTTGACGAAGAATTTGATGAGGATTTTGACGATGATGATGACTTCGACGAAGACTTTGATGATGAAGACTTTGACGACGACGATGAAGATGATGAAGATGATTTTGATGATGAAAATTAAAAAAAAACCATATTAGATATTTCTAATATGGTTTTTTGTTATTTATTGCTAAATCAAATATTTCATTTATTTAATAATTTATACTTTTAATTTTTTCTAAATTGTCAATAATATTTCTATGAAAAGACAATTAGAAACAATAGAAAGTGTAAAAAAAAGACTTGAAAATTTTAAGGGAATAGATGTTGAAGTTGCTGTGAATAGAGGCAGAAGAAAAATTGTAAAATTTGATGCAAAACTTGTGAGTATATATCCGAGTGTTTTCACTGTCAGTGTTCCAAATTCTAGTGAATCAGAAAGGAGTTATTCCTATACTGAAGTTTTGTGTGGCAATGTTAGGATATGTCCAAAAAATATTTAATTTTTGTAATTTGATGGAATATTTGTTTTGTTTCGATTATACAATATACTAATCGATTAGGAGGATTGTGAATGGAAACAGACAAAATTACATCATCTTATAGGGTAAGTTTGGGAGAAACTCAAGTTACTGTTGATGTATCAATGCAAAACGAAGGAGAAGGAAATATAAGCAAAGTTTTGTCAAATGGTGCAACGGCATATATTGACGAAGTTGAAATGCTTAATGGTGAGGCACACTATATGGGTGGTGTGGTTTTTGACTTGCTTTTTTTGAATGATGAAGGAGCAAGTTGTGTTTTGTCTGAAAAAGTTGAACTCAATGGCAAAATGCAAAATGACCAAATCAATCCATTTATGAAACCAGTTTTCAAAGTTGAAACAGTCAGCACAAAAGTTTTGAGTGTTGATGGCGAAACAGCAAAACTTTCTGCCACAATAGCTATAAAACTAGACGCTATTCAAACAGATGAAATTGAAGAAGTTAAAATTAATGATAATAGCATTCAGCTAAACAAGGAACACGCTGACATAGCACTCGTGGTTTGTAGTGGAACAAAAACATTTGAAATAAATGAAGAATTTGACACCAAAGTAGATATTTGTCGTGTTTTATCAACAAAAGCACATATTGATTTAAAAGATGTTGATGACGGAACTGGTTATTTTTCTGTTAACGGAAATCTTTTTGTAAACTCATTGCTTGAAGTAAATAACGATGAAGAGAAGTCACTCAAAAACTTTATGGAAACTATCAATTTTAAAGAAGAATTTGAAGATGAACAAATTCAAAAAGGTGACGAAGTTTTGGCATATGCTTTTGTTAAGCCACAAGATTGCACTGTTGAATATGATGAAGATGAGGAAAATAACAATAAAACGTTAAAACTAAAAGCAGTTGTTACTGTGAAATATATAGTTCAAAGAATGACAGAAACAGAAGTCTACACGGATGCATTTTCAATGACAAACAAAACAAATATGCTTTCAGGAACATTTATGACTTCAAAGCCACAACGCCTTGAAAAATTTGGTGCCACAATTGATGGGCAAACAATACTTAATGATGATGAACCTAGAATTGCTAAAATTTGTGCTACAACAAATGAGCATATTTTAATTGCCAATGCTGTTGTTGCAAACAATGAATTAACAATTGAAGGTGTCGCTTATGCAACAGTTGTATATCTGACCGATGATGATGTACCAACTTATAATAGTGTTGATTTGGAAATTCCTTTTGCTAACAAATTTGAAGTTGACAAGGATTTTTATGGCAATCTATTTGTGACAAGTGAAATCACTGATGTTGACGCAAAAGTCAAAAAAGGAAAAGAAATAAATATTGCAATTGATGCTTGCTTCTTGGCATATTGCTATTCAATAGAAAATCAAGTTATTGTCAAGGATATTGAGCTCACTGAAGCATTAACGCCAAGTGAATATTCTCTTGAAATGTATATTGCTCCAAAAGGAAGCACACTTTGGGACATTTCAAAACACTTGCTTATAACTGAAGAAGTACTGCTCAAACAAAATCCAGATCTTGTGTTCCCATTAGATAAACCACAAACAGTTGTGTATTTTAGACAAAGGGCATAAATTGACAAATAAAAATAACTAGTCTAGACTATAGATAAAATTAAAAATTTTACAAAAAAATACAAAAAAATTAAAAAAAAATAAAAAATTTGCAAAAAAAGCATCCATTTTGGTGCTTTTTTTTGTGCTTGCCGGAAATAATCAATCTATGAAAAAAATGATTTTACTTTTAGTTTTTTTGATTGTTAGTCTGTCTGTTGTTGGAGTTTTGTTTTTAAACACAAGTACTGAAAAATCAAATAGTGATTATCTGAGAATACATATTCGTGCAAATTCAAATAGTGATATTGATCAAAAAGTTAAGTATGCCATCAAAGATGCATATATAAATTTTTTGACGCCAAAGATAGCTTTGTGTGAAAGCAAGGAAGATGTTACTGATTTAATTATTTCAGAAACAAAAACTCTTGAAGCTTTAGCAAATTCAGTGTTAAAAGAAAATGGTTTTGACTATACTTCAAAAGTGAAAATAAACAGTGAAATGTTTCCAACAAGAACTTATGAGGGTTATACTCTTGAAAGCGGAATTTATGATGCAGTTATCGTTGAACTTGGTGAGGCACAGGGCAACAATTGGTGGTGCGTGATATATCCACCACTATGTTTTACTAATTATTCAAGCTCAAATTCAACTAGTGTTGTTTATAAAAGTAAAATTTGGGAAATAATAAGACAGTTTTTTAGTTAGGAGAAACATATGGATAATTCTAAAAAATCACAAAGCATTAGTAATAATAACGAAAAATTAAATAGTAAATTTAAAAATAGAAATATGACTAGTCAAAGAGCTCAAAAAAAAGATACTGGCAAATCAAAAAATTTAGTTAAGAAAATAAATCAAAAAAAAGAAAGCACTAAGGAAAACGAAAAAGCAAGCGGCAAAGTAAGTTTAGACACAAAAGTTGCTTTTAAAAGCAAGAATATTTTTGCCGTTTTACTTGTTTTTGTTTTAACAGTTTTTTCTGTTGCTAGTGTGGTTGTTTCAGGTAACTTTTCATCAGAAACAGCGGTGACAGCAAATATAAGCAACACAAGAATTGTTCAAGCAAAACTTGCAAGCCTTGGATATTTTAATGATGAAATAGATGGGATATATGATAGTGGAACAATTGAAGCCATAAAGAATTATCAATCAGACAAAAATTTGGCAGTGACGGGTAGTTTGGATCAAGCAACCACAACTGCACTTGGTGTTACGGATAACACACAAGCAAACACTGATTTGTATCTTCTTGCAAAACTTATTTATAGCGAAGCACGAGGTGAAATCTATGAGGGGCAAGTTGCTGTTGGTGCAGTGGTTTTGAATAGAGTTGCCGATGCAGGATTCCCAAACACACTACAAGGTGTTATATATCAACCTTGGGCTTTCACTGCACTTCACGATGGTCAATTCAATTTAGAGCCTAATGGAACAGCATATCAAGCAGCACAAGATGCAATGAATGGCTGGGATCCAACGTATGGTTGTATTTTTTATTACAATCCTAGAACAGCCACAAGCAGTTGGATTTTTTCAAGACAAATAATTGTCACAATAGGAAATCACGTATTTTGTATTTAAGGAGAATTTATGAAAACAAGAACATTTATTGCAGTTATCATTGCTTTGGCAGTGACAGCTGGAATATTGGCAGTGGGGTGGATAGGTAGCAACAATCAATATGCGGCAGTATCAGGCAAACTAGAAAGCACATATCAAAAATCATTCAGTGAACTTGTTACAAATGTAAACACAATTGAAATTTATCTAAGCAAAGCACTTGTGACTGTTGATAACGATAAGCAACAGGAACTATATCAAAAAGTTAATCAACAGTGTTCACTTTGCGCTGCAAATTTAAGTAACCTTCCAATAAATCATCAAAGCATTGTTGAAACCACAAAGTTTATCAATCAACTTGGAGGATTTTCTTACTATTTATCACAAAAACTCAAAGGTGGCGACACTTTGAGTGAAAGTGATAATAATTCAATAAATGAATTGTATAATTGGTGTGTATATGTGCAAACGGTCATAAATGATTATGCAAACAATCAAGATGGCAGTTTTAATATTTTAAACGACACAAATTTTGGCGATACTTCTTCAAATTTTGATCAAATGTTTGCAAATACTTCTGCAACAGGTACTGAATTTCCAACGCTAATTTATGATGGTCCATTTTCCGATAGCATAAAAAATAAAAAGATTTTGGGCTTGGGGGACTATAAAGTTAGCCAAGAAGAAGCGCAAAAAGTTGTTGAAGATGCTTTCAAGGATTATAAAGTTAGAAATCTTGAATTTAAGGGTATGGTTGAGGGCAAATTCAGGTCATACAATTTCATTTTTGAAACAACTCACAGAAAATATTATGCCGATGTAACAGAACAGGGAGGGCTACTTTTGTCAGTTTCTAGTATTGGAGACTTAAGTATTGAAAAATTGGATCTTGATGATGCAGAAAAAGAAGCTGAAAATTTTGCAAAAGCTTTAGGGCTTAAAGATATGAAAAGTGTTTGGAGTACAAATTTGAGCGGCATTGCCTATGTCAATCTTGTGCCTGTCATAAACAATGTTATGATTTATCCAGATATGATAAAAGCAAAAGTCTCACTTGATACAGGTTCAATTCTTGGTTGGGAAGCACAAAGTTATGCTTACAATCACAACACAAGAAATGACTTTAATTTTCTTATAACAGAAGAAAATGCTCGCAAAATGGTTAGTTCAGGTTTAAGCATATTAAGTATAAAAAAGTGTATTATTCCACAAGAGTATGGTGTTGAACAACTCTGCTACGAATATAAATGCACATATAACAATTACACATATTATGTTTATGTTTCAGGTAAAACTGGAATTGAAGTTGAAACTTTGCGTGTGATAAAAACTTCGACAGGCAATTTGTTACAGTAATATAAAAAGTATATCATTTAGTTTGATATACTTTTCTTTATTTTTCTATGTCAAGTAGATAGGCTGCCGAAATCTCAAAGATTTTACATAATTCAATGATTATTTTTGAATCAGGTGTACTTTTATCTTTTTACCATAAAAATATATGATTATATTTCAAAAAGTTTCATAAAATATATATATGAGAAAAGTGAGTAAAATTATTTTGAGCATATTAGGTGTTTTTATAGTTTTGCTTGCATATTTTTGTGGAGTATTTTTTTTGAGTTTCAAAACAAAATATAAAGATATTGTTTTTGCAAGTGCCAATCAGTTTGATGTTCTGCCATCGCTTATTTTTGCTGTGTTAAAAGCAGAAAGCAAGTTCAATCAAAATGCAAAGTCACGTGCAAACGCTATAGGGCTTATGCAAATCAAATTATCAACTGCAAACTATATGCTTTCAATTGAAAACCAAGATGAAATAACCGAAACAGAGCTTTTTGACCCAAAAACAAACATAAATCTTGGCGCAAAATATCTTTCATACTTAATCAACAAATTTGAGGATTTTGAAGTGAGCATATGTGCATATAATGCAGGAGAAACAGTTGTTGGTGAGTGGCTAAAAAATAGCGAATATTCAAAGGACGGAAAAACATTAAATCAAATTCCATACAAAGAAACACGAGAATATTTGCAAAAGGTTTTGTTTAATCAAAAAGTTTACAAAAATTTTTTTAAATTTGATTAAAAAGCACAAATGTTGATTGACTTTGTGGCTTTTTTTTGATAATATTTGTTTGTTAAATTTTATCAATATAACCAAAGGAAAATATCATATGGAATTAGCACAAGATTTATTTAGAGAAGAAGATATAAGAAAGGAAAAAATCAAGGCTCTCAAAGAGCAAGGCAAAAATCCTTATGCTGACAAATTTGAAATCACACACAGCATAAGTGAAGCACTCAAACTTGAAGTGGGCTCAAAAGTTAAAGTTGCCGGCAGAGTTATGCTCAAAAGAGTTATGGGCAAATTTTCTTTTATCAAAATTGCAAATGTTTTTGATAGATTGCAAGTTAGTTTTAGTCGTAACGAACTTGATGAGGAAGAGTACACATTTTTCAAAAAACAACTAGATATTGGTGATTTTGTTGGAATTGAAGGCGAATTATATCTCACTCAAACAGGTGAGCTTACTGTAAGAACTCAAAAATTTGAACTTCTTTCAAAAGCACAAAAGCCACTTCCAGAAAAATTTCACGGACTAATTGACACAGAAGCAAAGTATCGCCAAAGATATTTGGACTTGATTTCAAATGAAGAAGCAAGAAAAGTTTTTGTTGGAAGAAGTAAACTTGTTGCTTTCATTCGTGACTATTTGCAAAAAAATGGATTTTTGGAAGTTGAAACACCAATCATTCAAAGTGCAGTTTGTGGTGCAAGTGCAAAGCCATTTTTAACTCATCACAACGCTCTTGACAAAGATTGCAACCTTCGAATAGCTCCTGAAACATATCTAAAACAAGTTGTTTGTGGTGGGTTCCCAAAAGTTTTTGAAGTTGCAAGATGTTTTAGAAACGAAGGTATGGACCCAAGCCATTTGCAAGAATTCACACAAGTTGAATGGTATGCAAGTTTTTGGAATTTTGAGGATAACATAAACTTCTATTCAAACTTTATTCGCGAATTGACAACATATATGTTAGGTAAGCCAGAAATCACTGTTAGGGGCGAAACTTATGACCTCACAAAAGAGTTTAAGAGAGTTAACTACACTGAAACTCTTTCAAAAGCACTTGGATTTGATATTTTGGAACCTGAAACTGTTGATGAGCTTAAAGAAAAAGTTATTGCAACTAATCTTTTTGAAGAAAAAGATATTCAAATTCTCAAAACAAAGGGAGCAGTGATTGACTTTGCTTACAAAAGACTTGTTAGGCCAAACATCATTGAGCCAACATTCCTTTACAACTATCCAACTTGTCTTGTTCCTCTCGCAAGACCTAGCGATGCTGACCCTCGAACAATTGAAATGTTCCAATTTTTGATAAATGGAGAAGAACTTTGCAAGTCATATAGCGAGCTTGTTGATCCAGCAATTCAAAGAGCAAGTCTCGAAGAGCAAGCAAAGGCAAAAGCAAATGGTGATGATGAAGCTATGGACCTTGATGAAGGTTTCTTGCTTTCAATGGAACATGGAATGCCACCAATGAGTGGACTTGGAATGGGAATTGATAGATTGCTTGTTATATTATTTGAGCAGCCATCAATAAGAGATGTTGTTTTATTCCCAATAATGAAATAATTTATGGCACTATGCGTGCCATTTTTTATTTTGCAAAGATTAAATCTTTTTTAATAAATTATTAAAAATGGTTTTTTATAAAAAATTATAATATTAAGTAAAATTACTATGTAAAAATTAAAATATATAATTTTAAATTTAAAATATGATTAGTAAATGCTTAAAAGTCTTTGCTAGATTTAAAATAAATTGATACAATAAACTAAAGGAATTGTATGAAAACAAAGATAACAAATGCTATAATAATTAAAGACTTTGATTCTGAGCCATTTTTAGGCGAACTTGTTATAGAAAAAAACAAGATTGTTTTTGTTGGCGAAAAATCAAATATAGATTGTGAAAATATTATTGATGCAAAGCAAAACATTGTTATGCCAGGATTTGTCGATGTTCACACACATTCAGCAATGGCGCTTTTTAAAGGAGTTGACAGTGGCAAAAAACTTCAAGATTGGCTTTATGAAATGCAGTCAAAAGAAAGATTGCTTTCTAGTAGTGATGTTTACTATGGAACACTTCTTTCTTGTCTAGAATTTGCAAAAAATGGAATAACCACCATAAATGATAACTATCATTTTTGTGATTATTCAGCAAAAGCATTTAAGGATTTTGGAATTCGTGCAGTTGTAGGCATCGATCAAAGATATTCAATGAAAAAATTTTTGAATGAAAAAGAATTGGAGTTAAAATATCTTGAAATGTCAAAACTTAGTCCTTTAATTACACCAAGTTTGTATTGCCATTCCATTTACAACGCCGATGAAAATATGTTTTCAGCAATTCAAAAACTTGCTGGCAAATATAATGGAATTGTCACCACTCATGCAAGTGAAACGCTAGAAGAAGTTGGTAAATGCGCAAGTCAAAACGATGATATGTCACCAATAGAGTTGCTTGAAAGTTATGGATTTTTTGATAAAAAAGCAGTTGTGTATCATGCAACAAATGTTGATGAAACTGATATTCAAATTTTGGCTAAAAACAAAGTTAGTGTTTGTGCAAATTTTGGAAGTAACCACAAACTTGCAAGTGGAGTTGCTCCAATATATCAGATGTCAAAATATGGCATAAATATTTGCCTTGGAACAGATGGCAGCGCAAGTAACAATAGGCTTGATATGTTTAGAGAAATGTATCTAGCTTCAACAAGTCAAAACATTTTGCTTTCAAATGCAAGTTGCTTCAAACCAAAAGATGTTCTCAAAATGGCAACCATAAATGGAGCAAAAGCCTTGGGGCTAAACAATGTTGGAACATTGGATGAAGGCAATTTCGCTGACCTTATCATGCTTGACTCACATGGAATCGACAACACACCTTGCTACGACCTTTTTGACAATTTGGTGTATAGTTACGGAACAGAAGACATTTTGATGACAATGGTTGACGGAAAAATTTTGTATCAAAATGGTAAATACAATTTTAAAAAATCAAAAAATACAATTATAAATAAGGTCAAAGAAATTCAAAAAAAGTTTACTGATAAATTTTATTGATTATACGAAAAGAACTGCAATTTAAAATAAAATATAAAATAAGGAAATTTTATTATGCAATATAACATAAATGCAAGTGAAGAAGTTAGCAACTTACTTACTGTTGCAAGTCAAACCGCAAGTGAGCTTAACAGCGGAGAAATCGCAACAGAATATCTTGTTTATGGAATTTTAAAGCTAAAAAATTCAAAAGCTCAAAAACTGCTTGATGAATTTGGAGTTTTTGAAAGTGAGTTTTTGGAAGTTTTGAAAGAAGGTAAAACTGAAAATATTTCAAAATCGCCAGACTTAACACCAAAAAGCAAACAAGTTTTTGTTATGGCTCAAAACCTAGCCAAAGAACTTGGAAGCCAAAGTGTTGATCCTGAGCATATACTTTTTTGCGTGCTTATGAATGGCGATTGTGTGGCAGTTAGCGTACTTGACAAAGTGTTTAATGTTAGCATCATTGACCTAAAAAATAAATTGCTTGAAATAATAAAAGAAAACGTAAAAACAGAAAATTTACAAAATAATAACAAAAAAACGCTTGAAAATGCAAAAAAAAGTGAAAAAAAGGCTGAAAATATTAAAATTCCTAAGGAACTTGAAGACTTGGGTGTTGATTTAACTGAAAAAGCAAGGCTAGGAAAAATTGATCCAATCATTGGCAGAGATACTGAAATTTTGAGGCTAATTGAAATTCTTTGCAGAAAAACAAAAAACAATCCTTGCTTGATTGGCGAGGCTGGAGTGGGAAAGAGCGCTGTTGTTGAAGGACTTGCCCTCAAAATAATAGAACATGATGTTCCAAATGAACTCAAAGATAAAACTATTTTTTCTTTTGACATAAGCGGGCTTATGTCTGGCACAAAATTTAGAGGAACACTTGAAGAAAAACTGAGAAATGCTATTGATGCCATAATAAAAAATGGAAATATTATTTTGTTTATGGATGAAATTCACACACTTATTCAAACGTCAAATGAAAAGGGTGAAGTTTCCCCTGCTGATATCTTAAAGCCATATCTTGCTCGTGGAGAGATTAAAACCATTGGTGCAACAACAACTGATGAATATAGAAAATATCTTGAAAAAGACAAAGCACTTGAAAGAAGATTTCAGCCAATAACTGTCAATCCACCAAGCAAGGAAGACACTTTTAAAATTCTAAAAGGAATTAGAGATAGTTATGAAGCATTCCATGGAGTAAAAATCACAGACGACGCTTTAAAAGCTGCAATTGAACTTAGTGATAGATACATAACTGAACGAAACTTTCCAGATAAGGCTATTGATTTGATTGATGAGGCAAGTAGTCGTGCAAAGCTTTTTGATAGTGGAGCACCTGCTGATATTGTGGAAATTGAAAGAGAGGTCGCAAAACTTCAAAAAAAGAAAAGAGAGTGCATTGCAGTGGAAGACTATGAAAATGCTATTGTTTTAAGAGAAAGGATTTTCAAGTTTAAAGCAGAAATTGAAAGGTTATATTCATTTTATGGCACAGATAAAATCAAAAAAGTTGTTGGTAGCGAAGATATTGCAAGTATTGTGTCTCTTTGGACATCAATACCTGTCACAAAACTCACTGAAACTGAAACTCAAAAACTTTTGAATTTGGAAAATATTTTGCACAAAAGAGTTATTGGACAAAATGAGGCTGTTGAAAGTGTTTCACGGGCAATAAGAAGAAGTAGGGCTGGCCTAAAAAGTAGCAAAAGGCCAATTGGTTCATTTCTGTTTTTAGGGCCAACAGGTGTTGGAAAAACCGAGCTTTCAAAAGCAGTGGCAGAAGCACTTTTTGATGACGAAAATAACTTAATAAGAATTGATATGAGTGAATATATGGAAGCTAGTAGCGTTTCAAAACTCATAGGCTCACCACCTGGATATGTTGGTTTTGAAGAAGGTGGTCAACTAACTGAACAAGTTAGGCGAAAGCCATATTCTGTTGTACTTCTTGATGAGATTGAAAAGGCACATGCTGATGTTTTGAATTTACTTTTGCAAATTTTAGATGATGGAAGGTTAACCGATAGTCAAGGCAGGCTAATCAATTTTCAAAACACAATTGTCATTATGACAAGCAATATTGGAAGTTTTGAGCTTGGAAACACCTTATTGGGAGAATCTGATTTAAACAAAAGAGAAGATATAATTCAAAAGTATTTAAAAGATTATCTAAGACCAGAGCTTATAAACAGAATTGATTGCATAAGTGTATTTAACAGCTTAGATAAAGAAAGTTTAGCTAAAATTGCAAAGATAATGCTTACATCTTTGGTTGAAAATTTAAAGAAAAAAAGCATAACACTAAAACTTACTGAAAATGCACTAAGTTATTTAATATCAAAGGGCTATAATGCTGAATTTGGTGCAAGACCACTTAGAAGGATTATTGAGCAAGAAATTGAAGCTGTGATTTCTGAAGCAATTCTTAGAAAGGAACTTGGTGAAAAAGCTAGCATTACAATTGATGAATTTGAAGGTAATTTGGAATTTAATTACACTGAAAAATATTAAAAGCATATCAATAAATAATACGAAATTGTAATTTTAAAAATTAAAACAAATTGATTAAACTCTTTAAAGCGGAGAATATATGAGTGACAAAAGATTTTTTTTGAAAGATGTAACTATTGGCAAAAATTATATAGTTGGCGAGGAACACAATCATCTTGCAAATGTTATGAGATTAAAGCAAAATGATGAAATTCTTTTGATTGGCGATGATGAATATGATTATTATGCAAAAATTTTGGAAGTGAAAAAAGACAAAACACTTGTTGATGTTTATAAACAAGAACAAAATTTAGCCAATCCACAAGTTGATGTCACTGCGTTTGTTGCTATGAATAAGCGTGAACATATGAGCTTGATTGTTAGAATGCTTAGCGAACTCGGCATCACAACAATAGTGCCACTAATCACAAAATGGACACTTAAGCAAGATCAAACTGATAAAATAGAAAGATTTCAAAAAATTGCCGATCAAAGCACAAAACAATGTAGGCGAAGTATTTCACTAAAAATCACAGAACCAATGAAACTAGTTGATGCTTGCAAAATTTTTGTGGATTTTGATAAAGTATTTTTTGCCTATGAAAATGAAAATCAAAATAGTTTGGAAATTGATGGTAACTCAAAAAAACTTGCTTTTGTTATTGGCCCAGTTGCTGGTTTTGACACAGATGAAGCAGAACTTATAAAAAAAAGCGGAGCAGTGGCAATAACTCTTGGCAAAAGAATCCTTAGGGCAGACACAGCTTGCATTGCACTTGCAAGTACAATTATGGAACATACAGGTGAATGGAAATAAAAATAATCAAATTATGGTATAAAATGAGAAAAGTATTTTATCCGTTAAAAAAAGCACAAATGAAAATTCATGATGTGCTTTTTTTCTGATATTTCATAACTTTTTTCTCAAGTTTTTTGGATAGTGATTTTTAATTTTTCCGTTGACACATTTTCCAAAAGAAATTGGAAGATTATTGCATAAAAGCAACACCCAGCCGTCTTTATGATTTGTGCTTAATTCCAATCCTTCCAAATATTTTTTTGTTTCATCAAGACTTAAATTTTGTATTTGATCAAAATCATCTGCATTCAAAAAGTGTGAAAGATGCAAACTTGGCACAAAAGTTTCTTTTTTGAATTCTCCCAAAAATAGACTTGCATTCAAAACTTTTAGTTTGTCAATATCTATTGGGCAATTTGCATAAAGATAATCGCCAATCAAACAATAGTTTTTAAATTTTATTTTTGAATATCTTGAAAAAAATTCTTCAAAAATCTTGATTTTTTGTATGCTTTTACTATTATTATATCTTTCAAAATTTTTGTGTTTTACTTTAATTTTATCAATGTTGAAAGTGTCAATATAAAAGTTATTTTGATTTCTACTTTCAAAAAACTTATTTCCTTTTTTGTGAATCACCGCAAAAAAGTGACCTTCGCCATTTAAGTTGTAAGGATATAATCTTGCACAATTTGTCAGTCTGCCTGTTTTGTCGATATCAATTCCATTTTCAAAATTATATTTTTCGTGTTCAACAGGCAAAATTTCAAGGTCATCGAACTCATCAAGTAAAAATTTGATTATTTCTTCATTTTCTTGCAAACTGAAAGTGCAAGTGGAATACACCATAATTCCGTTAGGCTTTAACATTTTGTAAGCCGACTTCACAATCTCTTTTTGTCTAACAGTGCATTGAATTGGGGAGTTAATATTCCATTCATTTATGGCATTATTGTTTTTTCTGAACATTCCCTCACCTGAGCAAGGTGCATCAACCAAAATTTTATCAAAGTAATTTTCAAATTTGTTTTCAAGTTCTTTTGGAGAATGGTTTGTTACGATAACATTATCTAATCCCAGTCGCTGCACATTTTCGCAAAGTACCTTTGCTCTTTGACTAACAATTTCATTTGCAATCAAAAATCCACCATTCAGTTTACTTGCAATTTGTGTGCTTTTGCCACCAGGGGCAGCGCAAAGATCAAGCACAACATCATTTGGCTCAATATTCAAAAACTCAACTGGGCTCATTGCACTTGGTTCTTGGAGATAATATAGTCCAAGTTCATGAAAAATATTTTTTCCAAGCCTTGCGTCACCATCAACCAAAAATCCTTCCTTACACCATGGAATTTGAGAAAAATTTGCAAAAATTTCGTTATTTTTCATAAAATTTTCGATATTTTTTGCATTCAACTCAACAAAAGGCAATTTTTTTGGATTAAATCTAACTCCAACAATCGCATCATTATCAAAACTTTTTTTAAGTTTTTCAATATTTAAATTTGTAACATCTTTTAAACTTTCAATATATTCAAAAGGTAATTTCATATTGATATTATAACACATAAAAATTTTGAATGCTAATTATTTGTATCTTTTAAATATATTTTTGCCCTATCTTTTTTTATTGTTTCTCTAACTCTTCCAATCACAAAATCACCTTCAATCAAGTCTTGCGTAACAGTTGTGCCAGCACAAATATAAACATTGCTTTCAATTTTGAGTGGGGCAATAAGATTGCAGTTACTTCCAACAAAAACATTGTCTCCAATTTCAATTTGTTGTTTTATTTTTCCGTTGTAATTCACAAAAATAACTCCACATCCTATGTTGCAATTTTTGCCAATCTTTGCGTCTCCAACATATGCAAGGTGACTGACTTTTGTTCCATCACCAATAGTGCTATTTTTAATCTCACAAAAATTGCCTATTTTGCAGTTTTTGCCAATTTTTGAATTTGGCCTTAAGTGGGCAAATGGACCAATTGTTGTATTTTCATCAACAAAGCTGTCTTCAACAAAGCTTGCAATTACTTTTGCACTTGGATGAATAGTGCTGTTTTTCACCACAGATTGACTATCAATGTTTTCATAAACATTTTTTTTAAGTTCATTTTCATTTTTGTTTTTAAAATTTTCCATTTCATACCTCTATATGATATATGAAAAAT
>CAJOLY010000003.1 GCA_905235485.1 uncultured Clostridia bacterium
GAAATTATCTAAAAATGTAAGAAAGAATCTTAAAAACATAACTTGTCCGGTTTTGTGTATTCATTCTAAATATGATAATTTATCGAGTCCAAAGAGTGCAAAAATTGTTTGGAACACTCAAGCAAAGAGGTGTGCCCTGACAAGTCAATGTTTAATCTTGAAAAATGGAAGCCGCTTTTAGATTTGCCCTTTAAAATAAGTAACAAATGTTGCAATATCATGAAGAAAGGTCCTGCACACAAATTCAATAAAGAAAGTGGGTTAAAACCAATAACTGGACAAATGGCATGCGAAAGCAAGTTAAGAACTCAGCAATGGCTTAACAATGGCTGTAATGGTTTTGATATGAAGGAGCCTGTAAGCAACCCTATTGCTTTTTGGACAGAACAAGATGTTTTAAGATACATTAGAGAAAACGATGTTCAAATTCCAAGTGTATATGGAAACATAATAAACGATGATGACCTAGAAGATGGTTTTGAACAACTTTGCTTAGATGGCATACCTGCACCAAGATTAAAAACAACTGGATGCTTTAGGACTGGATGTGTATATTGCGGATTTGGTTGTCATTTAGAAAAAGAAAAAACTAGATTTCAAAGGCTTAAAGAAACTCATCCACAATTATATAATTATTGCATGAATGGTGGAGAATATGATTCAGATGGTATGTGGATACCAAACAAGAATGGTTTAGGGCTTAAATTTGTTTTCGATAAACTAAATGAAATCTTTGGTAAAGATTTTATCAAATATGAATAGGAGGAAGAATAATGAAAAAAAGAAGTTTAACAATTTTAATTCTAACATTGACAGCTTGTTTATTTACATTCTTGTCAGTTTTGCTTATAGGTATTGGAATAGACAAAGTTGAGCTTGGCTCATTTGAGAAAGGTTGGTTTGTTAGTGGAATGGTTTTCATTCTTTTACAATTTTTATGTTGCATAATCATATTTTATATGCTTTGTTTTCGACATGAATCAAGAAAAAATAGGGGTTAGTGGAAACGCTAATCTTTATTTTTGTTTACATATGGCAAAAATACGGTGCTGAATATGCCTAGATTGCCCGAAAGCCTCTTTCTTGAGTTTATAATCGATTTTAAAATTTTCGTGCCTAGAAAAGGCAATAAAAGGGCAAGAAAAAAGAGTAGCACATTTTTGCTACTCCCAAAACTGGGTTCTGTGCCACTCTTTTGCATTTATATAAACTCTCAGTTTAACGAGCCACAGACACACCGATTTTTGATTGTAAAAAGTTTGACGTCATAATTTTGCTCCTTTTACAGAGAAAATAGTAACATAAATTTAGCAAATTGTCAACACTTTTGTAAAATTTTGTAAAATATTGTAAATTTATTCAACTTGCCAAACATGAGTTAGTTCAAGGTCCTCGCAATTCCAAATGTCATGAAGCACACCATTTACAAGGCATGAGGCATGCCCATTCATTCTTAGAATGTATACTCCTATAGGATTTTCTTCCGCAAATTCTTCTACAGTCATCCCATAGCAATAAACTTGTGGATATTGAAAGACATCGTTGAGAAGATGTTGGTAGCAACAAACATCCAGTTCGCTGCAGTCATAAAGTTTACTAATATAATATAATTTATCTTGGATGGCTGCATAAGAGTAACCACTAGCAAGCGAGATTGCCCTTGTGACACAGTCGCTCTCTTCAATGCCTAGCATATTATTATTATAATATATATAATCCATAGGGTCTCCCTCCTTAAAACTACATACCTTCTACAACAGATTCATAGTATGCGGCAAGTTTTTCGCCATATTGCATTTCGACATCTTCATCGCAAAGCCAATCTTTAGCAAGTTTAATATAAATGTCAGCATTTACACTTCCCAAAGATTTTTTATAATCTGAATAAAGCATTAAAACAGTTGTATAAAATTCTTCTTCACTAAATTTGTCAAATTTTATGCCCATTTCTTGTGCTTTTTTCATAATCATATCTTTTTTCAAGAGTTGCTTGTCCTTCTCATCAAGTTCTTCCATGAGTTCGTCTTGCCAGTCCATGAGTTCATCGTCTTCTAGGTAGTCGCCAGAAGCATAGTCAAATCTTCCATCACGTCTGCCATAAGAACCACCTCTACGATAGTCTCTTCTCATGTCACCATATCCATAGTCACCCATTCCTCCACGAGTGTCATATCTACTATAACTTCCACTCACCTCGAAAGGATAGTATGAGCCACCATCATATCTTGAATATTGTTCGCCATCAGGATTAGAGTTCTCATATTTTCGTTCCTCACGTTCGACACCACGATATAAAGTAGGGCGTTCTCTATAGCCATATACATCGTCACCCATTGCATAGTCGTTGTCATAGGCATAGTCTCCTCTACGATAATCCATATTCATGTCAGACAATCTTCTTGCCCTATCTCTTCTAGAGTTTACAACATAGCCTCCTCGAGAACCATAGGGGTTTCTTCCGTCTCGCCTCATCATTCTTCTACGAGCCATATCTCTTCTTAATCTACTATTTCTTGGCATACTACGCCTCCTTTTCGATGTTAAGGACTACACTTGTAAATGTAGCACCTACACCTGTATTTTCAAGGGTAATAGTTCTGGCAACAGTAGAGTTTACTCCAAGAACACAAGAGTTATCTGCAAGAACAAAATAATCAATAACAAATGTTCTAAACTCAGTGTCTGGAGTGGTTATAGTTTGAGTTGAAACAGCGCCAGTTATAGGAACACCATTGTCAAAAAGTTGAACAGTAACATCGCCAGCTTCAGTTCCAGTGCCAACAAGTGTGGCAGTTATGTGATATATTCCATCCCAGTTAAGCGTTACACCAGTGTTCGTGTTATCAAACACTCTTGTCCCACAACTGTTCTTTCTACAATATCTACGATAAACATCACCAAGTTGGATAAGTCCGCCAGTGAGAACTGTTTGTGTTGCAAAATCTTTCAACCCAATTAAATATAATGAATTTGTGTTGTTTGCCATATCTTTTCTCCTTTTAATATTTTTTAAAATTAAAAATAAGGTGCAGAGATTAGTCCACACCCTATTTCCTAGCATTTGAGTTAGTTATTCAGGATATTTTAATCTCCTATGTTTGTGCGATAATTAGTCGCTATTATTGAACTGATTGACAGCCACATCCACCGTTGCAGGTAAAGATTGGAACTCTACCATAAACAGGTGTTGATGGAACTGGACAGTTAGAGAGTCTGTTGTAAAGTGCATCAATCTCTGCTATTTGTCCTTCTCTTATCTGTGCTGTTTGTGCAACTTGGCTAGCCTTCAAATCTGCCATGCTTAATTGACTTCTCAATGTTGAAATCAAATCGTTCTTTGCATCAATTTCTTGTTGACAGAGTTTGTCAAGAATTGCTTGAGTGTTTGCTGTGTTGCTTGCAATAACATCTCTTATGCCATCGCTAATTGCTTGTCTGTCTGCACAATTCTCTGTTGCGATTGTGTATTTCAGGTCAGCTGTAGCTAAGCGGTTCTCGCAGCAGCAGTTCTGGAAGTTGCTATTTACTCCATTGATTGCTTGAAGCAATTCGGTTGTTGTGTTACATCTACCAACTTCAGCGTTTGCGAATCCTGCGGTTACTGCGG
Source organism: uncultured Clostridia bacterium (assembly GCA_905235485.1). Taxonomy (GTDB): domain Bacteria; phylum Bacillota; class Clostridia; order Christensenellales; family UBA1242; genus UBA9845. The sequence continues at coordinate 3,608 of CAJOLY010000003.1, forward strand.
TTTGCAAGTTGTCAATACCATTGTTCAATGCAAGGTTGTCAAAGCCACGATTTGTGTTCGCATTGATGTCATAGATTCCAGAGTTGTATCCTCCAAAACCTCCGCCAAAGCCACCGTTTCCGTTTCCGCCCCAGCCAAAAATCATTGCGAACAAAAGTATTGCCCAAATTCCGTCACCATTACCAAAGAAGCCTCCGTTGTTGCCATTACTACCCAAATTGATTGGGCTATCTGTTTCAAGATACATAGTTTTTCTCCTTTTAATAAAAATTTATATCTAATCCGCTTTAGTCGACATCCACGAATGAGATACCTAAGTTGCGTGGTCCTAGAATTTCATACCACTCCTTTTCATTTGCTCTAGCATTGGGTTTAAATCAATGCCATGCTGCTTTGCGTATTGCATCGTGAATTGTTGCGGACTCATTCCGCTTTGTCTCATTTGGTTAAGCATTGCTCGTGCTTGTGGGTTTTGACTTGCTATTTGCTCTACAATTTGTTGTGGGTTCCCTTGTCCACTCATTGCTTGCATAAGCATTTGTTGCATTGGGTTCATATAAACCTCCTATTTTTTAATAACTCTTTTAAGAATTTCAATGTCTCTTTTGATAGCCTCAATTTCAGCAGAAAAGTTCTTGCAATTTTCCTTCATTTGCTTTTCGAGAGATTTCAGTGTAAGAGTTTTTTCTTGTTCAATTACTTCTTCTTCCATGCTATTGGTCTCCCTTTAATTCTTTGGCACTTAGTTTGCTTTCAATTTGCCCCAATTTCTCCGAAAGTTTTGCTGTGAACTTGTCGAACGATTCTTTTTTCACATAATCTTCCATATTTGGCTCTTTATTGCCCCGTGAAAGCCCGTTTTGCTCGTCCTCGGTTAATTCTTCCAACCTATATGCTTTCGTGCTAGAAAAGCCCATTTGGTCGGCTGATTTCACATAGGCAATTTTTTCGTCTCTATCAATAAAAAGTTCTGTGGTGTTTGGGTCAACAATTCTCCCCGCTACCTCTTTAGAATTTAAGAATAAAACATTCTTAAAAGGCGACATTGGTTGAGTTGATTCCTGTGAAACCACTGGCTGAGGCTGTGGCATTGTTGGTCTCTGTTGAAATTGTTGATAGTTGCCCATATATGGAGCTTGGTATCCATATCCGCTGTATTGTGGAAAATTTCCATAGTTGTTGTATGCTGACATAATCACTTACCCTCCCTTGCTGATTTGTTAGCCTTTTTAATTTTTTCGGCTTTTAGCATTGCAACTAAGACGTCTAATTTGTTGCGAATGCCTTTTAGTTCTTCTAAAATTTCTTTGTCTTTAAACATAAGCACCTCCGTTGGCTTGATACCTAAAACATAAATAAAAAAGCCCATATTTAATATGGACAAATCTTGGACAATAAAAAAAAGAGCAGTGAAATTCACTACTCTTCTTCATTTTTAATATACTTTTTAAAATCTTTTGTTATTCTATACTTGTATTTATATACTGTATCCCATTCAACATTTCGCTGTGTTTCGCACAATCGCTTCCAAACTTGTTTTGCAGTAAGTTTTTCAACAAAGAACATGATTGCTATATCTTGCTTATCTTTGGTGTAATTTAGTTCGCTACAAATATGAATAACATTATCTCTTGTAAGATGTCTTATGTCAAAATGTTTCACGTGAAACATTCTTTCCTTTCTATCTTGAATCAGCCACAAAATTAAACAATCTAAATAGGCAAATATAATTGAAGCAAAGATATACATATAAATTGGCGGACACAGAATAATAGATAACGCAAAAATCAAATTCGTGAACACCATGCACCAAACAATGCTGTCACAATGATATGTGGTCTCAAACTTGTATCTCAAGCTAAAAAATGCAGTAAGAAAACAAACAGCCTCAAACCACTTGCCAAATATAAACGATACAATAAAAACACTGCCCATCACTAAGAAATGATAAGGCAGTGTGTTGATAAAATATCTTAAATTATATATAAACTCTGCTTTACGTCTTATGCTATTTGTCTTGTTTGGCATCTTTTTTTGCGTTTTCAAGTTTCTCTTTGCACAATGCCTCATATTCTACAGCAAACTCATATGTTTTCTTTGCTCGAATAGCATTTTGTTGTGCTTTAAGATATTCTTTTTCATATTTCTCAACCATTTTGTTGAGGTATGGTGGTAACCATTCTGCCATTTTTCTTCTCCTTTAAATAAAATACAAGACCTAACAATGTCAACCATACCCATCCCTCTATAGCGAGGACAAGTGCACTTGCATAGTTAATTTGAGATATCACAGTCTCAAAGCCTCTAATTGTAAACAATAATTGAGACAAGAATCCATGTATAGTAAAGGAAACAATAACATATAAAAGTTTACCCTTACATAAATATCCAAGAAGCAACATGCAACAAGTTGATGTATGAACATAAAATTCTGGCAAATATGAGTTTACAAGTTTACAAATTACTGTCGCTGCCAAGATGTAGAGAAATTCAAACCATTTTAATTTGAAAGAACCTCTGCAGGCACATATAAACAAATAATATGTTAATATGGAACTCAAAACTTGAGCGATGTGTAAGTAACCTGTCCAACTTTGTAAAAATTCACCAAATTTCAATATTGTTGGGTCTGTTATCGTTAGTAGTAAATGTTCTGGAAATGCAAACTTTAAAATATAGAATCCTACAATGTAAACTATACAAAGTATCAGCATTGTCCTTGCGACCTTTAAATTCATAGGTTTTCCCTTTTAACATTTAAAATAAAAAAACCACTAGAAATCGCAAATGTTCATCCTAAGTGGCAAAAACGCTATTGTTTTATTGTATTGGTGCTGTAGGTTGTTGTTGAGCCTCTGCAGCCTTCTTTGCTTCCTCAGCAGCCTTAGTATCTCTTTCAGCGATTTGTGCTTGGATGTCCTCAAGTGCTTTATCAAGTCCAATCTTTTTCACAGATTTTGCAAACTGTGATTCTGGGTTTTTCTTAATATGCTCAATAATAAGTCCACCAACAAAGTGAAAGAGTTTCCTAATTCCAAAGTGTTCATAAATAGAATACAATGTAGTTGTAACACCAAGTTGTGCGAAAGCATATCCTACAAACTCGGCAAAGTCAATGTGGAATGTTGCAAAATAAATTGCAGCCCCACCAAATGCCAATATGACATCAAGTGCATAGTAAATACACTTCTTTACATCTTTTGACTCTATTTTATTGAAAACTTTAAAGAATTTTAACAATCCTATAAATGCAATCACGCAAACTGCTATTACAAGAATCGGCAAACCATAAGTTTGCATATAAGCAAATATCTTGTCCATAATTCACTCCTATCTAAAATCCTAGAACATTGGTTCAACTTGAACTTCTGGTTGTTCAACCACAGGTTCCTCTGAAACAACTTCTTCTGCTACATCTTCATCAGGAACTTCTACTTCCTCAGTAACAGTAACAAGTTCGAGAACTTTATCTATTCTTGTAGCCCTATCAGCAAAGCGTGCTTCAACTTCTTTGATTGCTTCCTCTTTTGCCAATTCAATCTCAGCATCAAGATTAGCCTTCATTTCGTTGAGTTCTGCCACATATTTTTCAAAGCCCTCGAGTGCTTTTACAACTTTTGTAAGCATAGCCGTTTTACCTCCTTTCTTTAAATTTATTATACTCGCTTGTCTTTGGTCGACATTGACTTGCAAGGTATAACCGTTCCAATTTGGCTGCTCAATTAAACTTGCAGCCATTGTGTATGCGGGTCTTTCAGTAGCCAACTGAACTTTTCGTATCATTCTAAATTATATGACAACAAGCCAAAACTGTTAAACATATGCCAGTAAGGATAGCAAGAACCAACAGTATTATAAAAATAGTTTTTATTTTTGGCTTAACTTCATCACCCGTTTTAGAGTATCGACACAAAATGCCATCAAGGTTGTCTATCAAAATCTTACAAAACCCACATGGGATGCCTATCAATAAAGATAAAATGGTATAAAGAGGTGAGAATATCCAAACCAAAACTTTCATCAAGCCTCTTGGCAAGTGCTTGTATATGCCGAAAGTGTTGAGGACGGCTTCATACAAATCTCGCTCGGCTTTTTGAAGTTCAGTCTCTGCATTTACAGCATCTTTTTGGGCTTTCTTGGCTTTCTCGCTTGCCTTGTTTACGAGTTCCTCTGCCTTTCGGTCTGTCAATGTAGACTTAATGGTCTCATCACTAATTGCTGCAGCGGTTACCATAGCACCCACTACATCTTCTGCTTGCGACTCAACTGGTTTCTCATCATCAAGTTTTATTTTGATGTCGCTTACAGAAATTGTGTCAATCGACCTTTTTTTCTCTTCCTCTTTCAATGCTAGCTCGAGTTTTCTTGCCTCGATTTCGCCTTGAATTTTTTGAAGTTCATTATCTTCCATAATGCCCCTCCTTTTTATAATAAAATATTATTTTTAAGTTTGTCAACTAAATATGCCAAATTTATTTCTTTTTCTTTCGTTTGTTCTTTCTTTGCACTGAATAAGCTATTGCCAGTGCTTGCTTTTGCGATTTGCCAGCGTGCATCTCTTTTCGCACATTAGACTTAAATGCTTTTTTAGAACTACTTTGTTTTAGTGGCATATTACACCTCCTTTCATTTCAACCAACTTGGTTTTTCAGGCACAATTTTAGTCTCAGTCACATCAAGCCAAGCCTGATACCAGTCGTTTAGTTCTTCGATTTGCTCTGTTGTAAGTGTGTTATACCAAAGTTGCCCACGATTGATTATTGGGAAACATTCGAATTCTCGCCTATCTCGCAATTCTTCTAAAACTTCTTCATCTGAAATTCCAAGAATGACCTGCCCATTTTCTATATGATAGACAGAACCTGCATTTTCATACTCTTCTTCCATGCATTCATAAACAGGTTGCAAAGAATACATTTGTATAGTGTTTTCATCACAGGCAACGATTTCGCCTTTAAATTCGCAAAATTTTATCATACTAACCTCCTAATTAAGTCAATGCTGACAAGAAATAAAATTCGTAATAACTTGTGCTACACTGCAAGTAGTATGTCAATCCCTTTGAAACAGGTATCATCATAGTAGGCATTGTGTTGTAGCCAAGAGATGTTCCAGTTGCACCATGGTTTCCAGCAAGCAGATTTCCACTTGAATTAACTTCTTTTATTTTAAAATATGCACCGTTTTTATCATTTGATGTTGGTCTAGCCACAATAAAACCGTTGGATGTTGGTGTGTATGTCGAATTTTTTGTTAGTTCTGTTTCGTTAAATGATGGCAAACAACCAACCTCATGTCCATCTACGATTACAGTGCCTGAGAACGTTTTATTTCCACCAATAGATTGGTTTGAACTTGTGTCCACATAATCTGTCGGAATGTCATTAACAGTTGCAACATTGACACCATTCTTTTGAAGAGCTCCTGTAAAGTTGTTTGTGCCTGAAAAAGTGTTATTGTCTGCTAGAGCCGCTCTTCTCGAAATAGCATAACTTAAACCTAAAAAATTATTTGGGTTTGTTTTTGCGCTAGTTGAAATAGAGACCCTTATATTTCTAGGAGAAGATAATTCATATTGATTATTACCAAAAGAATAATAAATATTTTCTCCATCTGTCCATATATTATTACCACCGAATCTTGATAAACCCTCCCAAACTTTAGAAACCCAATTTGACGTTTCTTTATCTAAAACAATACTATAAGTACTTGAAGTAGAATAAATGTTTTCACCATCACTCCAAATATTATCTCCTTGTAAATTTATATATTGTAAACCACCCCAAGATTTAGAAACCCAAGTGGAGGTTGACACATTTAAAACGTATTGATTAGTATTGTAAGAATAATATATATTTTTTCCGTCTGTCCAAACATAATTGCCATTGGGTGTAGAATAACCGTTCCAAGTTTTTGCAGACCAAGTGGAAGTAGATTTGTTAAGAACATATTGAGTAGAAGCACTAGAATAGTAAATATTTTCTCCGTCTGTCCAAATACCATTTGCACTAAATGATGTAAGCCCAGTCCAAGCCTTTTGAGACCAAGTAGAGGTTGATTTATTCAAAACATATTGAGTAGAAGCACTAGAATAGTAAATATTTTCACCATCAGTCCAAATATCGGACCCAAAAAAAGACCCAAGACCTTCCCAATTTTTGGGATACCATGTATAAGTTGATTTGTCCAAAACATATTGACTTACACCGACTGAGCCATTTGAACAATAAATGTTTTCTCCATCTGTCCAAATACTAGATTTGTTAAAAGAATTTAAACCACCCCATGTTTTAGTTTTCCATAAATGTTTACCATTTATAGATTTAATTGTTGTAAGAGTTGTAAAAGGAGGCAAATCATTTTTTGTTGCAATCGGATTGTTCGTTTCATCATAATTTCCACTTATTGTCTTTAAATTTGCAACTCCATTATTGGTTATTGAATTATTATCTACTTGAACATCTGTCGCAGTTCCACCGCCCCCGCCCTGCTCAAGGTCTTTAACTGCTTTGACAAGTTCGGCAGGAGTTGGATTATTTGGTAAAGCCATTTAACACCTCCTATCTCACAGAAACTGTTCCTGAAAACTTTGTATCTGTTATTATATATACATTTGTTCCATCGTATTTAAGCCCAGCAAGCACTTGTTCGCCACTTGTATTATATACTATAAAAGGTTTCTTTGTAGACACTATTGTAAGTGTATAGAAACCATCTGAGTCTATAGCACTCCAACCAGCATCGCTTGATGTAAATGATATGTCAGCAATAGCATCTTGCTTTCCATTCCATGTTAATTTTTCTGTATCAGTCACAAATCTATGTGTAGAATCAGAAAGTGCATTTTGCATCTCTGCAACGGTTATGTTGTCTTGAAGGTCAACCCCAGCAATAGTTGTTGTCTTTTCAACATAGTTGGTAAGGTCAACCTTTTGTGTTTCGAGTTGAGCAAGTTTATAGTATCCTACTTGTTGTCCGCCGCTTTGAGCAGTCGCGGTTACAAATGCACTATCGGTCGTGTAAGTATATGTCGAACTCGAACTCTCGATACTCATAACCCACAAGTCTGGGACATTTTGAGTTTGAACATAGAAAGATTGCCCAACTTTGTAGGCTGTAGCACTAGCACTATTTAATTCAGTAATAAGTGCGGAATAACTAGCGAAACTCTTAGCGATGTTTGCTTGCTTTGCAACCGCATTTACTTCATTGATGCCACCAACAATGGTTTTTGAGTTAGTATCAAGATTGTTGTCCGATGCTGGTTGAAATGTTTCGCCTTTTGTTGCAGTAATTTCTTTTGTGTCGGTGTCATATTCAACATTAGTAACGGCATTTCCATTACCAACAACGTTAACGTCTGTAAGCCCACCATGAGAATCAACATAATCTTCTGTGGCAAATGGGCTTGTGCCATCGCCATCATTTGTGAGGTCGCTTGTGTTTTCAGGAATGTCAAGTTCATCCAACCTTGTTTCCAAGTCTGAGAAGTTGTCATTGAGGTCTTTCTGAGTTTCCCAAGCAGTTTGGCTTGTTAGTTTAATTTTCTTCGTTGCCATTATCTTTCTCCTTTAATTAAAATTTTACAATCAACTGGGTCATCCGACTTTATAATTATGCTGTCGTTTGGCAATAGTTTCCATGTCGCAATGTTATTCTCAAATCCTAACAAGTCATCCTCATCTCCACTATCTGCCTCTGAACCAACTAGCATTGTGGACATATAAGCATTTTTACACTTGTGAACCGAAAAAGGTATAGCAAGTTTATAATATGAAGAAGTTTGTTCCCAATCGGCAATGACATATTCAAGCCAAGTAAATGCTGTTCTGTTAATTACTAGAACATTGCCAGCATCTACGGTATCAGAAGAAGTGCTATCCTCTACTATGACATCTTGAGCAATGCCATCATCGACAATAACACTTTCATTATCAGAATCTATAACAATTTCGTTGTCAAGGTTTTCGTTCATAGGCTACTCTCCTTGAATTTGGTCTGAAACCGTAAAATATGCTTGGACTGGGGTGTTTACAATGCCACTTGTATAAGTAATTTCAAATTCATAAATGTGCTTTGTAATTTCCCATGCATGTGTATCATTTGACGAAATAGTAAGTGTCCATTGGTTCAAATCTTCGTCAAAAGTGTAGCTTTGCTTATATTCTAACTGGTAGTTCAAGTCAGACAACTTAAACAAAACTTGTGAAATAAGTTCTGGGTCGATTACATTGCCACCTTTGTCTTTAATTGTAAGTTGGCTTTGAAATGTGTCGCCCTGTGTTAAGAAATAATTTTTTACCATTTTGCCACTTTTGTCGGTGACTTCCTTGTAATAAACCATATCAACACTTCCTTTTAATTATTGTAAAATATAAATTTTAAAAATGTCAAGCAAAATTAACTATATTCATACTGAGAAACCCAGTAGTCAACTTGCTTGATGTAGTTTGCATATCCCCCTACATTGTATCCAGTGTTTTGGAATGACAAACTATCATTGCCAGTAACATTTATGGCAATACCATTTTTACCAGTAGGTTCTCCTAAATAAATTTCTGGGTATTCTTGCCATCCTATTCCAAATGCCACACCTTTACCACTTGTATAATCATAGTTAAAATCTTCATCCCAACTCATTGTATACCATTGGCTCGTTGCCTCATCTCCCATTGCCTTTCTTGCATAAGTTATTCTAAAATGCCAAATCTTGTTGTCGGAAGGTATTAAACCAATATAAATCCCTGCGGTTGAATAATTCCAACTTGAAGCTGATTGCTCTGTAAATGTTTTAGATTGATATGAGTTTTCAGAGCCATAATCAACCCAATGCCACTCTTTTAAAGTTATTGAAACTTGAATATCTCCATTTACGATTAGAGACTCAGAGATTAAGGAAACATCGCTTCCAGAGACAACTATATCTCCACCCATCGAAATGCTCCAATACCTAATGTCACCAGTATATGCAATGCTTAAAGAATCACCTTCATACAAAACATCACTCGTGGTTATAATCCCAATAGAGCCACCTGCAGGGCTATTTGTTCTAGTTATTGTCGCTCCACTTGCGGCAAGGACTCTAAATACATCTATCCCTTGAGACAGTTTTAGCCTTTGGGTTACCGAGCCATCATTTACAATATCAATGCCAACAACCTTAAATCTCTTTCCAAGCCCATTTGGCAACACAGATATTGGTTTATCTTCAAATTCCCAAGTTGATTCTCCACCAGAAGTGTGCTCAACTGGAGTTGTTATATAAGGCACAACAATATCGTTTATGTTAAATGTCATAGGGAAATTGTTATCTTCTGTCGAAATTGCAAGGTCGCCATTTTCATCATAGTATTCGCCAACCATAACTTCGAGATTTAAACTTTCTTTGCCATTTTTCCAGTCAGAAATGATTGTTTGCCCATCAATTTCAGCAATAGTATCGCTTCCAATCTTTGTATCTTTTTGGAATAGACTATTTGTGTCAAGTGAAATTGTTGCACCACTTGTCAAGTCTCCAACAGCGTATGCAGACTGCTCATCTGAAATTTTAGCACTATTAACAGGCAGATTAAATGTAATTGTTGACCCTACAAATATTTGTCCTTTTGCACTTGGTGGAAGTTGTTCCTCTCTAAAAACCACCGTATAGGTAGCAGCCACAAGAGATAACTTTGTCAACAATTTATAACTTATAACATAATAATCTTCATTTGCAGGTTCAGTTATTGTAAAACTGCTTTTATCTTCATAAAATATTTTAAAAGAGGATGCATATGCCCCAGTCTTAACTTGTAAGATTATTTTGCCATTGTCACCCCATAGCCCAGTCTGGATAGACTCATAAGCAGTCCCATCAAACTTTGATATGTCACCAACAATCTCATTTTGGCTAGTTGCAAAGATGCTAGAGTAAACATTGATATCATGAACAGTTGCCATGTTGTCTGAACTTCCTTTTGCAGAGCATGATATTGAATAACTAACTTTTGTTTTATCAAATGCTATAGATTTAGGAACATTTATAGTTCCAGTGGAATAAGATGCCTCTATTCTACCAGCATAACTATATGTTCTTCCACCTGCACCAAGACAATTTCCCGTAGCATCTTCAAACAGAGAACTGGCAGAAACAGATTCTGTTGTAAGGTTTGTGCCTTCAAGCTCAATAATCTTCTCTTGAACTGTAACACCTTCAACATTGTTGTTTACTAGGATTTTGTGCTCAGAAATATCATATATATCTTCTGGTTTAATAATTATTGCCATAGAAACCCTACCTTATAATTTCGACTTTTATTTTTCCATCAAAATCTTTGTGCATATATAGCAATGCCAATTCGCACAAATCGTTAAAATGTTGCCACAATTTGCCAGACTGTAAATACGCATACTTTATTTTTATGCTTTCAAGCAGAGTTGAAACATTTGAGTCAAGTTCATCAAATTCAAAGTTCGATGGTGCTTCATCTTTTATAAAATTATACAAAACTAAACCATCAACATCATTTCGTGTAACCAAGCCAACATATTGTGCTGTATCATTTACATCAATATTTTGCATATCTTCAAGGTTGTCACGCAAACTTACACTAACATTAAAGTTATCCTCGTCATAGTTCCAGTCTTTGCTTAGCCACGAACCACAAAGTTGCTCTTTCCCACTTACAGTGTCTTTTAAATATATTTTAATTTCATTGCTTGAGTTGAGAAGTTTGTCCTGTGAGTAAGTAACAAATTTTTTGTCCTCATCCTTAAACACAACACTTCCGCTTCCAGCCGTAAGACCAAAAGACGGAGTATTAACATTGTAAGCCGTAGCAAGTTTGCTTGATAGAGTGTCGAGCCTAGAATTGTCTATTGTTTCGGTTATGCTATCAGATATTTTTACTGTTACATAGGTGACTATCATAATCAACCTCCAGCTTGCCATTGAGCATAAAGTTCAATTACATTGTTGGTTGTATCATCTTGTGTAATTGCATATTCTTGTCCATCAATATAGTTAAACCCAGAGCCATCATCCACAGTAGACCACTTTACAAATTTGTATGTTCCGCCAAATGTATAATCTTGGAACTTAACATTGCTAAGGTCTTTTGCACCATCACCAATTTTCATTGGAGTTCCAGATGTAAAGTTAGTGCTATAAGCAAACACATTGTCATATCCACTTACAGGAGCATTAAGATTGTATTTTATTTGCAAGTTGCCCAAACTCGTGTTAGTGCCTTGAAGTTCTATTGTGTAGCCCTTTATACCTCTCAACTTGCCATACCCAAATATAAGTTCTGGATAGTCCTCTGTTGAGAAATACATATTGTGTGTAACGGTTTTACCTTTCTCAATGTCAAAGAAAGTAACTCTAAATTCGTTCTTGGATTGAATGAGCCTCATGATTGTTTGATAGGCATCCAAAGATAAATAATTAAAGAATATTTTGAGTCTCGGAGTCAAAAACCAAGCATAACTGTTCAAGTTCTTGATTTGACCGTTTTGGCTTCGCTTTGGTTGCTTCTTAAGAGTTTTCGCATTCACAAAAGTATAAGTAAAATAGCCACTTATTTCGTTGCCATCTATATCAATGGAACTCAACTCTGTGACATTATAGCATTCACTTAGAACTTGTATTCTTTCGCTTAATGTTAAAGCCATAATTTATCCTCCCTATACTTTTGCAAATTGCAAACCTTGACGTCTTGCGACATCTTTAACAATAGTAAATAATGTTTCACCTTGAACCTCAACTCGTGCACTTGTAGAACTCGTGCCTTCTGCCATGTTAGCATCACTAAGAGCAGAGACAACTCCTTCATAACAACCATCTCGAACTGCAGCATACATTAAGTCTGTCATTTCGGTGTCATTGACAACTGCCGTAGTGCCAGCCTGTCTACCAATCCATTCACGCCTACCATTTTCATTTGTGGCAATGAAGTTTGCTGTAGTAAAGCCACCATCTGCAAGAGCAGCAAAACCTGAGCCGCTTGTAATATTGCTTCCTGCAGATGTCATTGACAAATATTTTCCTAAAATACCTGCCAAAGCAATAAATGCACTGCCGATAGTTATAGTTCCAATTATTGGGTGTGCAGCGACAAAAGCAAAAGCACTAGCTGCAGCTGCAAGTAATGCAGCGGCTTTAATAGCAATAAATGCAATCGCAACAGCATGCAAAAGTGGAATCAAGGCACCAGTCTTTGCCAAAATGCCAATAAAACTTGCAACGCCTTTAACTATTCCCCCAACGACTATTGCAATGTTTAAGAATATATCTAAAAGAGCGTCCAGAGCCCCACTTTCAACAATTTCTCGAACAACATCTCTTAAAACTGCCCAAACTTTTTGCATAACCTCAAAGAATCGTTCAAAGAATTTAGACAATTTAGTTTCTGCTTGGTCCGCAACCTTGACTTCTTCAAATAGGTCATCTTGGCTAGATTTGTCAAGAACTCTAAACTTATCAAAGTCTGCAAGAGACTTACCAGCATCATTTAAACTATCTGCATAATCATCTGTTTGCTTCTTCGCTTTGATAAATGTAGTCTTGCCATTCATTTTTGCCATAGCCAAATTGAAATTATCTAACAATGTTACTATGGAATCTCCTAAAGATGTAAGAACAGGCTCAAGTGCTTGCAACACGGACATGAGCGTTACGCCCATTGTGTTGTTGATTTGCCCAAGAGTGTTTTTAAGGTTGCTCATTGTCTCATCTGCTTCAGAACTAAACTGAACCAAATTGTTGAGACCTGTTGTTGCTCCGCTTGTTAAGGCTTTTAAAAATCCACGAATAGCACGATAGATTGCAATACGCTTAAATGCAGCAAATAGTCTTCCCCATGCAGATGTTCCCTTGTTTGCTGCCTTTCGATTCTCTGCAAGCGCTTTCGTTCCATTTTTAATGTTTTGCCAAAGCCCAGATTTTTGCGGTAACTTTGCATTCATTCCACGGTTTAATGTTCGCTGAACTTCTTTATAACTTTCTTGCAGTTTGTTGAGGGCATTTACCGTGCTAATTATGCCTTTTTGGTCTCCAAGAACAACAGATTTTTGTAACTTCGATTGCAATGAAGTGTATTCTCTATTAAAACCTTCAAGGATTGCCTGTTTCCCATCAAAAGTCTTGCCAAATATTTTTGTAAAATCCTTGATTCCAAAACCCAAATCACTTGGGTCTGTTGCAGACTTCATGATTTTAGTTATGCTTGACATCTGTTTTTTAACAGAAATCTGTAGGTCTTGAAATTGTTTTCGAGCATCGGAGGTATCGGCTGTAACTCTTAAATTTAATGTATTTGGGTCGTTATTTTTTGCCATTTAAGCCTCCTTTCTTTTTCTTAATAGTAACGTATGAGCCTAGATTATTGAAAAATTCTTGGAATTTTAGCGTTTCTAGGTCTTGTTGGGCTTTGGTTAAAGATTTGCTCGATTCCGAACTTTCCGCCTGTTTAAAGGCGAATATCGGCTTCTGAGGATATGTGTTACCAGTCTTGCTAAATGCGTTTACAATGGCGGAACCTATATATTGCCCAAGTTGCCAGTTCTCCAAGTCTCTTATTGCAGCCAAATCCTTCTCACGTTCACTATTAGAATATAATATATCGGCTAGGGATGCGGGAGTCAAATTCCAAAACTCCTCGTATCTTACACCGTTTTTCAATGCAGGTCGCAAAAACTCGTATCTAATAAAATCGCCCCAGTTCCCATTGTAATCTTCAATACTTTTAGGCGGGGCAATATCACTCGAACTCGAGTTGGAATTATATTTTAGTCCGCCTGCATTTTCTTGAAAAAATCACTATCAGCGAACCATTTACCAAGTTTCTCAACCAAATCATTAAACTCTTTTGCATTGCTAAATGACTCATCAATAATTTCATCCGCTTCATCAATGGTCGAATCTGTAATAAATGCGACCATGACCGAAATGAAGTCAAATGGTTTTTCTTGAATTTCATCTATTTTGTCGAACTTAAATCCAAGTCCTCCAAGTTTTCTCATCGCTCCGAAATTGATTTTTGGCAACTCGTATTCTTTGCCTGCCAATGTGATTTTATTCATGTTTGTCTCCTAAGATATAATAATTTATTAGCCAATTACTGGTTTTGCATCCCATGTAACTTCACCAACAGGTGTAATTGACAATGTTCCTTCAAGAACTGCGTTTACAGTAATTTCTGGCAAGCCAAGTTTTGCTGGCTCAAATGGGAAGTAAACTGCATTTGAAAGTTGTGGGTGAACAATGCAAAGCCACATAGCATTTCCGCTTGTAAGATGAGCAAATTTATACATAACAGAGTCTGCATCAGTTGAAGCATCTTGATATTCATAGTAAGTTGAAAGACCTGCATCTTCTGGGCTTGTAACCACAGTATAGTTCACGCCATCTCTTGTGTAGTATGTTTTGCTAGCGTCTACAGTTGAATCGCTTGTTAAAACATAGCTTCTACCATTCCACAAATCAATAAGGTCTTGTGTGAGGTTTACTGTAAATTCAAGAGCACCGCCCAAGTCCTTAAGACCATTGATGTATGTTTTATACTCAGTGTTTGCCAATGGTGTCGTTTCAAGAGTATCTGGTGCTGGTGACAAACTTGGTATGCTCTTTACTTCTGGGACCTCAGTAAATGTAGTAGCAGAAACTGGAGCAGATGTGTCAGCGGCAACGGTGTAATAAACTCTTACGCCAAGACTTGAAATTGCAATAGACATATTTTTATCTCCTTTTAGTCTGAATAAATAAAATTGTTTCCATTGTCAAACGTTCCTCTAAATCTCACTTGCCACCTAGAAACCGTTTGGTCCATGTTTGGCAATGGTTGGTTTAAAGTCACCGTAAGACTATGATATTTCTTTTGTAAATTTTGCACCAAGATTTCCGAGAGTCTTACGACCGCATCGTCTTGGTTGTATGCCTCTAAATCTTTTGAATATATATCAAAAGTAAGAGTGAAATCGGTGAATCGTTGAATTTCGGTGTTTGATGAATGTTCGCTTGCTGTAGGGGCATTCGTTATTTCAGTATAAATACATGGAAAAGAGGTTGACTTTTTGTTTGAGCCCGCAAGGACATAAACCTCACAACCTAATTCTTCATATATTTGTTCGTTTGAGAATATTTCTTCGGCATCTGCTCTGAAAGCCTCACGAACATCTAGTGTATGAAAATAGTATTCGTTCATATACTTATCCTTTTATAACAATATTTTGCCAAATTCTTCTTGAGCAATTTTCTTCCATTGGTCTCTGTATTTATCAATAACAGCATAAAAGAAGTCAATTCCAATGCGACCCACAGACCACTCAACATCCCCATTCTCATCTGCATACCACCATGCTTTCACATGGTCATTTATGTTGTATTCCCAACGTCTTTGATTTGCATATCGAACAGGGTTTGCTTCGCCTTCAATTCCAAAACCAAATTGTATAAACAAATAAGGGTTGACCGTCCTGCCATCTGCCATTTGCAACTCAGGGGTATTGCGACCAACATAAATTGTTCCATAATTGCCTGAAACTTCATATTCAATGTCATTTCCAAGCCCAAACAGTTTTGTTGTGTCATGCCCAAGCCAAGTGGCAGTATTTTCAGCAATCTCTCGCTTCATGTCTTCACACATTTGATATAGAATTTTGTTGACAGTGTTGTATGTTGCCTCATCTATAAGGTCTGGCAACTTATTCCATCTTTTTGAGAAATCGTTGTAATTGCTTTTTAATTCAAACTTCATTCTACATCCTCAAAAACATAAGAATAAGTCTTTTCGTTCTCTATTTTGCTTACTAATCTTAACAGAGCCCTTGTCGAACTTGCGTTTGATGGCTTCATATACCATACAAGAGTGTCGGCATTTATAGGAAAATACATGTTCTTAGGGATAATCGCAACATGGTCTTTGTAAAACACCTTGGTTTGATAAATGGTTTCACTATCATTACTATGATATAAAAATTGAGTATTTGGAGCGATAGCATTGCAGTAGAGTTTAACTTTGCCATTTATAACATCTCCAACCCTTGCTATTGTATAGTCAAAGTTTGATGCAATATCATTTGGTATAGTGTCAACCCAAAGCAAACTATCTTCTCTAAGAAATTCAGATTTGCTACCACTTCCGATAATGATTGTTCTATCATATTCAGGTATTCGCCCAATATCTTCTATTGTTTCATAAGATACGGGTTCGCTTACATTTGCATAGATTATATGTGGGTCAGTATATTTTGCCTTTTTCGACTCTATATCTTCACCAATATAATATGCTGCGAAAATCTTTCTGTTGTCTGTTTCTGCCATGATTCACCTATATAACTTGAGGTATTCGACTTTTAAGCCTTGCCTCTGGCGACAATTTGTATGTTCTGCTAATCCCATTCATTGAAGATGCAGCAAGAGTTTCCTCTCCCAGCATTCTATGAGAATCAACTATGAAGTCAACAATTTCTGTATCCCATTTTTGAGCAAGAAATTCATCATCCGTTTTCAACTTTCGCCATTTCTTAATAATATTATAAGCATCTGTAAAGAAATCAAAGAGGATAGCAGACACATCACTATCAGTCATATTTGACCTATAAAGCAACTTTGTCTTGGCTTTGCCTACAATGTAATCTCTATATTCTTCTATGTCTAGATACTCATAACGTGCCATACTATCCTCCCGATTAAACTTCACTGTTTATTTCTTCACTCTCTTCAGATTTCTCTGGAGCAAGTGGCTTGATTGGTTTTAAAGGCTTTGCCTCAGCCTGTTTTCTCATTTGTGGTTTAGATTCAACAGGCTTTGGTCTCTCCACCTTTGGTTCTTGTTTTGTTTTTGTTTCTTGGGAGTCTTCAATGTTTACATAACCTAATTGTATCATCTCTTTCCCAATTTTATCATCTGTTATGGCAATTCCATCTTTAAAAGATACCATACACCCTAACTTCTCGATAAATACCATTGTTTCAATGCTTTTACGTTTGAATTTCATCAAAAACTCCTTTAAAACTTAAATTTATTAGACAGAAGTAACAGCAATGTTAAGTGTTGTGTCTTCGCCAGCAACTACAATTGTTGTTCCATCATATGTGTATCCGTCTTTAGCAACAGTTACATCATAAACACCAGCGGCTACAGAAGAGATTGAGTAAGCACCAGTTGATTCAGCACTTGTTCCAGTCTTTGTCGTTCCGCTAAATTTCTCTTTCAATGTTACTGTAGCACCTTCGATAGCTGTTGAACCAGCCTTAACAGTTCCGCTTACAGTAGCAGTTGAAGATGTGATAACAAATTGAATGTGTTTCCATTCAGCACCATAATCGATACCAGCTTGTCCATAGATTTGACCTTTTTCAGCAGCACCGGTTTTTGAGAGAGCTTCATAGAAGAAGTTTCCTTTGCCCGGAACATCAAGTTCTGCGATAGCAAGTTCACTCATGTTCAAGAGCAAATATGTTCCGGCAACGATGTTTGCATCATAGTTTACAACAACTTCACCGAAGTTTGTCATAATTTTTGTGATGGCAAGACCACCTTCAGTTCTGCTTGCTGGAAGTCCAAATCCTGTAGCCGAGCTAAATGCAGAGTTGATTGTGTTAAGGTCTGCTGGATTGCACCAGAGTTCCATTCTTCCACCATCGAAAACAAATCCGTTTGCAATAGCAGCTGTAATTCCATTGTTAAGCAATGCTCCTGACATTGAAGCACCAGCAATTACGTTTGTTGTAATACCAGCAACAAGTCCTCTTGATTTCCAAGCGGTAGCATTGTTAGAACCTGCTTGATATTGTCCATTGATAAGAGTGTAGTTAAGGTCTTTCTTTTGTTTGAGCATTTTTCCAGAAATTTGGAAGTCAAGTTCATTTGGAACATTATTTGCTTGTCCAGCAATATTAAGACCTGCCATTGTGCCATTAGCACTTTGTTTCAAATAAGAAACATCAACAGAATCTTGGAAAATCTGGATGCAGTTGTCTTGTTGATTTCTTGTGATTGGTGATGCGTTTGGAGCAACAGTTGAACTTTGTTCAGAAATTTCTGGTTGAGAACCATCTCCTACATCAAACCCACTTGACAATGCAAATTGAATTGAATTTACTCTTCTTTTACCAATTCCAAAAATGCCATCGCCAAATGCCTTTCCTCTTGTATAGACTGCATCGAGCAATCTTGTGTTGTTGTCTGTTGTTGAATAAAGCAATCCACTATAATTCAACACGGTATCTGTATAAGCAGTAGCCATTTTTATTTTCTCCCTTAAAATAATATTTATGCTTTTACTTTAACTGGATTCCTTGTGCTTGAGCCTCACGAATGAGAGAACTCATTTTTGCAAGGTTGCCAACTTTTTTTGCTTCATCATATTGACTCTGTAAAGCATTAACACTTGAGCCATCTGCGAAGTTCATATTTGGCGAATTTTTCTGCAACTCATCAATGATAGACTTCTTTTGTTTTTCAAGTCTAGCCTTTTGAGTGTCACATACTCTTTGGATTCTTCCAAGACTTATTTCAGTATCTTCATTTACAAAATCAAGATAAACGTCCATATCATCTTCATCGAATCCAGCCTTTGTAAGCATTGTTCTCGCTTTCTCACGGTTGAGTTCAACTCTTTCCTCTCTGAACTCTTGCATCATTCTTTCTCTTTCTTCTGCAAGTTTTTCAGCTTCAGTCATTTTTGCTTGACGTTCAATGTCGGCTCTGATTTGTGCTTCAAGGTCTTTTTTAATAGACTTCTTGTAATCCTCAGCATTGAAGGTGTTTTCGCCATCAGTTACTTTGGCATTTTTAAGTGCAGACTCTTCGCCTTTCTTTCTCATAAACGCAGCAAAGTTATCAAACTCTTCTTGTGTTTTGAAAGTTCTAAATGCTTTCTCGACTTTTGCAGCCTCGTCATTGTTGTCTGTAACATCATTTGTTACTTGTGAATTGTTCTCTAATTCAGCCATAATATCCTCCCGTTTTAGGTTCGTCAACCATAAATTCCGTTTAATGCCCGTCGGCAAGTTTCCAGTTTATAGTCCTGTAGACTTTATTAAAAACTGCAATTAAGCAGTCTCAATAACATTTTTGTCCTCTGTCACATTCACAACTTCTTTTTTGTCAGCCTCTTTCTTTGCTTGAGCAATAGCATAAGCCTCGTCAAGTTTTGTTGTGTCAATAGCATCCGCAACAAGTTTTGTAATCTCATATGCCGTTTGCCTATTAACCCCTGCACCAATAAGTGTGGCAAACGCTTGAGTTTGCTCTTGCATATCTTCAATGTTATTTCTAACATCCTTGATAATGACATCTTTTGCTTTCAAGTCTTTAAATGGACAGTCTGGAATTTCTTTCGCAATTTGCAAAACTAGCCTTAGAAAATCTCTCTCTGTTGCTTTAACGCAATTCACTGTTATGCCTGCAAAGTCTTCAAGTTCAGTAAACCCATTTCTTCTTTCAACCGCCTTGCCAGTGTCTTGCCCAACACCTTGCCCTCTTGTAGGGATAAACAATGCTTCGTAAATTTCTTGCTTTATAAATCCAAGAAGGTCTTTGACCTGTGTTATGTCAAGTGGAACATCCATGATTGTTGCATCTGGCTGTGTTGTTGCTCCTTCATTTGATTCGATTGGAAGCAAGTTTGCTTGCAAGTATTTTAGAATAGTATCATAAACTGGGTTTTTACCCTCATCATCCCACTCGCCAACATAAATATCTCTAAGTTTAAGAACATAGTCAACATTTTGTTGAATTTTGTCAATAGCACAAGAGATTATCATGTTTGAGGCATTGATAAGGTCGATTGCGAGTTCAAAGTCGTTGATTCTTTGTGGGTTTCTTTGATACTCAAGTAATGGAATGTTTCTCTCTGCAACAACCAATCTGTCTGAAGTTGATAGGTCAACATCATATGGAAATCCTAAAAGTTGAGTAGGCATACCAGCAATTATAATATTGAATGGCTGTGGAACATAGAGTTGTCCATCATACTTGAATACCCACTTATGCCACTTTGTAAACACATTAAAAATTGTGTAAGTTTTGTAAATTGCGTTTTGTCCTTCACCCTCAAGCTCCTCTGTATCATAGAATATTACACCAAGAACTTTTTCTTTGTCTATTGTGTTAGAATAAACACAAAATGCTTGTCGAGGGTCAATGTCAGTAACTGTTTTAAAAAACATACCTTCTTCAATTTCTTCATTTGTTGGTCTTTCGATATATTTATATCCAAGTGCAGACCAAGATGAATTGAGCGTGCACTCTGTTAAGTGTCCAGCATAGTTGTCTGCGGCAAGAGCATCATTAAGTTGTTTTACTTGCTCTTGTTTTGATTGCTCTGCTTGAGCACTTATAAACTGAAATGGCTTGCCAAAACAATAAGTATTTTTTCGGACACAAGCAATGTAGCAAATTGGCTTTGAAATTTTGTTGTTTATTTCTGGTCTTGATGTCTTATCTTTGCTCAAAATGTCCGTTTGGTTAAAAAAGTAGTCATAGAGTCTATTCATTTCCGCAATGTTTTGTTTGTGAATAGGCATAGCCTTTTCAATTATTTCTGGAATAATTGCAGCATCGTGAGCTAGGTCGCCATTTGGGATTAAACTCGTGAGAATTTTATATCTACCATAATGTTTTGCCATTACTTAGCCTCCTACATTGATATTTTATTATCATGATTTTAAAAATGTCAAACGTTTTTGCCATATTTTTGTAAAATTTTGAAAATTTTTTCAAAAAAATCTACATATAGTGGCTTTTTCAACATCTACTCCCGCTATTTTGCCTAGTGCTTCTCTCTTAAATATAAATTCTTCAGAGAACATTGACAAGCAATCAGGAAAGTCATCGTGGTTCTTTCTTGAATTGTCTTTGCTATTCCAGTTGTTAAGTTGTTCCATAGCTTGAAAAAGTGGATGTCCAACAGGAATTGTGTCCTTTTGAGGGAAAACAATATAATTTTTTATTGTTTCTTCGTTGTTTAAGATTCTTTGTGCCTTTGAACCAAGATTTACCTTTCTTGCTGTAAATCTTTCTCTAAATTTACATGACTTATAGCCAAGTTCTACACATCTATCTCTCAAAAATGCGGAACTCGTGTTGCTAGTGTTGTTTTCTACACAACATTCAATGGTGGAGTTGTGAATAACCTTGTAGCAAACTTTATCTCTAAACTCATTTTTTGGGTCATTTAATATGCCAAGAGATTTTTGTTCAAACACAATGTCAGTCAAATAATAAAGTCCATCGGATTCACAATGCCTTAAAAATATACTAACAAAGAAGTCATTTCCATTTGTTCGAGTCAGGTCCATCATACAAAGAGAATAATGAGACAAATCTTCTGGCAGTTCACCCCAAACATAGTGTTGCAAGGTTTCATCTGCAAAAGTCTTAGGTTCTCTGCTATCTCTATGTTGCCTATAAATCAAGTTATAAACATAAGGCTTGCCTCTTGAAATAAAGTATTCCTTCTTTTCTTGTAACTTTTCATTCGAATATAGGTCTGGAGCAACAGAATTGCCTTCGACATCTTCAATGTCTACCAAACAAACAGCACATTTCCCATCTGGTGTATATCTAACATTCTTAAGTGTTGGGTGTTGAACAAGCCCTTTTTTATCCCACATGTTTATAAAAGCGTTTTGAACATCATTTTCGTTATACATTGTTCCCATGATAACGATAGGACAGTCATCATCATCACTTCTGTCAAGAACATCAGACATAACTTTGTCTGTAATTTTCTTGTGAAGCTCATCATTATCCATAGTTTCTTGTCCATCTGACAAGTCATCTATAATTGCCCCTAATAATGCTCTCTTACCATTGATACCTGCACCCTCACCAAACAAAAACATTGAGTCTGAGCACTCTGCATTGCAATCTTTAAGTAGATATTTTTCTCTGCTCTCATAAACAAATGGTTTATTTTTTCCAGCACCAGTTTGATATTTTCTAAATTCTGGAAAAATATTAACAAATTTGTCATCTGTCATCATTTTGTAAACTTGAGAGCCATAGTTATAAGCATTTTCGGCATTGTTTGTCATTCTAATTATGCCAGTTTCTTTAAAGCGAATTTGATGGTGTGCTAGCATAAGGTTGGTGTAGACATTTGCTTCATAGGTTTTGCCACTACTTGGTGGCACGCAAACAACAAGTCTCTTTGGGTTGAATCCATCATCAAACTCCATGCCCATTTTTACCGCAAGAAGCCTATCAAAACAAGGCATTACATCGTGCAAAAGTGGTCGTCTTGGTGGTAATTTTCGCTTCTTGAAAGGCTTATCATAATCCCAAACATCCATTTGTCTTTCGCTAAACCACCTTGCTGCAATGAACATCATCTTGTTAGATAAATTTGAGATGTCAAGTATTTTTTGCGTTTGAATTGTATCAAGCCCCACTTCCCTATGTTTTTTAAAATAATAAGTGAGCATATTTTGAGTGGCAAGATAAAGTCTGTTTGCATAAGAACTAATTTGGTAATCAAACAGGATTACGGGTGCTGGCTCATAATGCAAGTTTGAAATACAATAGTCAAGGTATAATTTTTGTCCTTCTTCAACTTTGTTGCACGCAGCAATCAAAAGATTTAAGCGGTCATTGAAAAAACGAATCGGCTCATTTTTTTTAACCAATTCGTTGATAGAAGCAATACAGTTATCAATGTATCTCTCCACTTTTCCAGTTGCTAACATAAAATCTTTTTCTTCCATACTACTCCACTGCACTTACTGTTGTTAAGGTAGTCAAGTCAACCTTCAAAATTGCTCCAATTTTTTTTAGAGTCTCTACAGACCAAGCATTGTTCTTCATTGCTACATGAATGTCTGACTTTCTCAAGCCATTTACTCTGCAAAACTCTCCCATTGTTTTGTAACCAGAAGATAGAACAATATCTTTTATTATGTCACTTAAGCAAATCATGTTCCCTCGCATATTCAAGAATTTTGTCATATTTTTCTTTGTCGCAATATCTACCAACAACAAAATTTCCTTTGAAACTTACTTTTATTTCAACTCTAACATTTTTATATCCAAACCAAAAACTATACGGAATAATTATAAAAGGCAGAATTAAAACCGTTTTTAACTTGTAGGCAAAATTTGGTTTTCTATTTACGGTAAACATTGAGTGTTCCAAGTCCAAATAAATTGAGTAGGTTATCCAATGCTTTGCTGGTTGAAACTCTGGAAACAACTCTTTGATTAAACTTTCGGCATGTTTTATCTCGATTGGCTTTTTAGACTCTTCTATAGGCTGAGTCCCTGTGCCTTCTTTTACATCATCAAAAGTATACAAATCTTTCTCTTCTTCCATTTTAAACCTCCAAATCTATAACATCTTGTGGGTCTTCGTTTAAATTATATTTTTTCTCTATTTCATCTATAGTTGTGCTTGGCACTGTCATGTTAAAGTTGTTTACAATCGCTGGTGCCGTATCATTATCTCTAAGCCCATACACAGATTTGAGTGAGAATATGCTCATAATTGCATTCATTTCGTTCTGCAACCCTTTTGTTGTATAAAAATCAATAAATCGGTCATACACCATTGCTACAGCATTTCTAATTGCAGGGTCTTGATGGTTCTTGTAATCGATGAACATTCCAGTAGATATTCCTAAAAGCCTGCAAAATTGCTGAAGAGTTGGAATGCACAAAAATGTGTCATTTGCCTCATCTATACATCTCCAGTAGCACTCACTACAAGTTATTATATCATAAGCAGTGTATTTTGGTGGATTGATTCCTCCAAAAAATAGTGGCTTAGAGAGTAATGATGTGAGTTGAAAGTGCTTAACCTTGCCTGCTTGTGTTTTTATTATAACATCATTTTCGACCTTGAATCTCTCAAGCAGTGTCTTGAACTGCTGCTCTCGCTCTTCTAGGTAAGTTGGCAACAGTTTTTGATAGTTTTCAACAATATATTCCTCTCTCCGATGCCTTTCATCTCCAACTGCAGCCTGTAATTTCTGCTCTTGCACATAATCGGCTCTTTTCTCGCCAACAGTTTTTTCAACAGCAAATGATGCCTCAAAAGTTTTTCTAGGTCGACCCCTTTTGCGTGGCTCATTTTCATACTTGATTTGCTCTACAGTTTTTAATTTATCACTCCTCGCCATCTAACACAAACTCCCTATCAAGAATATCTAGGGCAGATTGTCTATCAACAACCTCTATTGCATGGCTATCAAGCAACAAAAACAACTTCTTGAGGCTTGCTAGATGCTCATCATTAGGTCGTCTCACCCTGCTCTCCCAAGTCCTATATGCAACATCACTGACTTTTATGTATCGGCAAATGTCGTATTGCTTTAAGTAGAACTGCTTCCTTAAGTCTCGTATCATTGGCAAACTAAATGTAATTTTCATATTTATAAATCCTTTTAGTGAGACTTGGTGGGCTCGAACCACTTTCTGCTATCCCATATAGAGCCTCATAAACCAAAAATGTGGGTCATCGCATGCTGAAGCCAACCACGCTCTCCACATATTCAGTTTTTAACAAGTGACTTGCCTCAGGTATAAAGAATTTAATATGTAAGAAAAATGCAATAAAACTCGAAATAGCATTTTGACAATATCTCTTTGAGGTAATGGTAATTCAAACGCATAAATTTTTTGCTTGGATGAAATCATCGCCACTTGCTTAGGAATGCGTGAGAGTTGCACTCACTAAAACTGCTCATTCCATAAAAGTGCGACATCATCACCTAGGACCGACCCCTGCGAACACAAGGGCTGACTTGTCGCACCGCAACATGCCCTATGGCTTCAACGAGTCGCGTGAACACGTAACCCTCCACTTTCGAGCATATTTGCATCACTTGGCAAAACTTTTCTAAAAAATCCAAGCACATTGAATTCAACCTCGCCCTTTCGTGGCGAATCACGGTTGCAACATTCTAACCTATTGCAGCAACGACAGTTTCTCCTCAGTGAAGAGGGGCGTAGAGCTCTAGATACTCTACTGGCAGGTGGGGAAGGACTCGAACCTCCGCATACCAGTTTTGGAGACTGGCGCCTTTACCAACTTGGCTACTCACCTATACGGGCTGTCTAGGGAAATAGAAATGAAAAAACTAAACAGCCCAAACATTTAGGATGCGGACCTCGGGAATTGCACCCAAGAAACCTATGTCCGCAAGGAGGAGGCTGTCACAGGGAAAATACAAGAAACCTGTTGAGCCTCAATGGATAAAGTGGCTGCAGCTCGCCACACGATGTCTGATTTTGCGAAAAAATAAGGAGATTCTTTGCAAATTTAAAAATACTTAGAACAAAAATGAAGATAGACACACATTACTCACAACATAAGGCTGTTGCCACCGCTGCTAGAAATAAAGGGGTGTAAGGCAATCTCGCATCCTTACATACACATTGTAAAACATAATAACAATATTTGTCAAGTAAATTGAACACAAAAATAAAAAATTCATAATAACAACTTGCCGAAAGAGCCTTTTTTGCTATTTTCGGCGATTTTTTGAGGTTGGATGGTTTTTACCACAAAACCGTAAAAACTTTGCTATTTCGCTATGTATTTCTTCTTGTCCTTCCATTCCCACTTGCTAAATTACGAATGCTCCAACTTTTCTCGCCCATACCACCCGCCCTTTGTGCACGGATACCTCTTTACACTTCGGCTCATCTTTTGCATACCTCCAAAACTCTCATGTCGAACCCACACTTGTCGCAGATTCCACTCTCTGGGTCTATCACTCCGTCATCATCCCCATTGCCCCCGCATTTCGGACACTGCCGCTTCACCACTATAAACTTGCCA
Organism: uncultured Clostridia bacterium; assembly: GCA_905235485.1. GTDB lineage: Bacteria > Bacillota > Clostridia > Christensenellales > UBA1242 > UBA9845. Next base: position 29,375 of record CAJOLY010000003.1, read on the forward strand.
TACAAGTAAAAACTATCATCGCTTGCATATGGATATTTCATGATGCACCTCCTCCATCTAGCATATATCCTCGCCATGCCGCATGTCAAATGATTTAGCCTAAAAACATAATAACAACTACTATTGGGCAACCGTGCTCGGCTTCCATCCTTTACTTCAACAAAATCACAAAAAAATTAACCTTTGCCTTAGCCCCATCTTGACTACACACTTCCGTTCGACCCTTTTTTGCCTACGTCGCGGGGAGAGAGGACTAACTCGCCTTTTGTCCTGTGTGTTCTATATATGGGGAGGGGGTGGTTACAAAATTTTACAATATTTTACAAAATGGTTTGGTGTTGTTGGTGTTGGTTTTGATTGATAAAAAATAAATAAAAAAATTATTAAAAAAAAGTAAAATATTTTTGTTATTTTATTGACTTTATCCAAAAAATTTGCTATAATATTTTTGACAAGATGAGAAAGACAAACAAAGAACATAAAAAATAAAGGAGGTGATGAAAGCATGACAGAACAGGAAAAGCTAAAAGCGTTTGATGAAGCTGTTGATGATGTTGTTTTTTTAACAACAGAACAACAAAAGCAAGCCACGACAGAAGAGCGCGCAAAAGCAATAAAGCACGCTTTGACAAAGTCGGTAGAATGGCTGGAACGCTTAAAGCGTGAAATTTTCTAAAAGCATCTACTTAAACAAACACGCACAACATTATATTTACAAATAATTTAAAAGGAGAAAAAAAATGAAACTAAACAAAAACACAAAAAAAGCGAAAGAATATATTAACAATTTTGAAAAATCAAATGTTTATTCTATTTGGCAAGCATACGACAAGCCAAGCCGAAACAAAGCAAGAATCTTTGACGAATGGCAAGAGATAGCAAGACAACACAACGCAACAAACTTTAAAATAACAACATTTTCAAAATTTGTCTTTACGCTCGGATTTGTAACAACAAACGAAAACGGTGAGACGGTCTTAAACTATATCACACCATCGCAAAATTATCAAATTGTTTTATAATTATATTATTTTAAAAGATAAGCAAGAAAAAAATCTTGTTTGTCTTTTTGCATTTTGTAACATTTTGTAAAAAATAACTTTCACACACTAAAAACCAAATAAAACAACAAACAAATAAATAAAAAAGAATAAAGAGGTAAAAAAATGAAAATCGCGACAACAAAAGCATTAACAAATATATTAAATAAAAATAGCAAATACCAAATCACGCTTGAAAAATTGACAATAGAGCAATTTAAAATTTTAGTTGATTTTGATGTTTGGGAGCATGAAACAGATTTTGATTTTGCTATAAATAAATTTAAAGTTATAAAAATAAAATATAACAACTTAGACCATGCTTGCGACAACTATATCACGACAAAAGACTTAACAAAAATTTTACACGACTTGAAAGAAAAAACCCTTGACGCTTTTATAAACGCGTTTAATGAGTTTGTCGAAATTTAATAAAATAAATATATAAAAGAGGCTTGACGGCGGTCAAGTGTGTTTTATCTATACCAAGAACGCCGGCATGAGCTTTATCTTTGCAAATATGGCATATTCTGCGATGTTTTATCCGTGGGCTGATATTCTGCACCAAAAAAGACATTATTATTTATTATAAAAATATAAAAAGTGGCTATTCTGCGACTTTTAAGAGCTGGAGGCGGTCATATTCTGCGACAAATTTATATAACAATAGTTATATTAAAATAATAAACAAAACAAAAATAAACAAAAATGGAGATAAAAAGACATGGAAAAACTAGAAAATTTAAAAGAATTGTATAAACAAGCAAAAGAAAATATCATGAAATATAGTGAAGATTTTTTAAATGAACACAAAAAAAACTTTGACGAATATACAAGCGAGCAAAAAGAGTTTGTTATGCGACAATACCAAGAATTTAGACAAGCCGAAACAAAACAGTTGAAAAAACTCAAACAAGCATATGAAACTTTTGAAACAGCTTTATTCTGCAATTATTAAAATAATAAAAAACAAAATTATTTTGCAAAAATGCTTGACTTTGACAAAAATTGGCTTTATACTTGTCTTATAACTTGTCCATTTACTGCATTCTGCAAGTTATTTAAAGGGGGGAAAACATGGAAAACAACATCACTATTCTGCAAGACAGCGACTTTGTTTGGCAACTTTGGGAAGATTAAAAAATACATTCTACTTATGCACATTAAACAATATAAATAAAGGGAGAAAAAAAGAAAATGAAAAAAGGAATTTTTAAAACGGAATTATTTAACAAAGGAAAAATCTTGGAGGCTTTTGTCAATCTTGAAAACCGAGCTGAAGATTTTAAAGACGAAAATGAAATAAACGAACATGACACGCTTGTTGAGGCTATGTGCAACAGCACAGGCTTTGACGAAAAACAAGGCGAGGGCAGCTATGTTGAGAGGCTTTACGACTGCAAAGAATTTAAAGTGTTCTATGCCTGCGACACTGACGGCGATGATGAGTGGGGCATAGCACTTGCTAAATGGGAAGAATAAGGAGAATTTGGAAATGACTAAACAACAAGCAATTAAAAAATATAATTTAATAAAACTAGAACAAAAAGAAGATTTTGACAAGCAACACAACATTGAAACTTGGCGGGGAGAAATTGAAGATGGCGAAACAAAAAAAATCTATACCATGACTGACGAATTTTCAAAAGTCATGGGCGACACGACGCCAACATTCTTTTTAATTCAACAAATAATATACAAAAACAAGTTTGTTCGCTGGGGCAAAACTGATAGTTATAGACACAAAACTATAACTAGGACTTATGAAATTAAACGAGCATAGGCAAAATATGGCTTTTAAGGGCTATTCTGGGCTTGTTTGGGCTTTGGTTGATAAAATATTCGACCTACACTCAAAATGGGCTTAAAAACGAAAATATCAAAGGGAGAAAATTTTATGAATAAATTTGAAAGAGAAAACATAAGGCACAATTTTATATTATCATTAAAAAATGCTTGGACTTGGAAGCGGTTGACACAAGCTGAGCAAAAGCGAATAACAGACACACTCAATTTTGCAATGCTATTTGCTAACACATCAAAAAACGCATATATAGAACTTAACACAATCTATTCGGCATTCTTGCTTGGGCTTGACTATAAGCCGATTGGTTGGAGAGAATAGGGGGTAAACTATAATGAAACAAAAAGAATTTTATTCGTGCTTACACAAAGACGGACTATTTTATAAAATAAAAAGACAAGGTTATTCAAAGACTTATATTGACTACACAGGCACCGAAATCACACTCAACTGCTACAAGTATGGTGTACTTTGGGTTGTAGTCGAAGAAAAAACAGGCTATTCTGCGGTTGCACCACAAAAGAAAAGAGATGACGCATTCTCTCTTACTTTTTCTGCACTAAATGAATATGCAAAACACCACAACAAGAGCATATCATATATGCTTAAAGACATGAAAAATGTAAATGAATATAAAGAATATAAAGGGGAAAACGAAAATGAATAAAATCACACTCAAAGACAGAGTTTTAATGCACTTGTATGCGAAAGGCAACATAACAAGTTTGCAAGCATTTAGAGATTATGGAGCAACTAGACTTTCTGCAATCATTTATGACTTGCGGGCTGAGGGAAACAATATCGAAACAACTTATATTACAAGAAAAAATAGATATGGCGACAGGGTTACTTTTGCAAAATACATTCTGCACCAAAAGGGAGAATAGGCTTATGACACCAAAAGTCCGCTTTATGACCTACAATCGCACTCTTGAAATTGACTTTGCAACTTTTACTTATACTCTTGGAAAGACACACAATAGAGATAGAAATAAAAATTATATAATTACTAGCGACATATCATTTGAAACAATGGAAAAGGACTTAAAAAAGTCAAAATTTAAAAGAATAAAGGGAGAAAATGAAAATGGAAGAAGAAATCAAAACAGCGAGTTATTATATAAATAAATATAACTTGAAAAAGACAAAAGACGAGTTTACCGGCGACTTTAACTATCAAAGAGAATTTGACAACGAAAGTAAGAACACAATTATAACTCTTATTGTTGACGAGTTAGACGAAACGACTTGCCGACTTATGAAAGCAACATTTTTTAAAAAGAGATATGACAGCAAATATCACTGCATGGGGACTTTTGGAGAGCCAAAATATATTGAAAATATAAAAAATGACATAAAGGAATACGAGGAGAATTTAACACATGAAAAAACAATTTAGACGAGGCGAGATATATTGGGCGAACAACACTTATTCAAACGGGCATATTCAATCATCACTCCGCCCATATTTGATTGTGTCAAATAATTATAACAATGAATATTCTGGCACTCTTACAGCAATTCCGCTTACGACAGCTGACAAAAAATTCTTGCCAACACATTTTAATATATTTGTAAACAACAAGTGGAACACAGTTTTGTGCGAGCATATAACAAGTATTGACAAAACCGAAACACAGGGCTTTGTCGCACAACTTGACGACCAACAAATGAAACAGGTCGAAGAAAAAATAAAAATTCAATTAGATTTAAAGGGAGAATAAAATGGAACAAAACAGCATTTATATGGTTATAACCAAATATAGAAAAGACAGAGAGTGCGAGCAGATAGACCTTGTCTGCTCCACCTATTCTGAATCTTTGAAAGTTTTAGACGAACAAATTGAAAAGAATTGCAAAGCAATCTTTGGCGACAAAAAGCCACAGGAATTTTCAAAATTTGTTAGAACTGACAACTATTTTTATGCAAAGGCAGGAAACACAATTTTATCAATAATTATTGAAAGAAGAGAGTATTATAAAATGGAAGAAGAAGAAATTATCTATTTGATTGTCAACGAATTTGAAGATGTCGCTGACTTACAAAACGAGATGAGTATATTCCCGTGCAAAACACTTGAAAGAGCAAAGATTATTTTTAATCAACAGGTTGAGATTGAAGAAAGAGAAAAATGGGTTGCTAACTTTATTGATGAAAAACAAAACTTTGACTTTTATGAATATACTGAAACAGAATATACTGCGGAACTCAACAATTATAGAACACACATCTATATTCTTGCAAAGGAGATTTTGTAAAATGGAAAAACTTAGAAAAATGATTGAAGACTTAAAAATCACGGCAGATGATGAAAAGATTTTTAGAAAAGTCAAAAGGGCTTATGCTCTTGAAGACATTCTAACCTACCTAGAAGACAATGGGGCGACTGAGCAAGCAATGAAAGATATCGTGGAACGAATTGACAGAGTGCTTGATAAGTATGAAGAGTACTCTTGTGATGAGTGGTATAATGCAGTAGCAAATGCAATAGATTATGTTTTAAGTTAAGGAGAAGAAAATGGAAGAAACAAAGTCCATACAAACATTTGGAAATGAACTACAAGCCGTTCTAGGGAAAATGGACATACCTTGTTTTTTGAGAAATGTTGAAGAAAGCATTGTTGCCAACATTTATGAGTTTAGCATAAACAAACTAGACAAGTTTAAAAAATTAAATAATGCTCTTGATGTTATAAACCTACTCAAAAAAACACAACTGCGACTTGGACAAAGCAAAAATTATGACTTTGCCATATATGAAGATAAACAAACTCAAAGCATTGGCTTGGCTGCAAACTTTGAGAGTTATTCATTTGCGAACCCTTATTCTGCATTGTTGGGAATTGACAACTCGGGAGAACTTGTTGGCATTGACTTTACAAAAGCCACCCACACATTGATTTCTGGGTCAACAGGCATGGGCAAGACTACTCTATTAAATAATATTATATATTCGCTAACCAAAAATAGTGATGATGTTTCTATTCACTTAATAGATGTCAAAAGAACTCTGACAATATGGAACGACTGCCCACAAGTAAAGAGTGTCGATTGTGGCGAATACCCTGCTTATTGGCGACTTTATCAAATTGCACAAGAACTTGACGACCGACTTGAAAGTTTATCAAAACAAAAATTGCTAAAAGCCGATGAAAAAACTTGTCCATATATTTTTGTTATCATTGATGAACTTTCCGACCTTATGTTTTCATCTATTAAAAAAGATATTGAAGAATTGCTAGTCCATATTGCACAAGTTGGCAGAGCTGTAAATATTTGTCTTATTCTTGCAACACAAAACCCACTTGTAAGTGTTTGCACAAGTTTAATTAAAGCAAACTGTCCAACAAGAATAGCTTTGAAAGCGATTTCTCAAAGAGATAGCATAAACATTCTAGGCAATAAGCACTCATACGAACTCAAAGGTGTTGGCGATTGTATAATTCGCCCTGCATACTACCCACTCGAACACTCTTTCAAGGCATTTTACATTGATGACAAAGAAATATTAGAATATATACAAGCAAAAAAGGAGAATACTCATGCGACTAAAAAGAGAAAGTGAAACAAAACTTTTGTCAGTTGGCATGACTGACGGCGAACTCGAAAAAATGAACAGGCTCTTAAAACATTTTAACAAAAAATTCATGCACGAATTGGTGGCTGAGCTTATTAAAGTTGTTCCATATTTAGAGTTGACAAAGACAACATCTTCGGTCAAATCTGCTGGCAATAATTTTAAAGTTAGGCATTTTAGGCTTACACAAGAGCAATATGACTTCATTGAAGCATACTCGCTAGACCATTTTAGAGAGAAGGGAAACACAATTAGATATTTTATCAATACAAGTTATGAATTATTTATAAAAGAATAGGCAAGACCTGTTCTTTTTTTTGTGTGTAAAAAATAGGAACAATTAGGAACAATTATAGACAAATTGCTTGACTTTTTCATTTTTATCATTTAAAATAATAACGAAACTTAAAAAAAGGAGGTGTATTCTGTGCTTTTCATGAAGGCTGATGATGTGGCAAAAACTTATGGCATAAATCGTTCTGTCGTTTACAAGCGTATAAAAAATCACACTTATAGAGTAAACGAATACAATGAAGTTTTGGTTGCAGATGTTGTCAAAGTCATGGAACAAGGGGTTAAAAAGGGCAGACCTGTCGGCTCAGTCGACAAAGTGCCAAGAAGAAAAAAGGAGATAGAATGAAAAAAATAATAATAAAAGAACTTAAAATTCACAACTTTAAGTGTTATGCTGAAGTAAATTTTAAGTTTGATGAGGGCAAAAATGTCCTCATGGGCGAAACGGGTTGTGGCAAAACCACCATTCGAGATGCTTATTTATGGTGCTTTGGTTTTGATTGCGACTTTGCTCCCAAGATTGATGACACACTTGTAGAAAATATAGACACACTTGTTGAAGTTTTAATGTCTATCGATAGTATTGATTATTCTTTTAAAAGACTAAACAAACAAAAATGGACAAATTCTGGGCAATTTGCTGGCAATGATAGCAAATTCTACATTGATGACATTTCAAAGACTGCAACCAATTTTAAGGCTGAGCTTGCAAGCATATTTGAAGTGAACGATTACAACAATGTTAGACTATTGCTTGATTTAAGCGCTTTTAACAATGACAATGGAACAAGGTGGACTTGGAAAGAAAGAAGAAATTTCTTGTTTGGGTTACTTAATATAGATTTAAAAATAAAAGACATTGAAGCTAGTGAGGACTTTGACCCTATTCGAGAATATCTTTCAAAAGGGTTAGACGAAACAGAAATTGCCTCATCTCTTAATGCTAAAAAGAAAGACATCGACAATTCCCTCAAGAGAAATAAAGTTTTGCTAGATGACAAAAGAGCCACAATAAAAGAATATTCTATAATAAATTATGATGTTCTTGTTAGCGAAAGAGCAAGGCTTGAACAAGACATTGAGGACTTGACACAAGGGCAGTTGCAAAAGCGAATTGAACTACAGAAACAAATAAAAGATTTGGAATTTTCAATAGCAAATTGCGACCAAAGAAAAGAGGTGCTACTAAATTCTGAACAACAATTAGAGACCGCTTCGCAAAATCTATTTTCAACAACTCTTTCTGACAAATGCCCAACTTGTGGAACTAAACTAGATAATAAAAAAATGCTGACTTTGAAAGCCACTTTTGAATTAGACAAAATGCAAAAACTGTCAGAACTTCATGATGAGGCTGAAAATTGCCGTTTAGAGGCTCAAAAACTTGAGGAACGAATAACAAGTCAAAAACTTGAATTAAATCGGCTCACGGGGCAATTAGACCAATATTTTAAGGGGTCTGGGGCAAAAGCGGAGTTTGACAAATCCATGCAAGACTTAAAGCAACAAATTTATGACATAAATCAAGAGTTGTATAAAGGCGCCTTGATTGATAAATTAAGTTGTGAAATTGAAAATATAAAAGAAGAAAATAAAAAGTTGCTTAACCAACAAAAAGAACTTCTGAAACAAACTGAAGCACTCAAACTTTATGTTGAAAAAAAAATAGAAATTGTTTCACGTGAAACAAAAAACAACTTCGATGGGCTTGCCTTTAAATTCTTTAAAATGAATACGGCAAATGCGGAGAATGAATACCAACCAACTTGCGAGTGCTTACTAAATGGCGTTGTTTATAAAAATTTAAGTCAAGGGCAAAAGATAATTGCCGACTTCAAAATGAATTGCGGTTTACAAAAGTTGCTTGATGTAAACGTCCCACAATTTATTGACAACAAACAAGACAACACATTTGACATGATTAGCGACTCGCAACAAATTGACCTTGTCACTTGTAAAGAAAGCAACATAAAAGCGAGTTTTATAAAAGGAGAAGAAAAATGACTGCACTGGCATATATGACACTTATACTTTCTATTATTGCTCTTGCCTTAGATGTTTGGCTTGTGAGTTTTATAATCAAGGGTTTTAAACGAAAAGAGCAAATAGATAAAGAGTTGGACAAACTCACAACAGATATTACAAAACAAATTATACACGACAACTTTCTAAGAAATTTAGAAGAAGCAAAATTTAATAAAGAGGAGAATAAAAAGAATGACAACACCAACAATTAAACCAGTGGCATCTGCAAATTCGAGTTTGCCACAAATAATTCAACCAAAAGACCAACAAGTTATGGTTAAGGTCTGGAGCGATGACCTTGATAAACTCACCAAAGCACACACAAAACTTTAAACTTACACCAACAGAAAGAAACTTTGCAACATCTATTATTTATGGGTTGGTTGACAAATGCACAAAAGATAAGATTGACACTCGACAACTCAATATGACAAATTTCCTCGAACAAGTTAAGCACTTTGGAAAAATGCAACTCTCATTGCAAGAGAAAGAATTGTATATTGATATTAGAAACAATGGTGCAACAGGCATGAAAGATGTGACTATTTCGAGACAATATCAAGCAATTCAAAAACTCATGACAAGATATTGCACCAAAAAGATTGTTCGATATGTTGATGGAATTGTTTGCGAGGGCGACCCCTTTACAACAGCAACGGACTTTGGCACAGGACTTATTAAAATTACTAGACATGACAAAAATGAAAGTGTTGACCGTAGTGATTTGAGAAATAT
>CAJOLY010000004.1 GCA_905235485.1 uncultured Clostridia bacterium
ACTGAGCAATTTTTGTCAAAAGTTCAACTTATCAGAAAATATTTTCCAAATGCAGCTTTAACCACAGATGTAATTGTTGGATTTCCAACTGAAACTGAAGACGATTTTGCTGAAACAGTTGACACAATTAAAAAAGCAAATTTTTATGAGATGCACATTTTTCCATATTCAAAAAGAGAAGGCACAGTTGCAGCAAAAATGCAAATTGTTGATGGAAATATTGTTAACAAACGCGTTAAAGTTTTGGAAGAAGTTAACAGACAAAACAAATTGGAATACATAAAATCTCAAACCACAGTTTTGGAATGCCTAACTGAATGCGTTGAAGGAAATTTTGTTGTTGGCTACACTGAAAATTACATAAAAATTTATCTTGATAAATCAGCACCACTTCACTGCCTTGTGAAAGTAAAAAACTTAATACCATTCAAAGATGGAGCATGCGCTATCATTATATGATGATACAACAAACAATAAAAATTTGTGAAAAATACAAATTTTTGATTGAATAAATTATTCCATTGTGATATAATTCAAATTAGGAGATATAAAGTTATGATGATTGAACCACCTATTGAAAAAATGAGCGAAAAAATAGGAAATAAATACAAACTTGCTGTTCTTGCAAGCAAAAGAGCAGTTGAACTTCAAAAAAAATATTTAGAAGAAGGTGTTGAGCCTGAAATTGAACTTTCGCAAGCTGCAAATGAAATTTGGAATGATGAAGTTGAAGTTGATGAATAGTATTTAGGCAAATATCATATTTGCCTTTTTGTTTTTTTGATAAAGAATATATTTGTAAAATGACAAACAAATTTTTTGAAGAGGTATTATGAAAATACAAATTATAGGATATTCAGGAAGTGGAAAGTCAACACTTGCAAAAAAATTGGGTGTAATATACAACATACCAGTTTTGCATTTAGATAACACAAAATTTTATGGCGATTGGCAAGAAAGAACGGCAGAAGAGCAAACAGCCATTGTTAAAGACTTTTTGAATAATAACAAAAATGGTTGGGTTATTGATGGAAGTTATAGTTCCATTTGTCCAGAAAGATTTGAAGAATCAGATATTACAATTTATATGAATTTTAACCGTTTCAAATGTTTTTGGTCAGCATACAAAAGGTATTGGAAACATCGAAAAGTGAATAGAGATAGTTGTCCTTGCAGAGATAAATTCGATTTTTCTTTTGCAACATGGATTTTGTTTAGGGGCAGAACAAAAAAAAGAAAACAACAACATTTGGATAACTTAAACAAAACAAAAGGTAAAAAATACATTTTTAAAAACAGAAAACAAGTTAACAAATTTGTCGATACTTTAAAATAAGATGTATTAAAAAACAATGCAATAGCAAAAATCTTTATTTTAATAATAGATAGATAAAAAAAACTTAAAAAATAAGCAAAAATCGTAAAAAAATAATAAATATTTGTAAAGTTTTAAGAAAAATATAAATTCATAAAAGATAAAAGTATGTTTGTAGAAGTTATTGTTGATATTTTAAATAGTGAAGTTGATAGAATATTTGACTATGAAGTCAGCACTCCTGTTGTTCCTGGAACAAGGGTGCTTGTTCCGTTTGGAAATCGAAAAGTTGAAGGCTATGTATTGAATATAAAAAATGAAACAAAACTAGAAAAATCAAAAGTCAAAAGTGTCTTAAGTTTTGATGATGAACCAGTACTTATTCCTGAAATGCTAAAACTTATAGATTTTTTGACTCAAAATTTCAATCTCAGAAAGATGGATGCAATTCGCCTTTTTGTTCCTGCAGGGCTTAGAAAAAACAAAGTTCAAACAAAGTTTGAAACTTTTGCAGTTTTGGCAAATGAAAACTTTGATGTTACAACATTAAAATCCACAGCAAAAAATCAAAAAAACTTATTTGATTTTATAAAAGAAAAAAATAGAGAAAACATTGTAGAACTAAATAAAAAATTTACTCAAAATGCAGTAAAAAAACTTGTTGAATTAGGTGTGCTTAAATTAGAAAAACAAAAAGTAATTGCAAAATCAAAGGACTATGGCGCAAAAAACAAAGATGTAATTTTAACTGAAACTCAAAAAAATATTGCAAATGAGATTGTTCAAAAACCTGACACATATTTGTTGTTTGGAGTTACAGGAAGTGGCAAAACAGAAGTGTATATGAATGTTATAAAACAAATATTGTCAAGAAATCAAACTGCAATTATGCTTGTGCCAGAAATTTCTCTTACTCCACAGGTTGTAATGCACTTCAAAGCAAAATTTGGTGATAAAATTGCTATTCTCCACAGTGGGCTTTCTGTTAGAGAGAGATATGATGAATGGTTTAGAATATATAATGGAGACGCAAAAGTTGTTGTTGGTGCAAGAAGTGCAATTTTTGCCCCAATCAAAAATATTGGTGTTATTGTTGTTGATGAAGAGCACGATACAAGCTATTTTAGTGAGTCAAATCCAAGATATTCAACAATTGAAGTTGCAAAATTCAGGGCAAAATACAACAATGCTTCACTTGTTCTTGGCAGTGCAACACCTGATGTTGAAAGCTTTTACAAGGCAAAAATAGGTGAATATCAACTTTTGGAAATGCCAGAAAGAGTCAACAAAGCACCGATGCCAAACTTTCAAATTGTAGATATGCTCAGTGAAATTAGAAATGGCAACAATTCAATTTTTAGCAATGCACTTGTTGCTCAGCTTAGTGAATGTTTAAAAAACAAAAAACAAGCAATGATTTATCTTAATCGTCGAGGATATCAAAGTAGTGTTGTTTGCCGTGATTGCGGATATGTGGTTAAGTGTGAAAATTGTGATGTTCCACTTGTGTATCACAAAGAGGACAATATGCTCAAATGTCACTATTGTGATGCAAGATATCACACTTTGCTCACTTGTCCAAATTGCGCAAGCACAGATCTTAAATATGGTGCAATAGGCACTCAAAAAGTTGTTGAAGAACTAAAAAAACTTTTTCCAAACACAAAAATTTTTAGAATGGACAACGATAACACAAGAACAAAAGATGCACACTTTGAAATTCTCAGTCAATTTGCTAGCACTCCATCAAGCATTTTGGTTGGCACACAAATGATTGCAAAAGGGCACGATTTTCCACTCGTAACACTCGTGGGAATTGTTGATGCAGATATGGGACTTCATTTTGCAGATTTTAGGGCAAGCGAAAGATGTTTTTCACTCATAACCCAAGTTGCTGGCAGAGCAGGGCGTGGAGAATATGAAGGCAAAGTTGTGCTTCAAACCTATATGCCAAAAAATAACACATATAGATGTGCAGTTAACTATGACTATAAAAACTTTTTCAAGCATGAACTAAACATTCGTGAAGTAACAAAATTTCCACCATTTGTCACAATTCTTAGAGTACTTGTTTCAGGTGGAGATGAACAAAAAGTCACTGCGAAAACAAAAGAATATTATGATAGAATAAAGGAAATTAAAGAGCAAAATCCAAATAGTTTTGTATACCTTAATGCTATGAAATGCCCAGTAAAACGCATTCAAAACAAATTTAGGTATCAAATTTTGATGCGAATTGTGCAAAAAGACTATACAAAAATAAGAGATTTAATTTATAATATAGATAGAAATTTAAAGCATAAAGATATAATCAGTTTTGTGGAAGTTAATCCTCAAAACCTATCTTAAAAAGGAGAAAAATATGGCATTTAGAAATGTGGTTTATTCAAATGAACCTTTGATAAGAAAAAAAAGTCGCCCAGTGACTGATTTTGATGACAATTTGATTGAACTGCTTAACGATATGTATGAAACAATGAAAAAGGAAGATGGAGTTGGAATTGCAGCTCCTCAAATTGGTGTTCTTAGGCAAATTGTTGTTATTGAAGCCAATGGAATGAAACTTGAACTTATCAATCCAAAAATTGTGAAAAGTAGTGGAAGTCAAAAAAGTTTTGAAGGTTGTTTGAGTGTTAAGGAATACAATGGCATTGTTGTTCGCCCTTACAAAGTGACAATTGAAGCACAAGATAGATTTGGCTATCCATTTTCAATGACAGTAGAAGATTTTATGGCAACAGTCTTTTGCCACGAAATTGACCATTTGAACGGGATACTTTTCATTGATAAGGCAATAGAACTATTTAGAAAAGATGACAAAAAAGCACTAGAAAAATTTGAAAAAATGATGCAAGAGAGTAGTTAAGTGTTGAAGATAACAAAATTTTAAAACTAAAAAGGAAAAGATTATGAAAATTATTTTTATGGGCACTCCAAAATATGGTGCAATAGTACTCAAAAAATTGATTGAAAGCAGGCACAAAGTTGTGGCTGTTGTTTGCCAACCAGACAAGCCTGTTGGAAGAAAGCAAATTCTCACACCACCTGAAACAAAAGTGCTTGCAAAAGAAAATAATATTCCAGTTTATCAATTCAAAAAAATAAGAATTGATGGTGTTGAAACTCTTAAAAAAATTGATGCTGACATCATTGTGACAGCAGCTTATGGACAAATACTTAGTCAAGAAATTTTGGATATCACCAAATTTGGAGTTTATAATGTTCACGCATCAGTGCTTCCAAAATATAGGGGGAGTAGTCCAATTCAATGGAGTTTAATAAATGGTGAAAAAACTATCGGTGTAACTATTCTAAAAACTTTGAAAGGACTTGACAATGGACCAATACTCCTCACAAAAGAGTGTGATATTTTAGACACTGACACTGTTGAAAGTCTTATGGAAAAACTGGGAGAATTAGGTGCTGATTTGATGCTTGAAGGACTTGATTTGCTTGAAAGTGGAAACTATGTTTTAACACCTCAAAATGAAAATGAAATGACATATTTTCCAATGCTAAAAAAAGAAAATAGCAATATAGATTTTTCAAAGTCAGCGACTGAAATTTGCAACTTTGTGAGAGGTATGGTAGAGTGGCCAGTTGCCGTAACAAACATAATGGGAAACGCAACAAAAGTTTTCAAAGCAGAACCAGTCTCATATCTTGCAGAGAGAGAATATGCAAACGCAGAAGTTGTATGTGCGACCAGCAAACTTGGACTTATTGTTAAGTGTGGTGATGGCTTTGTGAGACTTTTGGAAATTCAACCTCAAAATTCAAAAAGAATGAAAGATAAAGATTTTTTGAATGGCAAAAAAATTCCCGTTGGAACAAATCTTTTGAAAGTAAATTTTGATAAATAATAAATAAAAAAATAATTTTATTTTTTGATAATAAATAATAAAAATAATAAAAATTTATAAAAAATTACTAAAAAAACGTACATTTTTTAATAATTTTTGTCTGTTTTTTAAAAAAAATAAATATTTAAGCGAGAATAATATGGATTGTTTACTTGATTTTAGCAAAGAAGAATTAAAAGAAATTCTTGCTTCACTTGACATAAAAGGCTTTAGGGTGGAGCAAATTTTTGTTGCTTTAAATCAAGGAAAAACTTTCACTGAAATGAACATTCCAAGCGAAATTAAGGAAAAACTTTCAAACAATTTTATTAGTCAACCAGTTTTGATTTTAGATAAAAAAATTTCTAGAGATGGAACAGTAAAATTTTTATTTAGACTTTTTGACAATAATATTATTGAAGGAGTTTTGATGAAGTATAAATATGGTTACACACTTTGTGTTTCAACACAAGTTGGTTGCCGTATGGGCTGTAAGTTTTGTGCAAGCACACTTAATGGCCTTGTTAGGAATCTAAGTGCGGGCGAAATACTTGGTCAGGTTATTGTTGCAAACAAGTTTTTGGGTGGTAAACTTGGCGAAAACAGAATGATAACAAATATAGTTTTGATGGGATCTGGCGAACCACTTGACAACTATGAAAATGTCACAAAGTTTTTGAAATTAGTTACAAGTCAATACAGCCTGAATATTAGTGAAAGAAACATTAGTTTGTCAACTTGTGGCGTTGTTGAAAATATAAAAAAACTTGCAGATGACGGTTTCAAAATAACGTTAACAATCAGTTTGCACGCGTCAAATGATGAAAAACGAAAAGAGCTTATGCCTATTGCAAACAAATATTCAATCAAAAAAATTTTGTCTGCTTGTAAATATTATTTTAAAAAAACAAATAGGCGAGTTGTTTTTGAATATGTGCTTGTAAAAGATAAAAATGACACACTTGAGGATGCAAAGTCTCTCAAAGAACTTCTCAAAGGCTTTCCAACTCACTTAAATGTTATTCCTCTTAATAGTGTTGAAGAACGAAATTTGATTGGCTCAACGCGCGAAAGAGCAAACGAGTTTGTACAAATGCTCACAAAACTTGGTCAAAGTGCAACATTGAGGCGAACTCTTGGAGAGGATATTGACGGTGCTTGTGGCCAGCTTAGACAAAAATATATTGATAACAATGGAAATATAAATTAAAAAAAATTGATATGTAATTTACTATCAATTTTTTATTTATTTTAAAAAATTTATATTTTATCAATTTCAAACCCTAAATTACTTGCAAGTTTTTCAAATTTAACAATATTAAATATTCCCCATTGAGTGCAAACAACAACAGTGTTTCCATCTTTCAAATTTAGTTGGTTATTCATAAAATATCTCTTTTCTGGATCCTTAATTTTGTTTGTATTTTGGGTGGTTTCAACAACATTGAGTGACCCTTGAAGTGATTTATCAAAAACTTCTTGTAATTCAGCTAGAGTAGGGTTTTGGTTTTCAATATATTTTTTTATAACTTCCAAAACAAGTCTATTTTTTGGCAAAATTTTGTTATTAAAGACATATTTTGTTTTGTCTCTGCCTGGCTTTGCTATTGGTTGAGGAATTTCAAATAGTGTTGTTTGAATCCCATTTTTAGCATTTAACAAATTTTCAATTCTTTCCAATCTACTTTTTAACATTAAAATTTCTAATTCTAAATCCATAGTTGCATTATATCATAACTCGTAAGTTTTTGCAAGTTTTTTTGTAAAACTTTAATTATTTTTAAAAAACTAAAAAAAACTTTAAAAAACTATTGACAACTTAAAAAAACTGTGTTAAATTATAAATGTTTAAGGAGTTAATATGGAACAAAAGAAAAT
Source organism: uncultured Clostridia bacterium (assembly GCA_905235485.1). Classification (GTDB taxonomy): domain Bacteria; phylum Bacillota; class Clostridia; order Christensenellales; family UBA1242; genus UBA9845. Next base: position 7,036 of record CAJOLY010000004.1, read on the forward strand.
TATAAGAACAGTTGCTGGAGTGATTGAAAATGAAAACGGCGAAATTATGTGCACTTTAAGAGATCAAGGAAAGTATGATTATGTGTCTTTCAAATGGGAATTTCCAGGTGGAAAAATTGAGGAAGGTGAAACATTAGAGCAAACACTTGAAAGAGAATTGAGGGAGGAATTGGAAATAAAAGTTGATATAGAAGAGTTCTTTTATCAAGTTGAACATGATTATCCTGATTTTCATCTTTCAATGGCAGTTTTTAAATGCAAACTCATCAGTCACAATATTCACATGAATGTGCATAAAGACATAAAATGGTTAAATCCAAAGGATATGCTTGAACTTGATTGGGCTGCCGCAGATTTGCCAGTTGCACAAAAAGTATATGATTTGAGTAAATAATGATTAAAACAAAGATTTTATATTTATTTCAATGAAAGCACCAATTGGTGCTTTTTTGTTTGCTATAATATTAACAAATTTGATATAATCTAACATATGGAAGAAATAAATTTGTTTCAAGACACAAAAAAATTTGCGCCACTTGCTGATAGGGTTAGACCTACAACTCTTGATGAATTTGTTGGGCAAACTCATATTATAAAAAAAGGTGGCATAATTGAAAAAGCTATAAAAAATGGAACGCTAGGTAGTTGTATATTTTATGGTCCACCTGGAACTGGAAAGACAACCCTTGCAAGCATTATTGCTAGTTCCAGTGGAGCAGTTTTCAAAAAACTTAATGCCATAAATAGTGGAGTTGGTGATGCAAAGGAAGTAATTAGCGAGGCAAAACGCAATTTGGAACTTTATGGCAAACGAACATATCTACTACTTGATGAATGTCATAGATGGAACAAAGCACAAAGTGATAGTGTTTTGGAAGCAATTGAAAATGGAAGCATAATTTTTATTGGGAGCACAACTGAAAATCCTTATACAAGTATGACAAGAGCCATTGTTTCTAGATGCAGGATTTTTGAGTTTAAACCACTTGAAAAAAATGATATTAAACTTGCAATTTTAAACGCAATAAAGTCACCAAAAGGCCTTGCCGATTTTGATATTGATATAAGGCCAGATGCTTTAGATTATCTTGCTTTTGCAACAGGTGGAGACCTAAGAAAAGCACTTAACACTCTTGAAATTGCAAGCACAACTGGAAAGATTGAAAATGGAAGAGTAATTATTGACAAGGAATTGATTTCCGAATGTCTTGATGAAAAAGTTATGAGTATTGATGAAAATCAATATTATGATATGCTTTCAGCTTTCTGCAAAAGTATTCGTGGAAGTGATGCTGATAGTGCACTATTTTACGCTTTTCGTTTGATTGAAAGTGGAGTTGATCCGCTCATCATTTTTCGTAGGCTTATCGCCCACACAAGTGAAGATATTGGAATGGCAAATTCAAATGCAATGGTCGTTGCAGTTTCTGCAATGACAGCCTATCAAAATATGGGAAAACCAGAAGGACTTATTCCTATGACTCACGCTATAATTTATGCTTGTGAAAGTGATAAGTCAAATAGTGTGATTATTGCCAAAAATATGGCAGAGTTTGATGCAAAAAACCTAAAAACTGTTACTGTTCCAAATGCATTAAAAAATCATCCTTCAACAAATGATGATGGCACGGGAATGTACAAATATCCTCACGACTATGGAGGTTATGTCTATCAACAATATATGCCAAAAGAACTTGAAGGGAAAGTGTATTACACACCACAAAAAAATGGATGTGAAAAGGATATGACACGCAAAAAAGTGTTTGAAAAGGATAAAAATAATTATTAAATATCATTCAACTTTTTGTCATTTTAGGAGCAAAGCGATGTGAGAGTCAACCATAGAAAGCACTCCCTGTCTATCTTTCATTTTTTCAAATTATTTTAATCTTTTGATTTTAAAATTTATTGATATACTGTTATCAAAAGGAGTTTTATGTTAGTTTCTGTTTCAACAATGCCAGCAGGTAACAATTATTTAAAATATGTGAAAGAAATCGAAAATTTCACTGATTTTATGCACCTTGATGTTTGCGACGGCGTATATAATCAAACAAAATGCTTTTCGGTTGAGTTTGCAAAAGAAATAAACAGAAATTCAACAATACCTTTGGATTGTCATTTGATGACAAAAAATGCAATCAATTTTGCAGAAGATTATATAAAGGCTGGAGCAAATATTGTCACTGCACAAATTGAAAGTTTTGAAACAAAAAATGAGGTTTTGAAATATATTAATTTTGTCCACGACCGCAATGCACTTTGTGGATTATCACTAGAAATAGAAACTAAATTAGATGAAATTTTACAATATTTAAAATACTTGGATATTATCTTGATTATGTCAGTCAAAACAGGCAAAAGTGGGCAAAAATTTGATGAAAGCGTAATATTAAAAATAAAAAAACTGGCTGAATTAAGGCAAAAGAATAAACTTGATTTCAAAATTGAAGTAGACGGTGGAATAACTGAAAAAGAGGCAATTATTTTAAAAAATTTTGGCGTAGATATTGTTGTTAGTGGAAATTTTGTATTCTCATCACAAAACAAAAAAGACGCAATAAATTTATTGAAATAAATGTAACTATTCACAACAATAAAATTTTTTTCATAAAATATCATAGGAGTTTATTCTATGATATTTTGTTTTAAGGTTCCAGCATTTTTGTCACCTATTTTAAAGTTGATTTTCAAAAAGCATTTGAAATAATTTTTTACATATTTAAATCAAAAAAAAGGCTCTTTGAGATATCTCATTTTGAGCCTTGTTTTTCAATTTATCATAATTATATGCTTAAGCTTTTTTTGCTGTTTTCAAGCATTTTGTACAAACATATTGTCTCTTTTCAACACCGTCAACTTCAACATTAACTTTTTGAACATTAGCATTCCATTGTTTGTTTGTCTTTATATTTGAGTGGCTAACTTGATGTCCGCCCATTTTTCCTTTTCCGCATATACTGCATACTCTTGACATAAACATTATCCTCCTAGTGAGTTTCGCTTTAAACTGATATATTCTATCAAATAAAATTACAAAAATCAAGCATATTTCTTTTTTATTTCAAAATTTTCCAAAAAAATATTATAAGGAACAAAAAAAACTATCGAAATCCTTGATTTTATATATATTTTATAGTAAAATAAATGTTGATTATCTATATAGGGGGATTTATGGCTGTCAAAACTGTTAATAGTTATGGAAAGATAAGTATTAGCGATGAGGCAATTGAAATGGTTGCTGGTAGCACTGCACTAGAATGTTATGGTGTGGTTGATTTGGTAGCTAAAAGACTTTCAGATAATTTTGCTTTAATGTTTAAAAGGCAACAACTTAAAAAAGGTGTAAAAGTTTTAACCGTAGACAACAAAATTTACATTGACCTTTATGTAATTCTTAAATACAGTGTAAGTATCAGCGCAGTTGCAGAAAGCTTGAAAAAAACAGTTAAATATAGCGTTGAAAAATTCACTGGAATGATTGTTGATAGTGTCAATGTCAATGTTTGTGGAATTAGGGTTTAAACTTTTTTTATGATATTATAAGTGTTAATAAAGGAAGGATATTTGCAATATGCAAAAGAGTATAAATGGAACTATGCTAAGGAAGATGATGCTTGCTGGTGCATCGCTTCTTGAAGAAAATAAAAATTATGTTGATTCGTTAAATGTTTTCCCTGTGCCAGATGGTGACACAGGTACAAATATGAGCCTCACAATGAAAAGCGTGGCAAGTGAAATAAATGATTGTACTGACAATACTATTGATTCACTAGCAGATGCTTTTGCAAAAGGCGCACTTAAAGGGGCAAGAGGAAATAGTGGAGTTATTCTGTCACAGATTCTTAGGGGAATGAGTGTTTCTCTGCGTGAAAAATCACTCACAGAAATTGGGCCAAAACAATTTGCTGCAGCCCTCAACAAAGGTGCTGAAACTGCCTATAAAGCTGTAACAAAGCCAAAGGAAGGAACAATTCTTACTGTTGTTCGTATGATGGCAGAATGTGCTTTGAAACTTTCAAAGAAAAAGATTGACATAGATGATATGCTTAAGCAAGTTATTGAGCAAGGTGAAGAAACTTTGCAACAAACACCTGAGCTTTTGCCAGTTTTAAAACAAGCAGGAGTTGTTGATAGTGGTGGAAGAGGACTTGTTATTGTTTTTACAGGCTTCTATAAATCTTTGATCAATGACGAGACTTTAAAAATCAACTATGAAGAATTTGATAAAACTGCTGCAATAAGCACTTCAAATTATGAGTCAAACGAGGCAATCATAAATCTTGAAAATTTGGGTGATATTCAATTTGCATATTGCACTGAGTTTATGGTTATTCAAATGAAAAAGAAAACCACGGAAGCAGATATTGACAAACTGCGTGAAAAACTTATGGAAATTGGTGATTGCGTTATTTGTGTTGGTGACCTAAGCCTTGTTAAAGTCCACGTACATACAAATCAACCAAATGTTGCACTTGGCTATGCTTTAGAGCTTGGAGAACTCACAAAACTCAAAATTGAAAATATGCTAGAACAAAATCGAGCACTCAAAGCAAAAAGAGCCAAAATGGCTGAACTCAAGCCTTATGGTATTGTTAGTGTTTGTGCTGGCGATGGTCTTGAAGCACTTTTCAAAGATTGTGGTGTTGATTATTGCATAAAAGGCGGTCAAACAATGAATCCTAGTGCAAATGACATTGCAAAAGCAATTGAAAATGTTCCCGCAAAAGATATTTATGTTTTGCCAAACAACAAAAACATAATTTTGGCTGCAGAGCAGAGCAAATCTCTTGTCACAAACAAAACAATTCATGTTATACCAACGGCAAGCATTCCAGAGGGGATTTCAGCTTGTCTTGCATTCAATCCAGAAACTACTCCTGAAGAAAATGAAACTCAAATGATTGATGCAATCAAGGGAGTGAAGTCAAGCAGTGTAACTTATGCCGTTAGAAACACTGAAATTGATGGCTTTGCACTCACAGAAGGTGATATTATTGGTCTCAACGAAAAAGCAATACTTGCAAAAGGTCAAGATATTCCAGAAACTGTTGAAAAAGTTATTGACAAGCAAATTGATAACGACATTATGAGCATAACTCTTTTCTATGGTGATGGAGTTAGTGAAGACGATGCAAATAATCTATGTGAAAAATTGCAACAAAAGTACGAAAATTGTGAAGTTTCTGTTGTTAATGGTGGACAACCTGTCTATTATTATTTGATTTCTATGCAGTAATATTTATCTATAATTATTATAAAAATATAACTAGTCCTTTCCGATATCTGCATAAAAAACTTGTATAATTGAAGTATATTATAATATAGCATTAAAAAAGTTAGCTCTGATGAACTAACTTTTTTGAAAACTATTTTCCACAATTTTTAGCCCTAGAAGTTTTTGTTTTTGAAGTTTTTGTTCTTGTTGTGCTTCCCATACGGCTTGAAGTTTCCATTTTTGCTCTAGTTGTTTTTGCTCTTTTTTGAGCTGTTGAACTATTTGCCTTTTTTGATGTACTTCTCATAATAGTTTTCACCTCCTGTGACGTTAAGGCTTTTGCCTTACAGTAATAGTTTGAGTTTTTTGTTGTAAATAATACAAAAATAGCACAACTTTTATTGGTAAATTATTCTATATATTTAGCATAATTTTCCAAATAAAGCTAATTTTATCATATTATTTGTATAGTTAATTTATATAATAACCTAAGTACTATTACTTTAAGATCATATAGCAGGAAAAAATAAAATTTTTTTTAAAAATTTTTTGAAAACACTTGATTTTTTATTCTATATATGATATTCTTTAAGAGTCAAAGGCAAATATGGGAGTTTAGCTCAGTTGGCTAGAGCATCTGCCTTACAAGCAGGAGGTCATAGGTTCGAGTCCTATAACTCCCACCAATCCTTTGACATTTTTATGCGGGAGTGGCTCAGTTGGTAGAGCGTTACCTTGCCAAGGTAAATGTCGCGAGTTCGAGTCTCGTCTTCCGCTCCATTACAGCCTAGTGGCTGTTTTTTTAAAAATTTTATATAAAATATGTAAATAATACTTGACATTTATTTTTGTTTGACATACAATAAAAATGTAAAGTAAACTTTACAATTATTAAGGGAGATTTTGTAATGGAAAGAGAAGAAATTTTGGAAAAAAGCAGCCAAACTAAAAATCCAGTCGGAGAAATGGAAAAAACAAGAATCAGCAAAAGTGCGGTTATATCGCTTATTGTCGTTGCAATTTTTGCAATTGCGTTTATAATTATTGAAGGTTTACTTGGTCATTTATCGAGCGTATATGCCATTGCAACCTTATGCTACTTGTGGGCATCAGTATTTTATACTCTTCAATATTTTTTGGCAAAAAGACCTTGGCAAGTGCTTATTGGAGCAGTACTTGAAGGACTTGCGGGAATTTATTTTATGATCAGATTTATCCTATATGTGGTGGCATAATTATGGATAATAAAATAGTTTTAAAAAATAATATAAAATTATATAGAACACAACAAAATATCTCACAAGAGGAACTTGCAAAAATTGTTGGATCAACAAGACAAACAATCATTGCTATTGAAAAAGGTCAGTTTAATCCTTCCGCAAAACTTGCACTTTTAATTAGTTTGGCGCTAAATGTTGAAATTGAAAAGTTGTTTTACTTGGAATAACTTAAAGAGGCTGAAATAAGTGTTTCAGTCTTTTTTTTAAATCTACAGTGCTTGTAAAACTTTGTAAATTGTTATATAATTAAATTAGTATGAAAATTTATATAATGCGACACGGAACAACAGTTTGGAATGAAAAGGGTATTACTCAAGGGAGAAGTCAAAACAGGTTAAGTCAAAGTGGCAAGGAACTTGTTGCACAAGTTTCAAAAAAATTTTCTAGTAATAAGATTGATGTTATTATTGCATCTCCACTTATGAGGACTATGCAAACTGCAAATATGATGAATAGATATCACAATGTGAAGATTATCAAAGATAAAAGATTGATTGAAATTGACAAGGGAATTTTTACTGGAAGAAATAGAAATAGTTTGACAGAAAATGAAAAGTATCTTAGAAGTATAAATGACCCTATTTGTAAAATGGAAACTTATGAGCAAGTTTTTGAAAGAGTGAAATTGTTTTTTGATGACATTAAATCAAATTGTAAGTTTAAAAATATTTTGGTTATAACACACGGAGTGGTGGCAGGTTTTTTGGAAATTATTATAACTAAAAAAGAATTTGATATAAGTACAAAAGGAAATATTAAGAAATTTAAGAATGCAGAAATCAAAAATTTTGAAATATGAATATAAAGCACTATAATGGTGCTTTTTTGATTAAGTTTATTTATAGTCAATTTTTGTTGCCAAGCCGGACTAATGTCACAGCTTTCTTGGGTGGAGATTTCACTCACTTTGTTCGTAGAAACAAAAAAAAGTAAGTATTGCTACTTACTCTGGTGCCGAAAGCACCGGCAAAAAATTCAAAAAAGTCAGTAACATGTAGCACTTTGACACACTTTTTAGGGTATAAAATTAAAATTGTTTTTCAACCTGTTTGACACACTTTTTATCCGGTCCAATAAAATATATGTTTATCTTCCTAAAAATGCACTTATATTTTAAGTGTATTTTTATTTGAGTTAAAATAATATTTTTTTAATATAAAAGTAAGTTAAAAATATCTAAAAATATAAAAAATCACTGTCAAATATTCCGTTAGTATAGATACAGAAGAAATTGCCTTTTCAAGGCCCTTTCTTTTGTATCTATTGAGTGTTAACATAGCGAATATTATAAGCTTTGTGATAGCATATTTTTTTTTGTCTTTGTGGTAGTATAAGTATAAGTTTATATTACAACTTTTTTAAAGTGATATTATCAGCTTGAGTAGTAGTTTAATATATGAGTTAACATTCAAGGCAGTCAGCGCACTTGTGCTTAATCTGACTGCCTTTTTTGAGTTTGTCGATAGAGCAAACTAACTCCGTAACAATCAACAATTTTGTAAAATGTTTGTGAATTAGTATAAATTTTGCCCAATAAAAAAATACATTGTACTACAAGGATGGCAAATAAGCAAGTTAATTAGCCAAGAAAAACACAATGTATTTTTATCAATTAACAAGTCATATAACAAAAGTTAGATTTTTATAGGTTGTTAACTTGTCAAAAGGTTGCGATGTCGCAACCATTTTCAGATAAGTTGCAAATCTTTTCAAAAGTCATAAACTAACTAATAGTATTATGACAAAAATAAATGTTTGTCAACAATTTTTTGAAAAAAAGTTTTATTTTTTAAAAAAATTTTGTTCAACATAATTATTTTCTATCAAAATATATTTTAAATTTGTTTTAAATTGTTCGATAGTTAATCTTATAAGTTCCCTAGTGACATTAAATTTTCTGCCAATATCAGCAAATGAATAACCCTCTATAAATAAATCAATATATGCTGATATATTATCAGCTTTGCGAATTTTTCCGAATTTTGTTAAGCAGTTTTTTTGCTTTGCTAGTTCAATATATTTTTTTAATGTTTCATAATTTATATTTGATTCTACATCATCATTAGACGCAATATAATTAGCAAATGTACCATCATCATCACCTATTTCATAATCAAGTGATAAATTTGCTTGTAATTCACCTTTTAAAATTTTGTTATGTTTTAATCCATTACCAAAACGAAAATAAGTACCAACACGAGAACGAAAAACACGAACAATATATGTAGCATAAGACACATTTTTTGATATATCAAATTTTAATCTATAATGTGGAGCATATGAAATAACATATGCGAAAACATCACTATACAAAGTTTTATTTATACAAATATTTTTAAAAAACTTATGTAAAGTAAAATATAAAAGCTTACAATCTTCTTTATAATTTTCAAGAGTGTAATTTTCATTTTTTAATGAAACTAGTTTACTACCCATAGTCACACCATAACAGAGCTATAATTGATTTGTAAATTTGCACATTTAGTGTTATTATTTGTACTTTTATCAGCCATAAAATAACCAATAAGAAAGTTAATATCAACCATAGCAGATTGTAAAGATTTTAAAACAATATTATTTGCAATCATTTGTTTGCTATCATCAATAATATTCTTGTTAAGTTCAGAAAGTGAACCATATAAAAGACTTAAATAATTACTAATATTTTGCAAATTATTAGATATTTGATTTTTGTTTTCCATAAAAAGCATTACTCCTTTTTAAATAATTTTTATCATTTTTGTTGTACAGTTTGATATGTAGCTCATCACACAGTGCGAATATATCCATTATTAAAAATCGATATTGTGTAATTGCATATTTCAGTTCAGTGTATGTTGTTTCAGTAATTTGTTTTTCTTCCAGCAGAGTATTTATAAGTTTGTAAATTGGTTGTTCAGCTTCTACTTCTTTTGTAAGAAAATAGTCTATAACTTTGACTAAATCATCACTTTTTGAATAATACAAAGCATTTTTATTTGTTTGAGTGAGTTCAACATTTTCCATATTTTCCATTATTCCTGACACTCCCTTTTTCTCTTTGAGAAAATTGTTTTTTTATTTTCATTACTTTTTCAAATAGAAAATGTAATGTTGTGTAGTTAAGTATAGTCCAGCTTTTATAAAACTTGTAGTCAAGTTCATTGTCAAGATATGTATTTTTTTGAATAGCTAATATAATGCAGTGGCACATAGTTTCAAAAGTTTTTTTTGTTGATAGTGATTTGTTTAATCTGATAATATTTTGACCATAGTCAATAGTGGCATAATATTTTTTGTCAATGTCTTTGAATGTAATTACATAATTGAGTCCGTAAAAATGCTCATTTAAATTTACATAATTGTTATTTTGAATACTTCTCATCCTTAAAACCCCCTTTTAAATAGTCGATAAGTTCGCCAAATGTCTCAATTCCTTGCATTTTGGCTAATTCACTGATGACTGTCAGTGTATGGCAAATTTCTTCGATTTTGCCTTCTAATACGATTTTTGACATAACTTTTTTAACTCCTTTTTACATAAATTTTATGTTAACAATTTAAAAATAACATATTCTATATGTATATGTCAAACAAATTACATAAATTTTATGTAAAAAATTTTAAAATTAAAAAATGATTTGTTTTTTTATAAAAAAAATGTAAAATTCTTATAGGGGGGAAAAATATATGAAATTGTTAGAATTAAGAAAACAAAAGAAAATAACACAAAGTGAATTAGCCAAAATATTAGAAATTAAGCAACAATATTACAGCAGATATGAAAACAATCAAGCCGAGCCAGACATTGAAACACTTTGCAAAATTGCCGATTATTACGGAGTTAGTTTGGACTATCTTTGTGAACACCAGAGCAAAGCACTTGAATTGCCAGCAAATTTGAGCCAAGACGACAAACAAACTATATTTGCATATTTAGCTTTACCAGAGTTAAAAAAAGCCGTTATTCGTGGAGAAATAAAGGCACTTGCAATTATTTAAGAGTATTTATCTGATAACCCCAGCAAAGCAAGTTTGCAAGGGTTAAAAATATTTTACTCTATCAAAGTTTTGTAAAATTTTTTACGTGTTTATCTCCCGTAAGGCATAAAGCACTAGAAAAATTTGACAAAACAACAACCGAGAGAAAAAAAGGAGTATTAAAAATAATGTATACAAAATTAGATGAAACATTTTTTTAATACAAAGCACTTACAGAGCTAGAAAACAGCGAGAGAAACAAAGTTGCTTTAATCAGCAAGCTTGAAATGGAAGTTGCCGAAACTATGGGCAAAATTAAAATATTTAAACAAGTTTGCGAGCAAGCACAAACACAAAATAAAAGTGTTGTTATACCTACATATTTACTACCAAAGGGGGAAAATATGAAAGGAATAACAAAAAGAAAAGACGGGCGATATATGATAAGACTTGCAATAGATGGGCAAAAAGTATATTATTACGCAAGCACATTTGCACGAGCTAAAAAAATACTAGAACTTTTAAAGCAAGAGCAAAAAAAATACAAAAGAGAAAAAAAGCCTGTAAAAAGACCAACAAAGAAAAAAGGCTTAACATTTAATAAATTTGCTGATAAGTGGTTAGAAACTTACAAAAAGCCATTTGTTAATAACCGAACTTTTAGCGATATAAAATCATTTATCAATAGAATTGGTAAAGAACTAGGCGATTACACATTAAAAGAACTTGACGCATTTATAATACAAGAATATTTTAACAAGTTGCCAAAAGGTAGAACAAAAGAGAAAATGTTTACTTATTTTAATTCTATGTTACAAAAGGCTTGCGACTTAGATATTATTACTAAAAATCCATTTAATGCAGTTGTAAAAGATAAAAAAGTAAAATGTAAAAGCAATGCATATACTTTTAGCGAACAAGTTAAAATATTACAAGCAATAAAAAATACTGATATTGAACACGAAATTTACGTTTATTTAATGTGTGGATGTAGACCAAACGAACTACCAAAAAACAAAGACTTCGATTTTGAGAATAATATTATTAATATTTATGGAACTAAAAACGATAATGCAAAGCATAGGCAAGTAGAAATGAGCAAAGTGTTTGCAGAATATATGAAAGAATATTTTAAAATTCACTACATGCAAAATGCAAAATATATATCAACTAAATTTATTGAAATTTGTAACAAGTTAAAAATTAATAAGCCTTTAATTTATAAATTAAGACACACATTTGCAACTAATCACTTTACACTAGGAACTCCAACAAAGCAAGTGCAAGAATGGTTAGGGCATAGCAGTATATCAATGACTTTGGATCAATACACAGATATTGATAAGACTGCAACAAAAGAAAAAATAAGAGAACTCTATAACCATTTTTATTATGAAAAAATTTGACACACTTTTTGACACACTTTTTGACACACTTTTTTGTTAAAAAACTGTTAAAAATTGTTATATATTTATAATAAAAATTGTTAGTAAAATCAAACAAAATTACACAAAAAAAGCGAGTAAAAAACTCGCTTTTGGTGCCGAAAGCCGGACTTGAACCGGCACGGTATTGCTACCGAGGGATTTTAAGTCCCTTGCGTCTGCCTATTCCGCCATTTCGGCAATTGGAGGCACCTCTCGGATTCGAACCGGGGATAAAGGTGTTGCAGACCTCTGCCTTACCACTTGGCTAAGGTGCCATAAACATAATCTAAAATAGCAAAAAAAGTATTTTTTGTCAAGTGTTAATCATATAATAATATGAATTTTTTTTGTATGATGTTATTGCATGATAAATTTACAATTTATATTTACTAAACTTAGAAAATTTGGTTGATTTTGTTGAAAATTGTAACTTTGAGTGATATAATATTATAGTAAAATTTAATTCAAGGAGAGTGTAATATGTTAGATTTTATTAAAGACCATTGGCTTTTATTTGTTTTGATATTTATTTTACTTGTGCTTATTATTATTTTGTTGGTTGTTGCTCACAATGTAAAAAAGAAAAACCGAATAGAAGATGAGCTTGAAAGAGCAAGAGAAGAAGAGCAAAAGAACAAGAACAGGGTTAAGCCAATTTTAAAAGAAAATTTAAAAAATAAAAAAGCAGAAGAAAAACAAAAAGAAAAAAAAGAGCAAAAGAATGTAGTTCAACCAAAAAAGGAACTTGTTGAAAAACAACCTGAAAGCAAAAAAGAAGAGAAAGAAATTCAAATTAAAAAAGAACACAAAAAGCAATCTGCTTCTCAAAAGAAACCTATGGAAAAGGAAATAGTTAAAAAAGAGCAATTGGAACAAAAACAACCAAAAAAAGTTGAGGAAAAGCAGGAAGAAAAGAAAATAAATGAAAATGAAACTTATAGAGTTGTATATGACAAAGAACAAAAAAATTGGATAGTTCGTATTGATGGTGGTCAAAGGGCAAGTAGAAGATGCGCTACAAAAGAGGAAGCCTTAAAAGTTGCAAAAGAATTAGCAAAGAAAAAAGATGCTGATTTGAGTGTACATAAAAAGAATGGAAAATTTCAAAAGATTTAAAAGATGCAAATTTGCATCTTTTTTAATATTTAATTTATATTATTCTTTCTCGTGGTTTGAAATATTTTCAATAGAAAATCATTTTATACAAAAAAATTGTTTTTTTGTCGAATGAAAAATTTTGAGAGTAAACCAAGTTTATTTGCATAAAATAAAATATATGGAAGCTAACTTTTGGGAATTTTCATTATACTTTCCTCGTGAACTTTTGTGTTATTTTGAAAAGCTTAAATATGAATTAAAAAACAAGTTATCAGATGAAAAAAATTGTGTTAGTATTTCAATTTGTGATGATAATTATATTTTTTTAATTGCTATTGATAAGTATTCATATCAAAAAAACATTTTGTTTATAAAAGAGAGTATTGCTGATATAATTTTGCTATATTACAAACCTAAAATTATTATTGAATCAATAAAAAATCTTGATATGAGAGCACATGATAATGTGATTTTGATAGAAATTTTATCAAGTTTTGATATGATTGAGGATCGAAATGAAATAATCAAAAATTTAAGTTTGTGCAACAAACTATTTTTGAATTCATTTGTTATATTTAGACTTAAAAATCTCATTTCAAATTGGCATGATACAGGTGAACTTGTCAATCAAAATTCACTCTTTATGGCTGATGAAAAAGTCAAAAAAGAACTTATGCTATTTTTGATGGACGGATTAGTTAGCCGTGTTGAGAATATTAAAATAAAGTCAAATGGCAATATGATAGAATTTAAAAATGAAAATTCACATATATCGACAAACACGGTTTTTTATTCACTTTTAGACTATGATGGTGCATTATTCACTTTGATAAGCAATTATCCAAAAAAAATAGAAGTGGAAGATTACAAAAAATTTGATGTCCACTTCATTCAAAATTTATATGATTTGTTTGGAAATCGCGTTAAGCTTTTAGATTGATTTTTGCTTCTGTAATAATTCATCTAAGAGTTTCAAAAACCTTTTAATCTCCCACATTTTATTAAAACTTGAAATAGATACTCTAACAGTTCCACCGTTATTTAAAGTACCTAATTTTTTATGGCATAAGGGAGCGCAATGTAGCCCAGAACGAATACAAATATTATGATCATTAAAATAACTAACTATTTCACTTGTTGGAATACCTTCAATTGTAAAAGAAATAACTCCATTGTGACAATTTTTTGGAGTGTAAATTGTAATATAGTTTCTTTTGTAAAGTTCAAAAATTAAATATTTTGTTAATTTTTCAATTTTTGTATTTATTTTTTCAAAATTTTTGTTCAGATACTTAATTCCGGCATTTAAAGAAAAAATTGCTGGTGTTGGACTTGTTCCCGCCTCTAAACTTTCAGGATAGCTTAATGGTGGCATCAACATCTCACTATGTGTTCCTGTTCCACCAAATTTAAGAGGCTCAATTTTTATATTCTCATCAAAAAGTAAAACTCCAATTCCTTGATTTGCCAGCAGGCCTTTATGTCCAGCCACAGCAAGCATTGATATGTTCATTTTTTGCATATCAATTTTTTTATGCCCAGCACTTTGAGCTCCATCAATAAGCAGCATAACATTATGTTTTTTGCAAACTTTTCCAATTTTTTCAATGTCACTTGTAACTCCTGTCACATTGCTTGTGTGATTAACTATTACCAAATATGTCTTATCATTTATTGCTTTTTCAATATCACTTGCAAGAGTTTCTCCATTTTTTGTTTCGACCAAAGAAATTGTTATTATTCCTTGATTTTTTAGGTGTTCCAATGGTCTTGCAACAGAGTTGTGTTCGTTTGTGGTATAGACAATATTTCCACCTTTTTTTATAGTTCCAAAAATTGCAAGATTAAGTGCCTCTGTGCAACCGCTCGTAAAAATTATATTTTCAACATTTTTTGCATTAAAAAATTCTTTCAATAGTTCTCTTGTTTCAAAAACAATATTCCCAGCATTTATTGAAAGTTTGTGACTGCTTCTACCCGGATTGGCACAATACTTTTTGGATAGAGCATTTAAGCTTGCAAGTTTTACAGAAAACGGTTTTTTATTTGTTGTTGATGCATTATCAAGATATATCATTCTTTTAACCTCTTTTAAAAATTTGTAAAAAAATTAAGAAAAAATTGATTATTTTTTAGTTTTTTACATGTTTTTTAGCTATTTTTTTTAAATTGATGCTTAAAAAACTATTTTAATTTTTAGTAACTCACCTTTTTTTTTATTCAATAATAATATATTATAGCGTAACATTTTTTGTGAATTATTTGGTTTAAATCCAGTGCCTAGAAAAATTATTAAGGAAGTAATTTGGTTGGGCATGCAATAAGGAGTTATAGATCTAATAATTTTGTTGTTACTATTTCAAATGATGAGGTGATGAAATGATGGAATATTGTTTAGCAGTTTTTTCTATTAGAACAAGCACGATGCAGTTTTCAATGCTTCTCAATAAAAATGGTGTTAGAAGTGTTGTTGTTGAAACTCCAAAAGCCATAAGCGCAAGTTGTGGAGTAAGCGTAAGATTTGACACAAGAAATTTGGAACGAGCAAAAGAAATTTTGAGAAATAATGGTATTAAAAATTTTGTTAGGTTTTATTTTGTGAGTAATTATTATGGCCAAGTTAGATTGACCCCAATTGGAATGTAAAAAAGCAAAATAATTATGTATTAAAAATGAGATAATATTATTTGTCTTCTTGTTGTCGAAAAATTTTTATTATCATAAAATTATTAACAAAATTTTTTTAAGTTGTGCTATTTTAGTGCAACTTTATTTTTTATGTGATATAATAAACAATATGAAACAAAAAAATGTGCTAGAAAATACACTTGCATACCTTAAAGAACTCTTCCCAGATGCAACATGTGAACTTGAACATAAGTCTGCATTTGAACTTTTGGTTGCTGTTATTTTGAGTGCACAATGCACTGATGCAAGAGTTAACAAAGTCACCAAAGTTTTGTTTCAAAAATATAACACTCCACAAAAACTGGCAAAAGCAAATCAAAAAGAAATTGAGAACATAATTTTTTCGTGTGGATTCTACCATAACAAAGCAAAAAATTTGATTGAATGTAGCAAAGATATTTTGTTAAAATATAATGGTGAAGTGCCATCAACGCTAGACAAGCTTCAAACACTTGCTGGTGTTGGCAGAAAAACTGCAAATGTTGTCTATTCGCTTTGGTTTAAAGGGGATGCAATTGCTGTTGATACTCATGTTTTTAGAGTATCAAATAGAATTCCTCTTGCAAAAGGCGAAACGCCGCTTGATGTTGAAAAAGGACTTATGAAAAACTTTGAAAAAAGTGAATGGTCAAATTTGCATTATAGGCTTGTTCTTTTTGGGAGATATAAATGCAAGGCGAAAAACCCAGAGTGTGAAGTTTGTAAATTAAACAAATTTTGCGAGTTTTACAAACAAAAAAAAATGCAAACAAAATGCATTAAGTAATGTGTAAATTAAAAACAACAAAAAGGAGAACAATATGTTTGTTGATAAAGTCGTAATTCATATAAAGGCAGGAAATGGTGGAGATGGCGCCCTAAGTTTTTTGCGTGATAGAAAAACCATGAATGGTGGCCCAGATGGTGGTGATGGTGGAAAAGGTGGTGATGTTATTTTTGAAGTTGACAAAAATAGCAACAATCTTGTTGATTTTTACTATCAAAAGCATTATAGAGCACAAAATGGAGAAAATGGTGGAAAACATCACTGTGCAGGAAAAGCTGGAGAAGATTTGATTGTTAAAGTTCCTCGTGGCACAATAATTCGTGATAAAGAAACCAACAGAATAATATGCGATATGTTTTATCCCGATGATAGATACACTGTGCTCAAAGGTGGGCTTGGGGGTAGAGGTAATCAAAACTTTGCAACTTCAACAAGACAAGCTCCTGCATTTGCAGAAACAGGAATAAAAACAAAAGAATTTGAAGTTGTTTTGGAACTCAAAACAATAGCAGATGTTGGTCTTTTGGGATTTCCAAGTGTCGGAAAGAGCAAGATACTGAGTGTACTCACAAGTGCAAAGCCAAAAATAGCAGACTATCATTTCACAACGCTTTCTCCAAATCTTGGAGTTTCCAATTATGGCGGAAAAACATTTTTGATAGCAGACATTCCTGGACTTATTGAAGGTGCTAGTGAAGGCAAGGGATTAGGATTTCAATTTTTAAGACATGTTGAGCGTACAAAAATATTACTTCATATTGTCGATATTGCAGAGGTTGATGGTCGTTCTGCAATAGATGATTTTAAGGTTATAAACGAAGAACTCGAAAGATATTCAAAAAATCTTGTTGATGTTCCTCAAATTGTTGTTTTGAACAAAATTGATTTGCTTGATGGTGATATGACAAAAGTGGAAGAATTTAAAAAACAATATGGAAAAGATTACAAAATTTTGACATATAGTGCTGCGACAAGAGAAGGTGAAACAGAACTTTTGCAAACAATTGTAGAATACTTATCAAAACTTCCTGAAAGCAAGCCAGAAGAAGTTGAAATATTCCAACTTGACAAACGAGATTTGACAAAATTTGAAATAATAAAACACGGCAACACATATGAACTTGTTGGTGACAAAATTGATGAAATCATTCGTGGAGTTAATCTTGATGAACCAGAAAGTTTTGCGTATTTTCAAAATAGACTTCGTGATGAAGGCGTGATGGAAAGGTTAAAGCAAAAAGGACTAAAAGATGGCGACTATGTACGTGTTAAAACATTTGAGTTTGAATATTGGGAGTGACTCGTATCATTTTTTCTAGGCTGACACTTTGTAAACTACGCAAATGTCGTTGAAAAAATATACTTTGTCACTTGGAAAAATTTTGATGAAGAATGATAGTGACTCAATTTAAAATCATAATCAAAGGAGAAAAAAATGATAACAACAAAAGAAAGGGCAAAACTAAGAGGACTTGCGCAAAAACTTGAACCTTGCGTGCAGATAGGCAAGGGAGGAATAACCAAAACAGTTATTGATGGTGTGAATTTGGTGCTTGAAAAAAGGGAACTCATAAAAATTCGATTGCTCCAAAATTCAGGACTAGAAACTGATGAGGTCATGACTGCACTTTGTGATGCGCTTAATTGTGATCCTGTTCAACAAATTGGTAGTGTTGTGGTTATTTACAAAAAAAGCAAAAGAAAAGATGTAAAACATATATTGTAAATGATTTAAAAATTATAAAGAATTCTGTCATAAAAATTGTTTTATCAACGGAATTTTTTTTATGATTAAAATTTAAAAAGGGTATTTACAAGTAAAAAAATTTATGTTAAAATTATGCATATTAAAATTTTAAATAGAGGTAAATATGAAAAACGGGATAAAATTATTTTTTGCAATGTTGGCAATTTGTGGTAATTTTGCACTTACTGCTTGTGGACGTAATCACAAAACCCCAACCACATCAACGCCACCAATAGCCGAAACAACGGATGAAAAAAACACAATTGAAATGCCAGATACAGTAATAATCCCTTCGACATCAAATAAAACTGAAGATCAAACTGTTAACACTGAAGATCAAACTGTTAACACTGAAGATCAAATTGATCAAGCTGAAAAGCAAAAAGAGCAATTAGGAATCTTGGAAAGTGCAATCGAAAATCAAATTAAAGAAAAATTAAACTTTAAATTTGATGATGAAATTGTTTCAAATGTTGATATAAAATATTTTGATTTTGAACAAGATAAGCAATACAATACCACTTTTAGCGCAAACGGAACATTAACTTTTGTTGATGATGAAAATGAGTATTCATTTAGATTGGGAATGTCACTTGAAGGTGATGACTTTTTGAATGTTAGTCCACTTTATTATGTTGATATTGACGAAACAAAAGATTTGGCAGAAAATTATAGCATAGACAACTTAACAGCAGTAAATTCTTATCTTGAAAATCCAGAAATAACTTTTTCAAAAGCAACATTAAATGGTCAAAATTGGAATTTGGATGTTTTAACACCTGCCAAAATTGAAACAACTTTGGAAGAAGAATACGAACAAAATGCAAATCAGTTTTTTCTGAACAAATACAATGAAAGCTATGTTAAAGATATTGATTTTAAGTATATTTCAGTTGTTAATGATGCAGATTATGGATATTTACTTGAATTAAATGGAAATGCAATAAATATCTACACAGAGAAACAAATGCCTTTCACAGTTTCTTTTAGTATAAGTGAAGAAAACTATAACAAATTGAAAAATGAAATTTTAATAACTTCATATGACCAAAATCTTGATTTAAAAGATAATTACACAGCAGAACAATTAAACAAAGTTTTTGAAATTATTCAAGATGAAGAAACTTATTTAAGGTTATATGTAATAAATAATGGCAATTATGCAGTTCAGTCAAAAGATGTTGATTTACAAAAGTAGGTTATGCCTACTTTTTTATTTACTATTAAAAGATTAAATTATATTTTAAAATATCTATATTTTAATTGTGTTTTTTGAAAAATGTGTTATACTAAATATGATAAGATAGGGGCAGTATGCAAAAAAATGGCAAATTGAAAAGAATTTTTATGTTTTTGATTGCTTTGGTGATGTTTTCATCACCTGTTTTGCTTGCAGGTTGTTCTCTTTTTGATTTTTATCCATCAAACAATAATGATTCGTCGCAAACACATAGTGGAAATGGAAACAATGGAGGAAACACTTCAGGAGGTAGCGGCTCAGGGGGAAGTGGTGGCAGTGGAAGTAGTTCTGAGGCTCAACCAACCACCACAATTTATGACCCACCAACCAAAAATAGAATTTTACTAGATGAATATGATGAATATTTCAAGAATTATAGAATAACTTACAAACCAGGCGAAGTTGATAGAAAAAGTTTTGATGATGAAATCGTGGCACAAAATCAAAATATTGCAAGACTGGTTTTAAATGGACTATATGATGAATACGGAATAAAACAATATCAGGCACATCCAAAATTACATAATGATATCGATAATATTCAAATTGAAAATAAATATTTAGCATATGCTAATCAAGATAATGAATTTTTTTTGATTAGGTTAAATGATAATAATATAAAGAAACCTTTTACTCACGCAAATGCAATCAACAATGATAGTTTAAATAATGATGAAACTTACAATTATTGGCTTTGGAACACTAACACTAAAGATGATAACAACACAGTAACACTTACTAATGTTTCAAAAGAAGAATTTGAAAACGCTGAATTCAAAGCAAAACTTGAACTTGCAGAACTTTTGATACTTTCAGGTGAAACAATAAATGAAGATGGCAGTGGAACTTTTGCTTATGCCTATAAAACATATTTTGTTGATAATGACACAAAAAAATCATTAAGTTCTAATTATTTTGAAAATGACAAGTTAAAAGCAGATGCACTTGATGATGTTATTTCAAAAATAAATCATTTAGGATACACTGAACACGACCAAAGTCAACTCAAAAATTTTGTGCTTAATTACATAATTGGAACAAATTTGGTTAATGCTGATAATCATAGATTTGTTAATTGTTATTATGATGGCAGTCATATTCAAATTGTTAATGATTCAAATTATAAAAGATTTTTAACTGATGAAACTTATGCAACAGGCAGAATAATTGGTGACACAATTGGTTTTAGCACTTCAGATAGTGATGATGGCAGTTTGCTTGGATTGATGTATTATGCAAGCCAATACTTAATATCAACTCAAAATCCAAATTATCAATTTGATGTGTATACTAGCACAAATCCATTTATTGCAAACGAAAATAATACAACAACAACTTCAATAAGTTATTCAAATTATAATTTTGACAGTAATGTTAAGGACATTTATGATGCAATTTATAACAATCTCATCAATGTTGCAGGGACAAAAGTTAAATTAGATGAATTTGGCAATGCTGAAAAAGATGAAAATGACAATATTATTTATGAATTCAACTCAAATGTTTGGGGATATGATGCAAATGGCAATGTAAATTCATTAGATGCAACAGACACTGTTGAGTATAGCGTTGGAACAGGAAGCAATAAAAAAACTTATTCACTTTTTAGTGTTAGACTTC
This sequence comes from uncultured Clostridia bacterium, assembly GCA_905235485.1. Lineage (GTDB taxonomy): Bacteria > Bacillota > Clostridia > Christensenellales > UBA1242 > UBA9845. The sequence continues at coordinate 28,080 of CAJOLY010000004.1, forward strand.
CATATTTTAAAAATTATTACAATACTGTTAGTTTCATGATTCGTGATATGTTTCAAGACGAGCCTTCGGCTCAAACAAGAGCAGAATGGGAAAATGAGCATGGTTTTGAATATCCTTATGATTCCAATTTTCCAAATGTTCCTTTAAGTTATTTTTCAGATTTCAATTCAGATGAAATGCTTATGGACGATAACCTAAACATCATTATGAAAGATGCAGGATATCAGTCGTATCAAAGCTTTTTGATAATGCCAAGTCAAGATATTTATTTGAAAGATGCAACGATATGGTTTGATGCATCGTCTGGTTATGAATCTGAAGAAAGCAATTTGGAAATTACTTTGTATGCTAGGTATTATGATAAAGAGTCAAAATCTTATGCCGTTTGGGAAAATGATGATGGATACACTGAGTTTTACAAAATAGGTACTGTTAATGTTCCATTTATAAATGAATATGGGGACTGTGAATATCTTGACATAGATTTGAGAGAGATTCTTGGCAATGCAATTATAAATGGTGAACAAAAAGCAAATTATTTACTCAACGAATTCAATACACCAACTGAAACTGTAGATAAAAAAACCTTAATATCAAAAGAAAACTATGGCTATTGGTTTGACTATGGCACAACCCCAGAAGGCAAAGAAATTGTGTGCTTTAATGGTAAACTTGCAAATAGCTCAAGTTATCTTGAAATTGTATTTTACACTGAGTCTGATGCACCATTTATGTTCTCATTTTGTCCAGAAACAAGTTATAAAGTATAAAATATTATAAAATTTTCAAAAAACTATTCACATTTAAAAAAATATTTGTTATAATACAAAAAAAGGAGTAGGCTTATGGCAGTATTTCAATTAAATCAATTGATGGGAATCGGCGAGTTCTTTAGCGAGTTTTTTAGAAGTATTTGGGAACTTATTGGCCGCGCATTTTATTGGTTGATTATTTGTGCAATTGGTAGAATTGCTGATATATGTCAACTAATTTTCCGTAAGTTTGCTGGTATTTCAAATACTGGTGTACAGATTACTGAAGGTGGAGTTACAACTCAAGTTGATTCTTGCTTTTATCAATAGCAACATCGTTAAAAACTTGTTTTTTGCATTGCTTATCCTTGCAATTGTAATTTTACTTATCACAACTTTTGCAGCAACAATCAAAACTGAATTTAATAAGGATGGCAACAATAATAAAAGAAAAGTTATAAAAAATGCATTTAGAGGCCTTGCAAACTTTGTTCTTGTTCCACTAATTTGCTTTTTTGCTTTGTTTGTTGGCAATATGCTTTTAAGAGCAATTGATGGAGCGACAAGCGGTGGTAGTTCTGTTTATTTATCAAGACAAATGTTTATGGCTGGTGCATATAATGCCAATCGTGTGAGACAAGATGAAGTTGAAGGTGAAGATGCAGTCAGATATAAGGAGACAAGTGATGATCATTTTTCTTATGGGGCACTTATTGTTGGAGTAGATGGTAGTGGCACTGGCTATGGTAATTTTGGAATTTTCATTGACGATACTTCCGGAAAAAACCAAAGACGAGCTGCTGATAAGATAGATGATTTTTTTGCTAATGGTTACTCGATTACTATTGGTAGTGGTGTCTTTAATGGTGATGAATATTCTAAGATTATAAATAAAAAAAGGGTATCAGATGTTAGTTTTTCGTCAGGCGATTCAGCAAATGCAAATACTTTAGCGTTCAAAGAAACCGAGTTTTATAATGGTGGAAAGGGAATGAAGATTGCAAGTAATGTTAATTTTTTACATCAAGGAGAAAATGAAGAAGTAGAAAATAAAAAAGTTGCTGCAAAAACTGGAATGATTACTTTTGAAGAAGGCGACACTGTTTATTTTTCAATTTACAACATTGGATTGGTCTATTATTATTATGATTTGACGCTAACTGGATTTAATTACATAATTTCTGCAATTGCATTGTTCTTTTGCGCTTGGGTTCTTATAGTTACCGTTTTAGGACTTATCAAACGTATATTTATGTTGTCAACATTGTTTATAATTTCTGCACCAATTTGTGCAATTTATCCTTTGGATGATGGTAAGGCGCTGGAACAATGGCGAAAAGAATTTATCAAAGAAACATTGTCGGCTTATGCAGTTGTTGTTGTTATGAATATATTCCTGGCTTTGTTGCCTTTGATGTCAAAAATGAATGTATTTGTTAGTGGTGAACTATGGATTTTTACAGGTTTTGCAAATCATATTGCAAGAGTACTTATTGTGGTTGCAGCCTTAACATTCTTTAAAGATGCAACAAAAACAATTGCATCATTGATTGGCGCTGGAGATTCATATGATGCTGGAGATGGCGCAAAGAAAAATTTCGCAACAAATGTTGGAAGAGTTGCAGCAGGTGGTGCAGTTGCTTTGGGTACAGGAGCTTTGGTTGGTAAAGGTATTGGTAAACTTATTGGCTTAGGAGCTGGTGCAGTAAGCAAAATGAAAGATAATAGCTTTGCAAAAAGCGCTGCTAGCAATGAATTGGCTAGACGACAAAAGGCTTTGGAAGAAGCAGGAGTTGAAGGGAAAGCTGAGAATTCTACAGATGCTATAGGTGATGGCTCAACATCAATGAATTCCTCAAATGCTTCTAATGTTGTTCAAACTCAATCTAATCCAAATTCTGCAGTATCTAACTCAATGAATAATAACACTGCTCAAAAGGATAAGCCAATAGATTGGCATTATGAAAGAAAAAAAGCGCAATATGAAAAAAGGCGTAATAATAGAATTACAAGTCTAGAAGCTCGTTATGACAAAAAAACTTCATTAGTAGATGGAAATATTGAACTAGAAGATGAAGAAAAGAAAAAAATGAATGAAAAATTAACTAATAAATTGAAAAGGCGAAAAGAAAGAGTTAATAATAGGCTTGATAAAAAGGAATATAACTTGACTGATGAAGGTATTAAAGAAAGAAATAAGAAAAGAACCAATTTCATTAAAAAAGTCAAGGATAACCATTTCACCAGATTTGTGGGTGGAACAGTGGATGCTATTAAAGGCATTGCAAAAGGCGACTTAAATATGAAAGAGGCTTGGAAAGATTCAACTACCAAAGGAAGCAAAGCATATAGAGATAAACAACAGAAAGATGCTGAAAAGAAAAAAGCACAAGTTGAAGCAAAACAAAGAGAAGAAATGCTCGAAACCCTTAAGAATATTGAAAAGAATAGTAAAAAATAATAATTTTTGGAAAGAGGATAATGAAAATATATCCTCTTTTTTTAAAAAGATAGTGATTTATTTTGCAAAAAATAAAATTATCATATATAATAATAATACATTATTTGAACAAAATAAATAAGAGGTTTTTTATGATTAGATATATCCCTAGAAAAACAAAAATAAGAATGGAACTTTTACCTCATGTAACATTGCCTGATGTTATTGTTGGTGTTTTTGCCATTGCAATTCTTATTTTGATTATTACAAGTAATTTGCCATATAAATGGTTTATTGCACTTTCAGTTCTTGCATTTGAAGTTTTGTTATATTTCCCTGTTGCAGATGGTGAAAGAGCATATTACACAACCATATTATTATTTAGGTTTTTTGCATTCAAGAAAAAATATTCTAGAGATACGCTAAAGGGTTATGAAAACGTTAATAAGTTAATTCCATATCAACATATATTGGAAGAAAGATTTCTTGATTATGGCGAATATTATGGCATGGTTTTGCAAATCACACCTGTCGAATTTTTTCTTCTAACAGAAGATAAACAGGACGCATACATTAGAAGTTTTAAAAACGCACTTGCTCGTCTCAACGTTGACCAAGATTGTGAACTTGTCAAAATCAATAAAGCAGTTTTGTATGATGACTACATAGCAGATGATGAAAAGAAATATTCTGCTCTTATGGAAGCAGCAGAGCAAGGTGAAATTACTCAAAAAGAACTTGATGGTAGAACTTATGTTTTCCAATCTCGAGTTAAACAATATATTGCCGCAAATGAAGAAAATAAAATGTATGAAGATTGCTTTTATCTTGTTGTGTTTGATAAAGATAAAACTGCTCTTTATGACACAATGGAAGGTCTTCAATCAGCACTAGCTGGTGGTCAAACGCCGATACATAGCAAAATTTGTATGGCAAAAGATCTTTCAATATTCTTAAAAGCAAACTATACAAAAGAGTTTGACGAGCGAGAAACAGAAGCAAAAGGTTCAGAAGGTCTTGTTGAATGGACAATGCCTGAAAAAGTGCAATTTAAAACAGCTCAAACGTTGATTGATGGAAAAGCATATAGGCATTTTTGCATCACTGATTATCCTCTTCAAGTTGGTAATGCTTGGGCATATAATATCTTTGCAATGCCAGCAACAAAATGTGTTGTAAAAATCAAACCAATGATGCGTTTTGATGCTGAAAAGGAAGTTGATAAAGCCATTTTGGAAATGGAAACAAAAACAATGTATTCTGCTCGTGAAAGTAAGCAAATTGAAAATGAAACTCATCTTCAAACACTAAGACAACTTTTGATCGATATCAAAAACAGCAATGAAAATCTTTACAAATGCAATTTTTTCATCACTTGTGAAGATTATATGAAAAAAGAAATGAGAGCACTTCTTAAACAATATGGGTTTAAATATTCAGAAATGTTTGGTCGTCAAGTTGATGCTTTTGTAAGTAGTAATATTTCAAGAATCAACACAGTAAAGGAACATGTACGTGGAATCAATGGAACTCCGCTTTCTGGAATGTTTCCGTTCATTTCGAACACAATAAGTGATCCTGGTGGTTTCTATTTAGGATATAACGCAAATGGAAGAGTTTTTGTTAATTTTTTCAGACGTGACGAAGAACGTGTAAATAGTAATATGATGGTTATTGGAAAATCAGGTGGAGGAAAATCGTTTGCCACCAAAAACATTCTTTCTAATATGGCAGGCGACAACAGCCGAATTTTCGTTCTTGACCCTGAAAGTGAATATGTAAATTTGGCACATAATTTAGGTGGAAAAACTATTGATGTTGGTAGTGGACTTCAAGGAAGAATCAATCCGTTCCATATCACACCTAGTTTGAAAGGCGATGATGACAGTGAGGTAGCTCTTGATGATTATTCTGCACATTTGCAATTTTTGGAAGAATTTTTCCACATTATTTTGGCTGGAATCAATAGTGACGCATTTGAAAAAGTTAATAGTTTGGTTATTGAATGCTATAAAAATAAGGGAATTGATAGTGACACTGATCTTACAAAGTTAAAGCCAGAAGATTTTCCAATTTTTGACGATTTGTATGCTTTAATTTTAAGAGATATAAATAAGGAAAAAGATGAATATATCAAACGTATTTATCAAACTATGGAGCTTTACATTAAAAAATTTGCAAAAGGTGGAAGAAATTCAACTCTTTGGAACGGTCCAACAACACTCGAAACAAAAGAGAACTTTGTTGTATTTAGTTTCCGTTCACTTCTTGCGAACAGCAATAAAACTCTTGCAAACGCACAAATGTTGCTTGTTTTGAGATATTTGAACAATGAAATTATTAGAAATAAAGACTACAACACTATGATGGGCTATGGTGAAGCTGACCCTGGAAGAAGAAAAATTATCGTTGCAGTCGATGAAGCCCACGTGTTTATTGATGAAGAATATCCAATTGCTTTGAACTTTATGGAAGACTTAGCAAAACGTATCAGAAAATATGATGGAATGCAAATTATTATCACTCAAAACATTAAAGACTTCGTTGGTTCAACTGCAATTCAAAAACAAAGTACAGCAATCATTAATGCGAGCCAATTTACAATGGTTTTGCCGCTTGCTCCAAATGATATGAGTGACCTTGTTGAACTTTATCGAAATGCAGGAGGTATCAATACTGACGAGCAACAAGCTATTGTTCAAGCTACTCGAGGTGAAGTTTTCTTTATCACATCAGCCAATTCTCGTGTATTCCTAAAAATTGAAGCGCTTGACGATATTAGGCTTATGTTCCAAACAAAGAATTTCTTTGAAGAAAGAAGTAAAGCCTCTTAAAATTAGAAAAAAGCAAACAATGATTTTGTTTGCTTTTTTCTGTGGAAATATAAAAAAATTTTAATTATTGTTATAAAAATTGCAAAAAAACAGCATTTTTTCTGTTTTTATTTAAAAAATTTAATATTTTTTCAATTTTTTTATAAAAGAAATAAAAATTTAAATATGATTATCATTTTTATAAATATAAAAAAATTTTTGAATGGCTATTGCAAAAAAAATATTTATATGTTATAATTATGCTAATAATATGGAGGTGATAATATGCCTATTGAAAAGAAAAAGAAAAAAGATCAAGAACATGAAGTTCTTTCAGTTGTAAATAACTTTGATATTGCAAATCAGGTAAATGATGTTGCAAGTTCAGATGTAATTGATATGATTAAAAATAAAAAAGGTGTTTATGAAGTAAAAAAAGCACAAAATTTTGCACAAGAAAATATAAAAAGTGATGACGACATTTTTAACTCAGATGATTATTTTTTTGACATCGATAAAAATAAATTATTGGATTTAAATAATTTATCAAAAAATGATGCTAAAAATGATGCTCAAGAATCTGATGATGATTTTAATGCATTAGTAAATGAAAAATTCAGTGAGATAATTAAAGCGGATAAAGAAAAAAGTGATAAATTCATTGCAGGCTTGAAAGCATCTCATCCAAATGATTATGACAGTTATGTCGAAAAAATTAGAAAAACGAAATATTACAAAAAATGCCTTGATAAATGGACTAAATATTATTCAGATTTGAAGCAAAAATGTGCAGAAGATCTACAAAATGAAATTGAAGTTGATGCAAAAAATCAAGCATCAAATTTGGCTGATGTAAAAGTTGCTGTGCCACAAATAAAAGAACAATCACAATTAAAAGACAATGAGATTCCAAAGGAAAATACAGTTACACCTCCAAGTTTAGAACTCAATATTGACGAACTAGATGCTTCTAGTTATGTTCGTTTAACATCTAAAGGTGGCTTGCCAGTTGATTCAAAATTAGTGGCAACAGTTCAAGATGTTTTACTTGATGCTTTGTATAAAAGTTTCCAAGAAACAAGCGATTATTACAACAGTTTGAGCGTCTCTCCAAAACTTGCAAAGAAAAATGTTTCTACTGTTGATTTTAGAAAAGAACTTTCAAATAATTTACAGCAAGTTCATAACAAAGTAATTCCAAATCAATCATCACTTGATATTGCGAATATCAAAGTAATTCAAAAGGATATTGAGGAGCGTGCTGGGGTTAATATGAATGCATTTTCAACTGCTGAAGTATTTGTAGACAAGTTGTATCATATTGATCTAACAACAAAAGAAGTTTCTGGAATGATTCCTGATTTAGCTTTAGATTTATCAGAAAAAATTCAAGACATACTAATCTCTAATGGTGTGCCATATTTTAACATTACAAAAGATAATGTTATCGGAATTCTTGATAAAATGGTTGATGATTCAAAACTTGGTGTGACTTTAAAAGAAGAAACATCAAAAGACAATGAAAATTTATTAGATCTAAAAGCTGGTAATAGGCTTTTGAAAAATACAAATAAGATCGATATTATTTTCAATTACTTAACTGAGAATTATTTGGAAGATGCATCAGATGCAATGAATGATAACAAATTATCACAATTTAATTATTCAGATGAAAAAGTTAATAATACATTAAAAGTAATTTCAGACAGTCTTTTTGGCACAAATACATTAGATATCATTACTTCTAATATAATGGAATGCTTGTCTTTGAGTATTGGACAATGGCTCGCTTTTGATTTAAAAAATAATGTGAAGCTGAAAAATGATGCCGAATTGGTTAATTTGGTTAAAAAGTTTAATGAGGTAATAAACGCTAATATTGACAAGCTAACTATTGATGAAGATAAGAAAGCAACAGCTAACTTGTCTGAGGAAGATAAAAAGATAGCTGCACAAAATCAAGATAGAGCTAAAAAAATTATTTCTGAATATAAAGCTTTGCATGAAGTAATTGTTAATAAAAAATATAAATTACAAAGAGAAGAAGAAATCAATGTAAAAGATAAAATTAAAGAAGTTTACAATAATAAATCTGTTGATTTATAACGTCAAAAAAATAATAGTGTTGAGGAGACATTGTAATTATGGATAATAAAACAAGAATTAAAATTTTAGAATTAAGTTTTAATATTATGGAAAATTTACTCACAAGCAAAGATTTTGAGAATAAAGACGAATTGATGTCTTCTGCAAAAAAAGCTGTTGAAATTTCTAGCAGAAATGAAAAAATGCCTATTGAACTCAAAATGGCTTATGCTGAAGCTTACAAAAAGCTTGATGGTTTAACATGGGAAGAAATATTAGAAATTAAAGAAATTATCAGTGAAGATTAAATCATAGCACACTAGTTTATCCTAGTGTGTTTTTATTTTTTTGTATTACAAAATGTTTAGATAAATATTTGATTATTATTTATGATATTTTTAATTTTATTTATTAAAATCACTTGAAAATATTTTTTGTATATGTTAAAATATATTGTTTCAAAAAATACACACCTTATGCATATTTGCGACCGTTGCCACAATGTGGTTGTTAGCAGAGATTTTAAAGCATTTGGGAGGACTAAACGAGGAGGATTTTTTTATGTCAGTTATTTCAATGAAACAATTATTAGAAGCTGGAGTTCACTTTGGTCATCAAACAAGAAAGTGGAATCCAAAAATGGCAAGATATATCTACACAAGCCGTAATGATATTCATGTCATAAACCTTGAACAAACATCTGAACTTGTTGATATTGCATACGCTTATGTTCGTGATGCTGTTAAAGACGGAAAAAGAGTTTTGTTTGTAGGTACAAAAAAACAAGCACAAGATGCTGTGAAAGAAGAAGCTGAAAGATGTGGTGAATATTATATCAACAGTCGTTGGCTTGGTGGTACACTCACAAATTTCAAAACAATTCGTTCAAGAATTGATAGACTCAACAAACTTGAACAAATGGAAAAAACAGGTGAATTTGATTTCTTGCCAAAAAAAGAAGTTGCAATTCTTAAAAATGAGCAAGAAAAGCTCCAAAAATTCCTTGGTGGAATCAAGGATATGACAAAACTTCCAGGACTTATTTTTGTTGTTGACAGCAAAAAAGAAGAAATTTGTGTTAAGGAAGCAAAACTTTTGGGTATTCCAGTTATTGGTCTCATTGACACAAATTGCAATCCAGATATGGTTGATGTTGTTATTCCAGGAAATGACGATGCAATTAGGTCAGTAAAGCTCATCACAAGTGCAATAGCAGATGCAGTTATTGAAGCAAAGGAAGGCGAAGAAGGCCTTGCTGCTAGAAAGCAAGCAGAGGCTGAAGCAAATGGCGAAGTTAAAGCAGAAGTTGAAGAAGAAAATATTAACATGGAAGATGCTTTGAAAGCTGAACCAATGCTTGATGAAAAAGCAGAAGATGTTGAAGAAAAACCTGCAAAAAAGAAAACAAGAAAACCAGCAAAAAAAGCTGAAAAAACAGAAGAGAATGCAGAAAAAGTAGAAGAAAAACCAGCTGAAGAAAAACCAGCTGAGGATAAGGCAGAATAAGGAGAAATATTATGGCAGTTGTTGTTACTACAGAACAAATAAAAATGTTGAGAGAAAGAACAGGTGCAGGCATAATGGATTGCAAAAATGCTTTGATAAAAGCAGAAGGCGATTTAGACAAAGCTTGCGACATTTTGAGGGAACTTGGAGTTGCAAAAGCAGCAAAAAAAGCAAATAGAATCGCAGCTGAAGGCGTAGTTCATTCATATATTCATATGGGTGGAAAAATCGGCGTTCTCCTTGAAGTAAATTGTGAAACTGACTTTGTTGCAAGAAGCGATGCTTTTATGGATTTAGTGAAAGATTTAGGACTTCAAATTGCGGCATCAGCACCAGAAGTTGTTTCTCGTGAAGATGTAACTTTAGCAAGAGTTGAAAAAGAAAAAGAAATTTTGAGGGCTGAAGCAATCAATGAAGGTAAACCTGAAAAAATTATTGATAGAATTGTTGAAGGTGGAGTAAATAAATTATACGGCGAAATTTGTTTGCTTGAACAAAATTTCATCAAAGATCCATCAAAAAAAGTTTTGGATATTGTTAATGAAGCAGTTGCAAAGATTGGTGAAAAAATCAATGTTAGAAGATTTGTTCGCTATGAAATGGGTGAGGGCTTAGAAAAAAGACACGATGATTTCGCAAATGAAGTTATGAGTCAAATTAAAAAGTAAAAATTAAACATATTGCTTGTGCAATATGTTTTTTGTTCTTTTTTTATTTATATTTAAGTATAATATAAATAAAACAATTGCATTTTTTTTAAAAACATAATAAAATATAAAGGTGTAAAGGAGAATGTTATGTTTGAAACAGAAAACGAATTATATCAAGAGTTAAAAAATGGCTTAAACAAAGCAGAGGAGCATCTTGCAAATGAATATGCAACAATTAGGGCAGGGAGAGCAAATCCAAAGATACTTGATCGTGTGCTTGTTAATTATTATGGATCAATGACACCACTTAATCAAATGGCAAATATTACTGTTCCTGATCCAAGATGTCTTCTCATAAACGTTTGGGATATGAGTGCTTTTAAAGATGTTTTAAAGGCTATAAATGAAGCTAATTTAGGTTTGGCTCCAAGTGATGATGGAAAGTCAATAAGGCTCACATTTCCAGTTCCAACAGAAGAAAGAAGAAAGGAACTTGTGAAGCAAGCAAAAGCGCTACTTGAAGAAGCAAAAGTTAGTATGCGAAATGAAAGAAGAGATGCTATGGATGCGATAAAAGAAATGAAAAAAGAAAATATATTGACTGAAGACTCTCAAAAAAATGCTGAAAAAGAGGTTCAAAAAATTCTTGACAATGCAACAAAAAATCTTGATGAAATGTTTGCTGAAAAAGAAAAGGAAATAATGTCAGTATAATGAAACTACAAGATTATATAGGATTTCCTCTTGATTACGTAAAAAATGAGTTAAACAAATTTTCAATAAAATATAAAGTTGTTGAAAATAGCGATATACAAAAGAATTATGATACTATTTTAGTCGTTAAGATTTCACAAAAAAATGATTATGTTGAAATTGTGACCGATAAATTTTTGCTAAATATTTAGGAGTTTGTATGGGATTATTTTCAAGAAAACAAAAAATTGATATGTCAACGTTGCCTAACTGTGTGGCTTTTATTGTTGATGGTAATGGAAGATGGGCAAAAAAACGTGGTATGCCAAGGATGATGGGACACAGTGCTGGAATAGATGCTGTTAAACTTACTATAGATAATGCAGAGAAACTTGGGATAAAGGAAGTTTTATTTTATTGTTTTTCAACAGAAAATTGGAACAGACCCAAAAAAGAAGTTGATGGTCTTTTTGAATTATTTAGAAAGTTTATTAATAAAGAGGCCGATAATTACTTAAAAAGGGATTTCAGATTAGTATTGCTTGGTGAAAGATCAAAAATTCCTAGTGATATAATGGAAAAGGTTGAAGAAATTGAAGAAAAAACAAAAAATTGCACAAAAATGAAAATTGGTCTTTGCATAAATTATGGTGGAAGGCTCGATATAATCACAGCAACAAATAAATTGCTTCAAGAAGGCAAAAAGTGTGTGACAGAAGAAGAATTTTCAAAGTATTTGTTTAGTTGTGATTTTTCTGATCCTGATTTGATTGTTAGAACAAGTGGAGAAAAAAGAATAAGCAACTTTATGCTATATCAAATGGCATATAGTGAGTTTTATTTCACAGATACTTATTGGCCTGATTTTGATCAAAGAGAGCTTGAAAAAGCTATTTGTAATTTTCAAAAGAGAAATAGACGCTTTGGTGCAATAAAGGAGTGACATGCTAAAGAGATTGCTTACAGGTATTGTTATAATTGCAATTACAGTGGGTTTTTTTGCGCTTAGATTTGTGAGTGCATACTTTTTTGATGCTTTTGTTGGACTCATTGTTCTTGCATCAACATATGAAGTTTGCAGAGCATTCAAACAAAATGGAAAACTAAATGATATATATTTTGTTTTATGTTATCCAGTATTATGTTACTTAAGTTTGGTGCTATGCGTTTATCAAGAATTGAACTTATTTATATATTTTGCAATAATTATTGGACTAGCTGGATTATTATTTTTGATAACCTATTTATTAAATTTATTTCAAAAAAATAAAATTAACAAAGAAATGGTTGACAATAGTTTTATTGGCACAAAAAATAATTATGCCATAAAAAAAAGCCTTAGAAATTTATTTTTGATGATTTATCCAGCTTTTGTTTTGTCAATTTTGTTTGTTGTTAATCATTTAAGGGATTTTTCTTATTTTGCAGAAATTTCAGGAAATCTTGAACTGTTTGTTTTAATTATGATATTTGTTACAACGATAGTTACCGATACTGGTGCATATTTAATTGGCAGTGGAATTGGTGGCAAAAAATTATGTCCAAAAATCAGTCCTAAAAAAACTATTAGTGGTGCTATTGGTGGAGTGCTTGCATCAGTTGCGTTCAGTTTGATTTTATATGCAATATTCTTTGGAATAACTCAATATGCAACTATGTTAAAATCTCACAATTTAGGAATTGTTGGTTTTGTTTTATTTGGTATTTTTGCATCGATTTACACACAATGTGGAGATATATTTGCATCTCTTATAAAACGCAAAAACGGTCTTAAAGATTTTAGTAACATTTTCCCAGGTCATGGCGGCTTTATGGACAGAGTTGATGGAATGTCCTTCAATGTAATTTTCGCTTTAATTTTTGTTTTGATATATTTTGTGTAAAATTTAATTCATAATGGATAAAATATTTCTATAAACTAAATATAGGAGGCTAAATTTGTATATTTTATATCTTTTACTTGCATTGATGATTTTGCTAGTTATGGTCACAATTCACGAGTTTGGCCATTATATTGCAGGCAAAATTTTGCATTTTAAAATAAATGAATTTTCAATTGGATTTGGAAAAAGCTTATTTTCGCACACTTCAAAAAAAACTGGTGAAGTTTTTAGTATTAGACTTATTCCACTTGGCGGATATTGTGCTTTTGAAGGTGAAGAAGGAGAAAGTGAAGTTAAAGGTGCATTCAACAAAATGGCACCTTGGAAAAGAATAATTGTTTTATTTTTTGGTGGATTTTTTAACATATTATCAGGGATCATTTTTTCAATTATATTGCTTTGTTCAACAGGCTACGATATTCCAAAAGTTTACACTGTGGATTCAATTCCAGTTGTGATTAGCTCTAGTGTAAGTGAGTGGCAATCAACAGATAAAATTGTCGATATCAATGGAGTTTCTGTTGAATATTCTGCACCTGAATATCTTTCGTATTCAATAAAAGAATATTCAGAAAGCGTAAACGCTCAAGCAAGCAGTTATCAAGTTAAGTATTATCGTGGCAATTCATATTATATTGCAACTGTTAATGTAGAATTTAAGGCCAATACAGGGCTTCAAGAGGGTGATGTTATTTGGAAAGTAAATGGAACTAGTGTTGACTTTACTCACAACAACACACTTCAAAGTTTACTCCAAAATTCAGAAGGCAACACTGCCACACTTTCAATCAAAAGAGATGGAAAATGGCACGATGTTGAAGTTGAGCTTTTTGATTATGGCGTTGGAAAAAATGCAAGCAAAGTTGTTGGCATAACAAGTGAAGCTTACAAGTTTAGTTTTGGCGAAGCACTTATTAGAGCAGTGCCTTTCACATTTGGGCTTGCGTACAAAGTTCTTGAATCGCTATGGCAACTTATAACTGGTCAACTTGGTCTTTCTGCTGTTGGTGGACCAATCACAACAATCACAACAATGGCAACATACACACAAAATAATTTTGCAAGCTTCTTTATTTTGCTTCCACTAATTGCCGTAAATTTAGGAGTATTTAATTTACTTCCAATACCTGCACTTGATGGTAGCAAAATTGTATTTACAACTATCGAATGGATAAGAAAAAAACCTATAAATCCAAAAGTCGAAAACGCAATACACAACATTGGCTTTATTGTGTTGATGGGACTAGTTATTATCGCAGATATTTATCATTTGCTATTCTTTTGATATCTAGGAGTTTACAATGGATAAAATAATAGATTTTATCAATAAAGAAACAAACAACAAATATTCAAATTTGTTGTTTTTTGGAGGTATATTAAATAAGAAAACTGGTACTATGCAACTCGAATTTATGTATAGTAATAAAAACGAAAAAGGCCAGGAAAACCTTGAAGAATTACGAGTACTATGCAAAAAATATCTAAAAAATTACGTTGATAAAGTTGATATTAAGTTCAAATCAAATTCTTTAACAATAACTGACTTAAAACAGCATATTATAGATGCAGTTTCAAATATTGATGAACTTTCAAATATTGAGTTTCAAAGTATTAAAATTGATTTTGTTGGCGAAAACACATTAGTATCAATTCCATATCAAGATGGCTCAATCAATGAGAATCTGATTTCTCAAATTTGCGAAACTATAGAGCAAAAAATATTGACAGACTTGAATTATAAAATCGAATGCAATTTTCAAAATATTCAAAATCAAAATGTCGATATTTTATCAAGCAGAAAGGATAAAATTTTGGAAGATAATTTAATTTTTGAAGAAATGAAACATTCAAAAATTGTTGAATTGCAAAATGTTGAAGCTATATATGGCGAATACGATTTTAAAAAAGCATTTATTGCAGGTAGTTTTGGTGATGAAAATGATATATGTGTTGTTGGAAATGTAAAAAATTGTTCTATTCGTGAAATGAGACAAAAAGAAGGTGAAGAAACAAACAAAGAACCTAGAAAATATATGACATTTGAACTTGAATATGATAATCAGTCGACAAGATGCACTTGGTTTTTTCCGAAAAATGTTGTCATACAAGAATTGGAAATTGATTCTACTATTGCTGTTTATGGAAAAATTGATGAATACAATGGAAGAAAAAGTGTTAGGGTTTCAAGTCTAGCAAAATGTACATTTGTTCCACCAAAAAAAGTTTGGAGAAAGTGTCCAACAAATTATCGATACATAAAGCCGGAACCATATGAATTTACCGAGCAAATAAATTTGTTCTTTGAAGATAAAAAAACAGACAAAAAGTATTTACTTGAAAATTCATTTGTTGTTTATGATTTAGAAACAACAGGAATTAGCCCCGAAAACTGCAAAATTATAGATATTGGTGCATTTAAAATTGTTGATGGAAGAATTGTGGAAAAGTTTTGCACTTTTGTAAATCCTGAATGTGAAATTCCAGAAGAAGCATCAAAAGTTAATAGAATAACAAATGCGTTGGTTGAAAATTCACCAACAATAGAAATGGCATTACCTGATTTTTACAAATTCTGCTATGGTTCTACAATCGTTGGTTATAATAATATTGGTTTTGATGATTTATTTATTGACAAAGAGGCAAGAAAACAATTTTATAATTTTGAAAACAAAAGAGATGATGTTTTTAATATTGCAAAAGATAAATTAAAAGGCTTAAACAATTACAAGCTCAGCACTGTTTGCAATGCAATGAATGTTCAACTTATTGATGCTCACAGAGCAACAAATGATGCGCTAGCTACTGCAAAATTATTTATTAAGCTTGTTGAAAAATATTATTAAAAAGTTTATTTAAATTGTTGCAATCACACATTATATATGATATAATAAAAAAGTAGATTACGATTACTAAGAGCGATGAAAATCGCTCTTAGTTGTTGAATAGGAGTAAAATGGCAAAAAAAAGTGTATCAGAACAGGTCACAGAACTTTGTGAACCAATTATAAAAAATTTAGGTTATGAACTTGTTGAAGTTAAGTATGCAAAAGGGCATTCAGGAATGGAACTTACTTTGTTTATTTATTCAAATAAGGGTATTTCACTTGATGATTGTGAAAAAGTTTCAAAAGCAGTTGATATGCCACTTGATGAACTCAATCCAACAAATGATGAAGGATATTCACTTGTTGTTTCATCACTCGGGCTTGATAGGCCTATAAAAACTGAGGCTGATGCAAGGAGAAATTTAGGGGCAAAGGTTGATGTTAAGTTTTATGCAGCAGTTAATGGTAAAAAAATTGTGACTGGAACTTTGATTGATTTTGCTCAAGATACATTCACAGTAGAAGTCGATGGGGAAAAGCAAACATATAGGTTTGATGAAATTGCAAATTGCACCCCTGTTATTGAATTTTAAGGAGAATAAATATGGTTAGTAAAGATTTTTTTCAGGCATTGGAAGATTTAGAAAGTTTAAGAAAAGTTAAAAAGGAAGTGTTTATTGAAGCTTTAGAAACAGCACTCACTTCTGCTTATAAAAGAAATTATGGTGAAGCAAAAAGTGCTTTTGTAAAACTAAATCCAGACAAATGTAAAATTGAAGTTTTTAGTTATAAAACAGTTGTTGAAAACGAAGAAGAATTCGTTGATCCAGACAAGCAAATTTTGCTCAGCGATGCAAAACTCATAAAAAAGAGTTACAAGGTTGGAGATCTCGTTCAACAAGAAGAAAATCCTAAGGATTTTGGTCGTATTGCAGTCCAAACAGCAAAACAAGTTGTGATGCAAAAACTTAGAGAAGTTGAGAGAAACCAGACAATAAGCGAAATAAGTGAAAAGGAAGACGAACTAGTTACAACAGTGGTTAATCGTATTGACGGAGAAAATGTATTTGTTGAATTAGGCACAAATCAAATTGAAGCTGTTATGGGAAAGTCTGATCAAATTCCAGGTGAAAGATATTATGTTAATCAAAGACTTAAGGTCTATGTTAAAAAAATTAAAGAGGGCGTAAAAGGACCGATGCTTCAAGTATCTCGTGGAAATACAGGTTTTATCAAAAAATTGTTTGAACTTGAAATTCCAGAAATTGCAAATGGTGAAGTTGTTATCAATTCAATTTCAAGAGAAGCTGGTTACAGAACAAAAATAGCTGTTTCAACAAGTAATCCAAATGTTGACCCAATTGGTGCATGCGTTGGAGATAAGGGAATTAGAATAAACACAATCATCACGGAACTTAATGGTGAAAAAATTGATATAATAGAATATTGTGATGATTTGACTGAATATATTGGCAGATCTTTGAGCCCAGCACCAGTCGAAAGTGTTACAATGATTGGCGAAGGTCAAGCACTTGCAATTGTGCCTGATGACAAACTTTCACTTGCTATTGGAAAAAGTGGCCAAAATGTTAGACTTGCTGCAAGACTTACCCACACACGAATTGATGTAAAAAGTCATTCTGCAGCACTTGAAGCTAATGCCACAACTAATAAAAATAATGAAATTCCAGACACTGATTTAACAGTTAATCTCGATGACATGTTTAATGATGATGGAGAATAAAACATTATGCATAAACCAGTTAGAATGTGTGTTTCGTGCAGAGAAAGACACGAAAAAGATGATTTAATAAGATTGTCAATATCAAATAATGAAATTATTGTTGATAACGAAAAAGCATATAATTCTAGGGCGATTTATGTTTGTAAAAATGAAAAATGTATTTCAAACTTAAAAAAGAACAAAGCTATTTCAAGAGCATTTAAAACAAATACTAATGATAGCTTTTATGAAAATTTAAAAAATTCAATTTAGGAGAAACACTTTGAGTAAAGAAACTACAGAAACAAAAAAGAATAATAAAGTTAGTGCAACTAGTAATCTTAAAAAGCTTGTTGATATCTTTTTTGCAAAGGATGAGTTAAATGCTGTTGATGAGATCAAACAAGCAAGATTGGTTATAAATCAAATTTGCAAAAATGTTAGAGAAAAGATTTCAAAAATCACAGGTAAACCCGTTGAATTTAGAGAAACAGAAAAAGCAGCAAAAAAAACTACTGCTGTTTTACCATCTAAGGGAGTTGACACAAGGGATCCTAACAAGTTGTTTGCTGGAAGTTTTGGAAAAAGCAACCAAAAGCCACAGGGCTCAAGAGTTGGAAGTGCAAGCTTTGGAGGAAAAAAACCATATGGTGAAAAATCTTTTGCTGGCAAAAATCCGCAAAAACCTTTTGGAAACAAACCTTTTGGACCTAAACCACTAAGTAGACTTGGAACAGCAGAGGTTGACATTGATCTAAATGCACTCAAAAGCAATGATAGAAATTTTGGAAATAAAAAGAAAACACACGAAGTTCAAGAAAGAAAGCAAATGAGCAAAAAAGCTCAAATGCGCTGGACTGGTGCGAATGTTGATGATGATAGCGATGTAGTTAGCAGAAAAATTAAAACAAAAAAGAAAGACTCAAAACCTATTGAAACTGTTAAAATTGAAAATGCTGTTATCAAAACAGAGAATTTAACAGTTAAAATTTTAAGTGAACAAATCGGCGTTGCAGTTCCAGAAATCGTAAAAAAATTATTTATTTTAGGAATGATGGCTACAATAAATAGCACTATTGATTTTGAAACAGCTGAACTTGTTAGTAACGAATTTGGTGTAAAGCTTGAAAAGAAAATTGAAGCTACAGCAGAAGAAAAATTTCAAACAAAACTTGAAAGTGCAATTGATGATGATCCGAGTTTGCTTGTAAAACGACCACCAATTGTCACCGTTATGGGTCACGTTGACCATGGAAAAACTTCACTTTTGGATGCCATTAGAAAAACAAATGTCGTTTCTGGTGAGGCTGGAGGAATTACCCAAAGTATTGGTGCGTCAACTACAAAAATCAATGATAGGGTTATCACATTTATTGATACACCAGGGCACGCTGCATTCACTGCTATGCGTGAAAGAGGTGCACAAATAACAGATATTGCAATTTTGGTTGTTGCAGCTGATGATGGCATAATGCCTCAAACAATTGAAGCAATTGAAGATATAAAGGCAGCAAAGGTACCTATGATTGTTGCTATCAACAAAGTTGACAAGCCAGAAGCGAACATTGATAGAGTAATGAAAGAACTAGCTGATCATGGAATTTTGCCAGAAGAATGGGGCGGAGATACAATTTGTGTGCCAATTTCCGCAAAGCAAAACAAAAATATTGACAAACTTCTTGAAATGGTTCTTTTGGTTGCAGATGTTCAAGATTTGAAAGCAAATCCTTCACGAACTGCAATAGGAACTGTTATTGAGTCAAGACTCGATAAAGGTAAAGGCCCAGTGGCATCAATTCTTGTTCAAAATGGAACATTAAGAGTTGGTGATACTGTTGTTGCCGGTATCGCTTTTGGTAGAATTCGAGCAATGATGGATGAAAAAGGCAAAAATGTTAAGGAAGCCACGCCATCAATGCCAGTTCAAATACTAGGTCTTGATGCCGTGCCACAAAGTGGTGATCGATTGATGGTTGTTGATGAAAAGATGAAAGCTGAAATTATTGCTGAAAGAAAGAACAAAATCAAGCTATCTAAAATACAATCTCAATCTGCAGTAAGCGTGGATGATTTCTTTAACAAAGTTAAGGAAGGAAATCTTAAACATCTCAACATTATCATAAAAGCAGATGTTCAAGGTAGTGCAGAAGCTTTAAAAGCAAGCTTAGAAGTACTTAGAAATGAAGAAGCAAAAGTTGTTGTTGTTAATTCAGGCGTTGGAAATATCACAGAAAGTGATGTTCTGCTTGCTGAAGCTTCAAGTGCAAAGATTATAGGATTTAATGTTAGAACTGAAGACAAAGCCGAAAACCTTGCAAAACAAGATAAAGTTGATATTGAAAATTACAGCATTATTTATGAATGTATAGAAAATGTTGAAAGAGCACTAAAAAGTCTTATGGCTCCAAAATTTGCCGATGTTAGAATTGGAACTGTTGAAGTTAGACAATTATTCAAAGTTTCAAGTCTTGGTACAATTGCAGGATGCTATGTTGTGGATGGAAAAGTTAAAAGAGATGCAAAGGTGCATATCATTAGAAACGGAAAAGATATTGCTGAAGCACCAATTGAAACTTTAAGAGTGCAAAAAGATGAAGTTAAATCTGTTGGAAAAGGCTTTGAATGTGGAATTAAACTTAAAGACTTTAATGATATTCAAGAACTTGATCAATTTGAAGTGTATGTTACAGAGCAGGTGATGTTATGACAAATAGCAACAGATTGGGCAGAATTGATAGTGAAATTCAAACAGCACTTGCTGATACTTTAACGTATAATATGAATGCAAAAGAACTTGAAGGCGTTATGGTTAGTGTTATTTCATGCCACACTTCAAAGGATTTAAAACATTGTAAAGTATTGATCAGCATTTTTCCAGACACAGAAAAAGAAAAAAAGTTTTTTGCAGTTAAAAATGCAACACCATATTTAAGACGAGAACTTGCAAGAAAAATTAATTTGAGAGTAGTTCCTGAACTTACTTTTGAACTTGACAATAGTGCGGAATATGGAGCAAATATTGATAGAATCATCGCAAATTTGCATAAAAATGAGGAAAATTGATGGAAAATATATTTGATTTGATAAAATCAAGCGAGACAATTGCAATATTTGCTCATATAAACTGTGATGGTGATGCAGTCGGAAGTGCTATGGCTTTCAAAAAATATATTGATAGCTTAGGCAAAAAATGTTGTGTTTTTATTCAAAGGCCAATAAGTGAAAATTATTATTTTATGGGAATCGACGAGGTCGCAAATAAAGAATCACTAGATAGTTATGACTTAGCAATTGCAGTTGATTGTCCAAACACAAAACGATTTGGTCAATTTGAAGTAGAATTTTTCAAAGCAAAAATCTCAATCAATATTGATCACCATTTAGATAATGATTTTTTTGGAACACAGAATATTGTTAACACAAAGATAAGCAGTGCATGTGAATTGATATTTAATTTGTTCAAAGAAGCAAAAATAAATATAACTCCTGATGTGGCAACTTGTTTATATTCAGGAATAGCAACAGACACAGGTAGATTTTCTCATTCAAACACAACATATTCAAGCTTTATTGCAGCGGGTGAATTAGTGAAATTTGGTGCTGACCTTGAAACTTTGAACTATAATTTGTTTAATCATATAAAAATGAATGAATTTGATATTCAAAGACTTGCTCTATCAAATACTGAATTTTATGAAAATGGAAAAATTGCGTTTGTTGGAATTACAAAAAAGATGCTTGAAACTGCACAAGCAGATTCAACTTGCACATATAGGATTATTGACCAAATAAATAGTATTGATGGCGTTGAAATTGCAGTACTTTTGACTGAAAATAAATATAAGGAAAATCTAGTTTCAGTTCGTTCGCGAAATTATAGTGCACAGCGAATTTGCAAGGCTTTTGGCGGTGGAGGACATTTGCGAGCATCGGGATGCAGGATTTTTGTTCCATATAAAATTGCAAAAAATAAACTATTAGAAGAATGCAAAAAGGAACTTAACCGGAATGAATAGTGGAATAATCAATATTTTAAAGCCAGCTGGAATGACAAGCAATGCAGTTTTGTCAAAAATCAAAAAGTTATTGCATCCAAACAAAATTGGACATTTGGGTACGCTAGACCCAAGTGCATCAGGTGTTCTTCCGATCTGCATAAACAAGGCAACAAAACTTTTTGACTATTATCTCAAAAAAGATAAAACGTACAGAACTATTTTTGTTTTTGGAAAAGAGACTGACACAATTGATAGCGACGGAAAAACAATCAAAAAAGATGAAAAAAACATCGAAAAAAGCGAAATTTTTGATGTTATTCCAAAACTTTTAGGAAAACAAAGTCAGATTCCTCCAAATTATTCTGCAAAAAAAATTGATGGAAAGCGGGCATATGACCTAGCAAGAAACGGCTCTGAGTTTGAACTTAAGCCAAAAGAAGTAGAAATATTTAGCATTGACATAATAGAGCAAATCGCAAAAAACACTTTTTTATTTCAAATCAAGTGTTCTAGTGGAACTTATGTGAGGAGCATTGCTCGTGATATGGCAAAACTATTGAATACTGTTGCTTATGTTGGTGCAATAATTAGGACTCAAAGCGGTAGTTTTGAAATAGAAAATTCAATATTGATTGATACGGTCTCAACAGATAGCATAATGCCACTCAAAAATATTTTAAAAGATAGGCAAAATGTGTTTGTTTTAGATGAATTATATGATAAAATAACTAATGGATGTGAAATTTGCACGGAAATTAAAAATTTAGATTGCTGTGTTGTGTATTGCAAAGGTGAACTCATTGGACTTGGTAATATAGAAGATAGCAAACTAAAAATCACAACAAATTTGAGGGAGAAAAATGATTAGATTTGGCCCTTCTGGAAACAGTCAAATATTTTATGATGATGGTGGAAAAACAAGCTTTGAAGCACCAAAATGGTGCAAAGAGCACGGTTTACTTGCATATGAATATTCTTTTGGAAGAATGTTTAATATGAGTCACGACAAGGCAAAATTTTTAGGTGATGAAGCTGAAAAAAATGAAGTTTTGGTTAGTGTACATGCACCATATTACATAAATTTGGCAAATCCTAGCGACGATGTCTTTGAGAAAAACATCAATTATTTAACAACAAGCCTTTCATATTTGCAAGATTTCAAAGGGACTCAATGTGTGTTTCATCCTGGAAGTTGTGGAAAGGAACCACGAAATGTTGCCTTCAATAGGCTACTGTCTAGAATGGATAAACTTCTTGAAAGCATATATTCTGCTGGGTATGGACATTTGTTTATATGTCCTGAAACAATGGGAAAAAGTCAGCAACTTGGAAGTGTTGAAGAAATTGTTGAAATGTGCAAATTTGACAAATGTCTTATTCCAACACTAGATTTTGGACATATCAATGCAGTGACAGGCGGTACATTAAAAACTGTAGACGACTATCGAAAAATTCTAGATTTGGTATATAATGAACTTGGTGAGTTCAAAGCAAAAAATTTACATATTCATTTTTCTAAAATTGAATATACATCAAAGGGAGAAGTTAAGCATCTAACCCTTGATGACACAATCTATGGCCCTGAATTTGAGCCACTTGCCGTGGTATTGAAGGAAATGGGACTTGAACCAACCATCATTTCAGAAAGCAAAGGCACAATGATGGAAGATGCTATAAAACTAAAAAATATTTATGAATCTATAGGGGGAAATTAAAAATGCAAACAGGTGATATTAAATTAGGAATGACATTCAAATACGATGGAAAGATTTATACAGCTGTTGAATGGCAACACGTTTGCCAACCAAGACTTGCTGCTTTTATTCGTGCTAGAATAAAAAATGTTGAAACAGGTGCAGTACTTGAAAGAAATTTCAAAACAAATGAAAATGTTGAAATTTGCCAAATTGAAAGAAGGGAAATGACTTATCTCTATAATGACAATGATTTGTATTACTTTATGGATATGGAAACTTATGATCAATTGCCTATTTCAAAAGAAGAAGTTGGCGATGCAATGAAATATGTTCTTGAAAATACACCAGCAACAATTCAAAGAGTTGATGGAAAAGTTATTGCAGTTGAACCACCACTTTTTGTAAATCTTAAAGTGGTTGAAACTGAGCCAGCTGTTCAAGGTGATACTTCAAAATCAGCAATGAAATCTGCAAAACTTGAAACAGGTCTGGAAATCAAAGTGCCACTTTTTGTAGGACAAGAAGATACTGTTAAAGTTGATACAAGAACTGGAACATATCTTGAAAGAGTTTAAGACTATTAGTGAAACAAAATGCTCAAAAAGGGCATTTTTTTCATGCTTAAAAAATAGAATATATAGAGGAGTTTTTGTGTTAAAAGATATATTGCCAGATTTTTTGAATAAGTCTATTAGTTTTTTAAAATTTGATGACCTATGTGAACTGAGGCTCAGACTTTCAATGCCAATAACCGTGAACTACAAAAATACATATTATTTTTTGGGTGCTAACGGAGTATGTAATGAAAATGATGCAATCATTTGCACAAATGAAATACTTAAATACATTATTTCAAAAGCAAGCAATTACTCAGTTTATGCTGTTAATGATGAGCTAAAAGAAGGTTTTTTGTCAGTTGGCGATGGCATAAGAATAGGAATCACAGGCACAGTAGTTATGCAAGAAGATAAAATATTAACTGTAAAAAATATTTCATCATTAAATATAAGGATTCCTCATCAAATTGTTGGCTCATCATATAAGATTTCAAAACTTATATTTGATGATGCGGGACAAGTTCTCAGTACACTTATTATTGGCTCACCTGGCGTTGGAAAAACAACAATTCTTAGGGATTTATGTGTACAAATCAACAAAGTTAGACGTGATATAAACATATTGCTTCTTGATGAAAGGTTAGAAATTTCGAGTAGTGTGAATGGTGTGCCATCCCTTAATGTTGGAACAAGTACAGACATTATATGCGGTGGAAAAAAAGATTTTAATATAACAAACGGCATAAGGAGTATGTCACCAAATGTTGTTATTGTAGACGAAATAGGCAGCACTAATGATATAAAAGCAATCGAATATGCTATGAATTCAGGTGTTTCCATAATTGCTAGTGTGCATAGCAAGGATATTTTTGAATTTCAAAAAAAATATGAGTTTGAAAATTTAATTAAGTCCAGAGCTTTTAAACGCTTTGCTGTGATATCCGGAATCAATGGAAAAGGAACAATTGATAACGTTTATGATGAATTTTTAAGACCAATTTTGAGGTATATATGATTAAAATTATTTTACTTATAGCTCTTTTTGGTGCCTCAGGTTTTTTGGGATTTCAAACAGCAAAAGTATTTGAATCAAAAACAAAATTTTATAAAGATGCATTAGATTTTACAAAAAATATTAAAGCTGAAATTTCTTTTTTAAAAACAGATATAATATCACTTCTATCAAAATATAATTTTTCATCAAAATTTGAAAATGTTAAAAATGATATAAAAGAATTATATAAATCAAATAAAGAAATTTCAATTGATGACATTAAACATACAATAAATAAATATATAACAATTAAAGATGAAGAAGTAAATATAATATCTCAAATGTTTTTCGAGCTTGGGCAACTAGGATATATAGAGCAAATAGAAAGACTTGAGTATTACATCAATCACTTTCAATCAGTTCTTTCAAAAGAAAAAGATAGAGCAGATAAAATGATGCCATTTTGCAAAAAAATGGGTGTTTTGATAGGTTTACTAGTTTGCATAGTACTGATATAGTTTGCATAGTAGTTAATTATAACTATTGCATAGTACTATGCATAGTAGTATATGTACTATACAAAGGGGTTGAAAATGGGAATAGAAATAATTTTAAAGATAGCAGCAGTAGGAATTTTAACAAGTGTTGTAAATCAGGTGTTAAAATATTGTGGAAAAGAGGAAATCAGCACTTTAACAACACTTGCAGGACTAATTGTAGTGCTTGTTATGGTTGTTAATTTGATTAGCCAACTTTTTGACACTGTGAAAAGTTTATTTTCTTTGTAGGTTTGTATGGATATAGTTAAAGTTATCGCAATTGGAATTATTACAGCAGTTTGTTCAATTGTTTTAAAACAGATAAAGCCTGAACTTGCTATTTTTGCAGTTATTTCTGGATCTATTATTATTTTATCTTTGATTTTGCAATCTGTTGGCGGAGTTCTTGAAGAATACAAGTCAATTATAAACAGGACAGGCCTTAATGCTGGTATTTTTGCAAATATTTTGAAAATTATTGGGGTAGGTTACTTGGTGGAATTTGCTAGTGATATTTGTAATGATGCAGGAATTGGAAGTGTTTCAAACAAAATATTGCTGGCTGGAAAAATTTTGATACTTATTATGTGTTTGCCTATTGTTCAAAATTTGCTGGAAATTATTTTAAATTTTATCTCATAGGTTGAATAAAAATGTGCAAGAAATATATAATTTTTGGTTTTGTTTTTATGTTGATGTTCTCTTGTTTTTTTTGTGCAAAAGATTCAATAAAATCTAACGTTTTTGCCTTACAAAATACCTTGAGCACGATTCAAACTTCCACATATCTTGACATATCTACTGATTTGCAGGATCAAGTTGATGAGCAAATTAAAAATTTGAACACCAATCAATTTGACGAAATTTTAAAAGACTTGGGTGAGAAAGAAAAGACTATTTTTAATGGTGAATCTTTTTTTGAAAAACTTCAAAAAATTATAAGTGGAAAGGAGGGTTTTGGTTTTGGTGAAATAATTAAATTATTCCTTTCGCTTTTTTTGGATAACCTATCAGGCATTATACCAATACTTGCACTTATATGTGCTGTTGCAATATTAAGTAGTATTTTATTGCAATTTAGGGGAAAATCGATGAATAAGCCACTTGGAGACATTATTCATTTTGCTTGTTATGCAGTTGTAGTTGTGCTTGTTTTAACTTCTGTTTTTGAACTTGTAAAAATAACAACTAACACTTTAAATTCATTAAAATCGCAAATGGAAATATCTTTTCCAATATTACTCACACTTATGGCAAGTTTGGGAGCGGGATCATCAGTGGCCATTTATCAGCCCTTGCTTGCAATTCTTTGTGGAATAATGTTACAGATTTTTTCAGTAATAGTTTTACCAATTTTTTCACTTACTTTGATATTTAGTGTTATAGGAAATTTGACTTCATCAGTTAAATTTAACAAATTAACAAAATTTTTGGAAAGCACTTTTAAGTACATAATTGGATTTGTTTTTACAATTTTTTCTGGGTTTATGGCTATTTCTGGAATTGTTGCAGGGAGTTATGATGGAATATCTATAAGGGCAACAAAGTTTGCAATAAAAAGCTATGTACCAATTATGGGAGGCTACATTTCAGATGGGTTTAGTCTGATTATGGCAAGTAGTGTGCTAATTAAAAATGCAATAGGATACTCTGGGTTAATCATTTTATTTTTGACAATAATTTCTCCACTTATCAAAATAGTTTTATATAAATTAGGACTTTCTCTTGTCGCTGGAATAATTGAATCCGTCGCAGACAAAAGGGTGACGAATTTCGTTTCAAGCACAGCAAAAAGTTTGACAATGTTATCAAGTATCATCTTGGCGTTTTCTTTCTCTTATCTAATCAGTGTTGGGCTTTTAATGTGTACTTCAAATGTATTTTGATGTCAAATTACAATTTTTCTTCGTTTCTTATTTAAAGCTTACAAGTGATAAGTATAGATTGATGAACAAATTAGTAGGCATTTTAAAAAAATAAAATAATAAAATAATATTGGTGAAAAATGGGTGTAAGTTCATACATTTTAAGTATTATAGGGATTGTTTTTTTAGGTGTTTTAGTTGATGTAATTATGCCTGAAGGTGAAATGAATAAATTCATTAAAGGGGCATTTTCACTAATAGCACTTTTTGTGATTGTAAGTCCTGTTCAAAAGTTGTTCAAAAGTAATTTTGATATTGGAGATGTTTTTTATAATCAAAGTTCAATACAAACAGATTCTGATTTTTTGGAAGCAACAGCCAAACAAATGAAATTAGAGCTTGAAAACACACTTAAAGTAAAGCTTAAAGATGCCGGTTTTGATAAGGTTGAGGTCGAAATTATGTGTGATTTGTCAAATAATGTTTTAGATATTAAAAAAGTTTATATTGACATTTCAAAAATGGTTATCAACACAAATTTGGTGCATATAAATAAGTATACAGAGATCAAAAATGTAACAATAAATTTTTTGAATGTGGAGGAGAGTGATGTTGTAATAAATGAGTGAAGAAAAAAAAGAAAAGAAGGATGCTTTCAAGTTCTTAAAAAATTGGGACTTTTTAAAAAAGCTAAAACAGGTCAAGCATATAGGACTAATAATAACTATTATTTTTGTTTTGATATTGCTTATAATTTTATTTGGAGACATAAATTTATTTAAAACAAAAAGCTCATCTTCGACAGTTCAATCAAGTGTTACATATACATCGAGTAGTGAATATGCAACTGAAATTGAGGACAAGCTTAAAAATTTAATTTCCAAAATAAAAGGTACTGGTAATGTTGAGGTTATGGTTACACTCGACAGCAGTGCAAGTGTTGTTTTGGCTTCTAATGATGAAACAAAAACAAATAATGGCACAACGACTGTTTCAGTTAGTCCAATAATTTTGGAACAAAATGGAGAAAGTTATCCACTTATTGTTGGGGAAGTTTTGCCAAAGATTAAAGGTGTTGTGGTGGTTAGTAGTGGAGCAAGTAATACTTCAGTTAGGCTTAATATTCTAAATGCAGTACAAACACTTTTGAATTTGAATGATTCGCAAATAAATATTTTGGTGGGAGAATAAAGGAGATTTGTTATGAGTAAAAAGAAAAAAATAGTGATTTTAGCCACAATGTTTGTCTTACTTGTTGTGACAGGATATCTTAATATTGTGTTAAACAATAATGCAACAACAGTAACAAATAGTGAAAATGTTGTAACTGGAAATTTTTTTACAACATATAGAACGGACAGACAGTCAACAAGAGATGAAGAAATGGCATATTATGATGCAATAATTGCAAGCGCAACAAGTAGCGCTGAAGCAAAGGCAAATGCAGAGGCAAAAAAACAAAACTTGGTTGCCTCAATGGAAATGGAACTCGTGACAGAAGGACTAATCAAAGCAAAAGGCTTTGAAGACGTTATTGTTACAAGCTCAAATAATGTAATAAATGTTATTGTTAAATCGGGTGCTTTGAAGAGTAGTGAAGTTGCACAGATTGTTTCAATTGTTAAAGAGCAGGCCAATGTTAGTATTGACAATATAAAAATAATACCTGTCGAATAATAAAATTTGAGCGAAAATTATCGCTCATTTTTATTTTATCTAATAAAAATGTTTGAAACAAAAAAAACTTTGTGATATAATAATTTAGCGAGGTTTTATGAATTACGAACTTAAAGACGAAATGTACTCAAATAAATCAAACAAAGGCAAAATAAACTACAACAAAAACATTTTGCTTTCCATTATAAGTTTGGCAACAAAAGAAATCGCAGGTGTTTCTTCTTTATGCGATAATTTTGGCAGTGGAATAAAAAAACTTTTTTCAAATAATTATACCAATGGCGTTAGAATTCAATATGGAAAAAACGGAGTGGTTATTGATGTATACATCAATGTTTTGGAAGGTTATAGTGTTCCAGACATTGCATATAAAGTTCAAGAGAATATTAAAAATGGAATCTCAGCTATGATTGATGTGAATATTGATACAATAAATGTTCATGTTCAGGGTGTGGATTTCAGTCAAAAGGTAGATTGATATGAGTAGACGACTTGCTAGAGAAGATTGCTTTAAACTAATGTTTGAATTTGAATTTTTAAAAGAGAGAAACGAGCTTTCTCTTTTTGCATATTTAGAAGATGAAAATTTAACAGACGAAGAAAAAGAATTTGTTAAAAAAGAATATGATGGACTAATTGAAAAAAATTTTGATATTGAAAGCATAATAGAAAAATACTTGAAAGACTATACTTTGCAAAGAATTTTTAAAGTTGACCTTGCAATACTTAAAATTGCTGTTTATGAAATGTTGTTCAGTGACGAAAATTTGCCCTGTGGTGTTATAATAAATGAAGCAGTGGAACTTGCAAAAAAGTATTCAACTGACAAAAGTTACAGTTTTGTGAATGGACTTCTTGCTAGTATAAATAAAGGTGAAAATGATGGAACGAAAGCCAATTAGTGTTTCAATTCTTTCAAACTACATAAAACAAATATTTGATGCTGAAACTCTTTTGTTTAATATCGATGTAATTGGCGAAATATCAAGTTACGGAATATCAAATGGAAATGCTTTTTTTACAATTAAAGATGAAAATGCACTGCTAAATTGTGTATTATTTGGAGCAAATAGTTTTCCTAATTTCAAACCTGGTGACAAAGTTATTGTGACAGGTACGCCAAAGTACTATGCAAAAGGTGGAAAGCTTAATTTTAACTGTACAAATATAAAATTGTTTGGTGAAGGTGACATCTTTAAAAGATTTTTAGAACTCAAAGACAGGCTTGAAAAAGAAGGGCTTTTTGATATTGCTCACAAAAAATCAATGCCCGCAAAAATCAATAGAATTGGAGTAATAACAAGTGAAACAGGTGCAGTCATTCACGATATTATCACTGTAACAAAAAGAAGAAACTCTGCGCAAGACATTATTTTGTATCCAATAAAAGTGCAAGGAATTGGAGCTGATATTGAAATTGCAAAAGCGATAAAATTTTTTTCCGAATATGCAGACATTGATGCAATCATTGTTGGTCGTGGTGGTGGAAGTGATGATGATTTGGCAAATTTCAACAGTGAAATTGTTGCAAGGGCAGTTTATGACTGCAAAAAATTTATAGTCAGTGCAGTTGGTCACGAAACAGACGTAACTCTTTGTGATTATGTTGCTGATCTTAGAGCACCAACGCCCTCAGCAGCAGCGGAACTTCTCACAAAAGATGGAACAGAAAGAAAGAAAACACTTAACTTGTTGATGCAAAATATAAATAATTTAATTGATCATAAAATTTATGATGGCAAAAGCAGACTAGATAATTTATATACAAAAATTGACACTACTATGCAAACTTTCATAAATAATAAAAGCACTCAACTTGAAATATTTTTGCAAAAAATAAAAAATCTTAATCCAAAAGCCATATTAAATTTAGGTTATGCAAAAGTTGAAAGTGGAATAGAAACGATTGATAGTGCGAAAAAAGTTAATATTGGCCAAGAGCTAAATATATACTTTGCTGATGGCAAAATCAAAGCAAATGTGAAGGAAATTGAATAATGGATTACGAAAAAAATATTGAGGAATTAAGTAATATAATAGAAGCACTTTCAAATCAAAAATTGTCACTTGATGAAAGTGTAAAACTTTATGAAAATGCTGAAAAGTTATATAAGGAATGTGCTGAATATCTTGAAAAGCAAAGTGGAAAAGTTTACAAAATCAAGCAAGATTTGGAAAAATTTAATGAGGAAGAAATAGACTAGGAGTAATTATGGAAGAAAAAAAATTTGTAGCAGAGCTAACAGATATAAATGAAGATTTATCTCAATGGTACACTGATGTTATTACAAAAGCTGATTTGTGTGACTATGGCCCAGTTAAGGGAACTATGGTTATCAAGCCATATGGCTATGAAATTTGGGAGCATATAAAGGAATATTTAGATATTGAGTTTAAAAAAGCTGGTTCAAAAAATGCATATTTTCCAATGTTTATTCCAGAAAGTTTTTTGAAAAAAGAAGCTGAGCACGTTGAAGGTTTTGCACCAGAAGTTGCAGTTGTGACATATGCTGGTGGCCAAGAACTATCTGAAAAACTCATTGTAAGACCTACAAGTGAAACCATAATTGGTGAAATGTATAGCAAATGGATAAAAAGTTATAGAGATTTGCCAATGATTATGAATCAGTGGTGTAATGTTGTTAGATGGGAAAAAACAACTCGCCCATTTTTAAGAACTAGTGAATTTTTATGGCAAGAAGGCCACACAGTGCAAGCAACAGAAAAAGATGCTGTTGACAATACGATTAAAATGCTTGAAGTGTACAAAAAAATGGCAAAAGAATTGCTTGCAATTCCGGTTTTAAGTGGCAGAAAAACAGAAAGAGAAAAATTTGCTGGAGCAGTTGACACATATGGAATAGAAGCAGTGCTTAGGGACGGAAAATGTCTGCAGGCTGGCACAAGCCATTATCTTGGTCAAAATTTTGCAAAATCAGCAGACATCAAATTCTTAGATAAAGATGGGGAATGGAAATATGGCTATACAACTTCTTGGGGCGTAAGTACAAGACTGATTGGCGCAGTTGTTATGGTTCATGGAGATGAAAGAGGAATCAAGCTTCCACCAAAAATAGCACCTATTCAAACTGTGATTGTTCCAATTGCATGCCACAAGGAAGGAGTACTCGAAAACGTTGAAAAACTTGCATATAGATTAGAACAAGCAGGTATCAGAGTATATGTTGATGACAGCAATCAGACAGCTGGTTGGAAGTTTAATCAATGGGAAATGAAAGGTGTTCCACTAAGGCTTGAACTTGGGCCAAGAGATATCGAAAATGGCACAGTAATGGCTGTTAGGCGTGATACTCACGAAAAAATTTCACTATCATTAAACGATATAGAAAATTCTATAAAAGAACTTCTAGATAACATTCAACAAAATATGTATGATTTAGCTTATGACTTTGTAAGGCATAATTCTTTTGATGTTAACACAGTTGAAGATATGGTTAACTGTATCAATCAAAAAAAGGTTGCAATGGCATATCACTGTGGTGATAAAACTTGCGAAGAAGAATTGAAAGCTGAAACAGGTATTCAAAGCAGAGTTATTATCTGCGAAGCTAATGATGAGCAAAAGTGCATTAGATGTGGCAAAAAAGCTAAACATAAGGCATATTTTGCAAAACAATATTAAGCACTTGATTTATAAATAAAAATTTGATATAATAATTAAACACTAAAAGTAAGATGCAGTATTCTAGTCAAAATGTTTTGCTGGAAGGCGATTTAAAGCGTCGTAGAGCACATCGTTGAAGTTCCTTGTGTTTGCTCTGGTTGCCCAAATCGGTGTGAATGCTGGGAGTTAAGATTTTTGGGAAAGTTATAATGGCATATAATGTCATCCCAAATTTCGTGGAGACCTAAAAGGTAATAAAGCTAAATTTGTTACTAATTGGGATTAAACCTGTATTGCGGTGAACAAAAAGCTGTGTGCAGAGTAGCTTGCTTTGAGTGAACTATTCGGATTGCACATCTAAATGTGCTGAATATAGGCCATATGAAGCATACTCTATTGGTGTATGAAAGATAGTTTGCAAAAAAAGATAAGAGCAGGGCATTTTGTCAAGGAAAACTTCTAGACTGTTTGAAAGAGATATTATAGGGATTATAGTGTACTCTAAGTGGCTATTCGGTGTTATCAAGGCATCAAAAGGAAACTGCTTGCACGGTGACGGCAAGTTGCTTTGTGGGAAATCCGACCGAACCTAAGGTGCAAGGTTTACTTATAATATTATCTTACTTTCAAGTGTTTTTTAATTTAAGAATATGGAAAAAGAAAATAAAACAAATCAAAAAAAGCCAACAAAAACTAAATGGTGGGTACAAATATTTTTTATAACACTTTCGTTATCCTTTTGTTTTAGTATTTTAAGCGAGCTTATACTATCTAGTGTAAAATCTATACTTATTACAATACTTTCGATTGCTGCATTATTTATATTTATTTTAATTGCAGTGTTTTGCGATATGATTGGTGTTGCAATGGCTAGCGCTGATATTGCACCATTTATGTCAATGGCATCAAAAAAGATTAAGGGTGCAAAAGAAACTATTAAACTCCTTAAAAATGCAGATAAAACAAGTAGCTTTTTTTGTGATATCGTTGGAGATGCCTGCGGAATTATTTGTGGAAGTATAGGTGCATCAATAGTTGCAACCATTGCAATAAATGGACAAATTTGGGAAATAATTATTGGTGCAATTATAAGTGCAATGATTGCAGGAATAACAGTACTTGGCAAAGCAATAGGAAAATCTATTGCCATCAATGAGTCCAATAAAATCGTTTTTGGGGTAGGGAAGTTTCTTAGTTTGTTCAAAAAACAAAAATGATTTATAACACATAAATATTAAGCTAAATATAATCATTATTTAGCTTTTTTTATATATATAATTTAAAATTTCTATAGTAACATTAGTCTGTCTTTAATTATAAATATATAACTATTCTGTATAATTACAATTATAAATTTTATACTTATAAATCATTTTAAATATTTATAAAATTTTATTTGCATAAATATACAAAAAACGCTTGCATAATTATAAAATGTATTGTATAATTATTTCGTATAAAATGAATAAATATCAATGTATATTTATACAAAATGAAAAATTGTTAGTCATTACTGACAAAATTGAGGTGAAAACTAATGGCAAGAAGTTCAAGACAATCAAAAATTTTGGAAATAATTCAGTCAAAAGAAATTGAGACGCAAGATGATTTGGTAAGAGAATTACGCGCTTTAAATTATGACATTACTCAAGCAACAATATCTCGTGACATTAAAGAACTTGGTCTCATCAAGATTATGACTGATGACAAGCGCTACAAATATGCATATGTAGATAATGCGGAACAACAAGTTAGTGGCAAATATATGCTTATTTACAAAGAAGCCATCATAAGCGTAAAAGTGGCTCAAAATCTAGTCGTAATAAAAACGCTTAAAGGTGTTGCAAATGCAATTAGTTCTTATATAGATAAGTTAAACATAAAAAATGTTTTAGGAACAACTTTTGGCGATGAAACTGTTATGGTTATTTGTCCAACAAATATGGATGCAAATGATGTTTGTGAAAAAATCTCATCAATGTTTTAAACTACCTTTACATAAAAATTTAAGGTAGTTTTTTATTATATAATTAAAATATAATTAAATAAATAAAAAAAGCATACTTAATACGTATGCTTTTTATTTTACCTTACTTGATATCCCTTCGTTTAAATACCAAATGTGTGGCAAGCGTAATTATAATAAATGATATAGAATAGATGATAATAGAAGATATAAATGTTGAACCAGCAAACACAGATGGTGTTAAAATTGATTCTAATAACTTTGGTTTACCTGAATTTGACAGGAATGCTGAACCAAAATATTTGAATAAATTTACATTTACAAATGGAATAAGCCCTATCCAAGGTTGGTTTATCGCAATAACATTTAACACAAGTGATACGAAGAATAATAGTGTTGAAATTGATACTGCAGCGACATTTGATTTGAATACTGTTGAAATGAATATTGAAATCATAGCGTAGAACAAAATCTCAATAAACATAGTAATCATTGCTATCAAATAGAGTAGGAATGGATTGATTGAAAATGCAACCGTTGAGTTAAACACTGCAAGAACAGGCAAGCTTTTGATTCCATAAGTTATTCCACCAACAACAAGTGATGCTAATCCAGAAACAAAGATCAGAATAGCTCCAACAGTTATTGTTGCAAGTATTTTTGCACTTAACAGCTTATTTCTTCCATAAGGTCGAATTGCAAGTAGTTTTAGTGTTCCACTTGATTGTTCACCAGCAATGGTTCCAGCTGCCAAAACAACAATATAAATTGTAATAAAGAAAGTGCAAAGTCTAAGTGCAAAATAAGAATAATCATATCCACTTATTTGTGTGTTTGAAGGCTGAATTATGCTAAAACTATCAGCAAATTGATATTGATATTTGTGGTTGTTAAACAAATAAATATACTTTGCATTGCTTTCTTGCAATTCATAAATACTTGTATCTGTAAAGCCTTTAAATTTTGTAATATTTATTGCAGTATATTTAGATAATCCGTCAATTTTAATACTATCTACTACAATATTATAAGCATAATTCGCATTTAAATAATAATCGGTAATATAGCCTAATAATTCATTTATATCAATATCACTATTGCTTGATTGTTTTTCACTATTAAAATCTATAATTACTTGCAATTGTTCTTCATTTCTTATTTTTGCTTCGTTTACATAATCATATAGTTCATTAACTAATTCAATATTTGGTGCAAAAGGTAAAAATTGATCAAGATCTTCAAATACTTTAGCAAAAAGATTGGAATTTTTCAGGTTATTTACGATAAATCCATCTGGATCATCAATATTCCTTTCGGCTTGTGTGAAGTAAGAAGTCATAGTAAGCAAATGCTCATTTATTTTGTCATTTAAATTACTTGTAACAAGAAATGTTATTTTTTCATCAAGAATATATTCTTCATATTTTGACCAAAAATTTTCAATTGCTGTTTTGAGTTCAGCCCGTTTATTGATTAAGTCGGATTTTACCGTTTCATCACTTGGACTTCTTTGCAAAGCATTATACAAAGAAATATAATCAGATTGAGAAGTGACATCATATAAAGCTTTAACATTTGTCCAACTTGATTTTAATTCTTCAACAACATTTGAATTTGATTGATAATAATCTAAGTAGTTTTCTGCTTTAGCAAGCAAATGATCAATATTGTTTTTTGCTTGATAATGAGCGCTTGTGTCAAAATAATTATAATAATCATTGACTGTAGCCAATCCTGTAGAGTTATACTTAACATATTCCAGGTCTTTTATTCTAGGAGAGTATAAGAAAATTGAAGCTGCAAGCATTAAAATAATTAAACCTGTTACAACAAAAATGCTAGGTTTTAAGAATATCTTTTTTAATTCTGCTTTGAATAATCTAAACATTTTCAAACTCCTTTTATCTTATTTGACCTTTGTTGTGCTGTTTTTCAAGCATTTCCGTAAACACTTCCTCTAGTGATTTTGTTATTGTATTTATTCCAAAGATAGAAATTCCTTCTTTCATAAGCATTGAAGTAACTTCTGGAATTTTGTTATCTTCCATATTAAACATTATAGTTTGCCCGGCTAAGTTCACTGGAACTTTATATTTCATTATTATTAGTTTTCCAGCATAGTTAGGGTAATCAACTTTCAAACAAACTTTTTGACCTTCTTGAAGACCTCTTTTTATTTGTTCAAGCGTTTTTATTTCAAGAATTTTTCCACCATCAATGATGGCAACAGTGTCACAAAGTTGTTCCATTTCAGAGAGTATGTGACTAGAAACTAAAATTGAAATATGCTTTTTTCTTGCAAGGCCAATTAGGAACTTTCTCATATCTCTTATTCCATTTGGATCCAAACCATTTGTTGGCTCGTCCAAAATTAGAATTTTTGGATCATGGAGCAGTGCTTGAGCAATTCCAACTCTTTGTTTCATACCAAGAGAGTAGTTTTTTACTTTGTCATTTATTCGCTTTTCCATTCCAACCAAAGTGACAACATCATCAATTTTTTCTTGTGTTATGTCAGGGTAAAGACTTGCAAAAAACTTCAGATTTTCCATGCCTGTCATATAAGGATAGAGATCAGGATTTTCAATGATGCCACCAAGTTTTGTAATTGCTTGCTCATAATGTTTTTGAAGTGAAATACCATCTATAAAAATCTCACCACTAGTTGGCTTTGCAAGACCTGTAATCATTCTGATAATTGTTGTTTTTCCAGCACCATTTGGACCTATAAGTCCAAAAATTTCACCTTCAATGATTTCAAAAGACACATCATCAACGGCACAACGCTGTTTAAACATTTTTGTTAATCCATTAACTTCTAAAACAAATTTTGCCAAGATTAACCTCCGATAATAAAATATTTACACAAAATGCATATTTTATATAAAATATTTTATCAATTTAACATTATTTTGTAAAGTGTATTTATATTATTACTTATAGAAATTTGCAAATTTACTTAAAAATTTTTTCAAAGGAAATTTTATTAAAAGTACTATTGAATACCACAAAGGCACAAAGAAACTTGCTATGTAATTTGATAAATTATAGATATTTAGTCCTGCAATAATATTTATTGTTACAGAAAGTACTATCAAAATGATTGAAATTGCAATGTTATTAACTCTTTCATTTGAATTTAAATTTTGTGTTTTTTTGTGTTTGTTTATCAAGTATTTGATCAAATCAAAAATCAAAATAACAACAGATGCAATATAACTAATTATAAATAATGCAGTTTGAATTCCTTTAACTTGTGTAATTGATGCTGTTATGATAATTGTTAGAGTAGTCAAAATATAAATTATAATGCACATTATTGAGCTTGCAATTAAATTCAATTTATTTATCGAAACATATTTTGAATTCATAGAATTATCATATTTTTTGAAATATTTAACATCGTAATCAGGAACATAAAAATTATTGTTGTCATTTGCAAATTTTTTATCAAAAGACAAATTTTTTGTCCTTACATTGTGTATCTGATCGTAATATTTTTCATTTGTATATTCAAATTCATTTGTCTTTTCAGGTTCAGCATATGTATCATATTTTTCAAATGGATTGTCGTTATATTCAAAATTATCATAACTTTCAAAAGAATTTGATTGATTTTCTTCTGATTTTTTATCAAAGATTAAAGTTCTGTTTATATCAGTTGATGAATTTTCGTTTCTAGGGAGATCATCAAGAAGTTTATTATCAATTGTAATATCTCTAGCAAGAGTTAAATCTTTATCTTCAAAATTATCATGCTCTTCATTTTGTTGAGTGTTTGATTGAACATATGCACTATTTTGAAAATTCGAATTACTTTCTTGCTGATTGTCAGCTTGATTTGACATCAAATCGCCAAATATATCTCTATAATCTAATGTTTTTTTCTGATTTTCATTTATTTCCTGTGAAGAATTTTCTAAATTATTATAAATTTTTACTTCTTCATTTC
This sequence comes from uncultured Clostridia bacterium, assembly GCA_905235485.1. GTDB lineage: Bacteria > Bacillota > Clostridia > Christensenellales > UBA1242 > UBA9845. The sequence goes on from CAJOLY010000004.1 coordinate 66,320, forward strand.
CAAATTTATCTTGAATATTTTCAGAAACATACTCTTGATTGTTTAAGTGAGTATTTGAATTAGAAAGTTCACTAGATTTTTCAAAATTTACGATGTTATTTTTTGAATTTGTATCTTCACTAATATAATTTGAAAAGTCTTTTTCAGGCAATTCATATTGTGTGCTATCAGAGAATCTATTTAAAGATGCACGCGAACTGATATATTCATCAAAAATGTTTTCTTGATTTTTTTGTAGAGTAGCAGTTTTTGATGAAATATTGTTAGCATCATCATCAATCAATTTTTTTTCAAAATGTAATTCAATTTTATCTATATTTTCATCATTAAAATTAATTTTGTTTTCTTCCAAAATTTTTTCTTTATCTTCAATATTGTTATTTTGGATAGTTTGTAAATTATTAATCACTTCATTAAAATCGGTGGTTTGAACAATATTTTGTGTTTTTTGTTTATTTTCAATTCATTTTCATTATTTTGTTCTTTGTTAACAAAAGAGAATAGATTAAGTTGTTCAAAATTATTATCTTCTTGTTCATGATAAACTTTCTTATTATCACTTTTATTAATCGATTCAATATTTTCTTTTATTTCCAAAAGATTTTCATCTGCTGTTTCATTATCATTTTTTTCTATTTCAGCGTCTTTTGATTCGTTTTCAAAAAGTTTTACAAAGGAATTTTTATTTTGACTATCGTTATTTTCTTCAATAATTTGTTCATTTTGTTCATTATTTTTTTCTTTATAATTATAATTTGAAAACATAGAAAATAAGTCATCGCTTTGAGTGTTAGGGTGAGCATATGTAAAGCTTTGTTCTTGATCTTCAAGATTATTGCTGTCTTTTTGATTTACTAGATTTTCTGTTTTTTCTAAGATTTCATCAATATCATTACTATTTTGTTCACCAATTAAAGATGTTTCTTTTAGTTTTTCTATATCACTTGTTACATTTTCGATTTCTTTTTCAATTTCAGACTTTTCAAAAAGACTTTCCACAATATCGTCACGTGCATCAGTCCATGAAAAATTAGAACGATTTATCCTGTCTCGTCCTTTTTCAGTAAGAGAGTAGTAGTGTCGTCTCCCACCCAAGGCACTGTCACGCCAATAGCTTGTTATGTCGCCCTGTGCTTCAAGTCTTTTTAGCCCACTATACAAACTTGCTTGCTTTAAAATATATGTTCCATTTGTTTTTTCTTCAACTTCTTTACAAATTTCATAGCCATATTTATCACCAGATTGCAAAGCCTTTAAAAGAATGTTATAAACAGAACCTCTACCAGAACCTATACTTTTTTTCATTTGTGAAACCCTCAATTATAGATATTATAATATAATATAATTACATTTGTCAAACATAATACTATGCAAAGTATTATGCAAAGATGATTTTTTTGTTGTACTATTTTGTGTTGTGTGTTATAATAGGAACTATGATAGAACCGAAAGAAATTATTAGAACCAATCGAAAGACTTTAGCGCTGACGATAAATGAAAAGGGTGAACTAATTGTTCATGCACCAAAAAATATGCCACTGTATGATATTGTTAGCTTTATTGAAAAAAAAGAAGACTGGATTGATAAAAAAACAAAAAATATTGAAAACATACTTTCAAAAAATAAAAGTATTGTAAGCTATGAAGAGATATTTTTTTTAGGAAAAAGATATAAAGTAGTCGAAACAATTGGAATAGATAGCCCGTATTTAACAGATGATACTCTGCTAATAGGGAAGTGCAAAACTATACAAAAAAGACAGAAATTGCTTGAAAATTGGTATTTGCAAAATACTGAAAGTGTTCTTATACCAAGATTTGAAAAGCTGATTGCATTTATGAAACAAAAATATAATAGTGTTAAAATAATAAATAGCAAAGCCAAATGGGGGATGTGTGATTCAAAGCGTAGTATATATTTTAACTGGAAACTTTTAATGCTAAGTCCAGAAATTATTGATTATGTTATGATTCATGAAATAGCACATCTAATTGAATTAAACCATTCTAAAAAGTTTTGGGAGATAGTTGCTGCAGTTATTCCAAATTATAAGCATGCAAAAGAAGTAATAAATCGATGTGGATTTTTGATAAAATTGTATTAAAATAAAAAAAAGATAGAGTTGCCCATAGAACTTTATCTTTTTATTTAAGCAATTTTATAAGAGTAGTGCAAATAAATAAATGTGAATATCAAATTATTATTTCGCAAAACAA
>CAJOLY010000005.1 GCA_905235485.1 uncultured Clostridia bacterium
TATGTTTGGCTGAAAAATTTGGACTCAATGAAACACATAGTTATATTTGGGATGATGTTGCTTCGAACAAAGAGCTTAATATTGTGACAACAAGTTATGTTAAGATCTTGAATAGTATCGTTAAAGAAAATGACAGCATAAGAAGTGAAATTTTACCAAGTATTTTGAAAGTTGTTAATCAAAACAAAAATTTGCTTGATGAATTTGGAACTTTTGAAATTGGCAGAGTTGTAACCGAACTAGATGAAAACAAAAATGTTGTAGAAACAAAACATTTAGGAATAGCACTATATAGTGCTCAAAAATCTGACAAAGAATTGTATTTTGATATCAAAGATATTGCAGACTTTCTTGTAAAAGAATTTTTGAACAAAAATATTTCATTCAAATTAAGAAAACAAAAAAGAAGTTTTGTTCACCCAATAAACAATGCTGATTTATATATTGATGATGAATGTATTGGTTATATTGGACTTCTTCATCCAACAACAAAAAACGCCATAAACAAAAAATCAGCAGTAGCTGTTTGCGAAATTGATTTTTCAAAATTCGCAAGTTTAGACGTTAAAAAATCTGAAGTCAAAATGCCAAGCAAATATCAAACAACCACATTAGATTTTAACTTTGTTATGGATGAAAATGTGATATATGCAGAAAGTTTAGAAAATTTGAAAAACATTGCAACTAACCTTTCTTATGAAATCACACTTAAAGATATTTACACAGGTGGAATTTTGATGCAGGGCAAAAAGAGTGTTACATTTACAGTCAAACTTTGGAGCGATACTCACACACTGCTTGGTGAAGAAATTGAAAAATTCCACAGCGACTTTATACAAAATGCAAAAAATTTTGGATATGAAATTAGAAATTAAGCTTATTAAACTCTTGATTATTCAAGAGTTTTTTATTTTGATAATTCTACAAAAATCGCAATTGATTTGGTATTATAACAAATATAAGTTATAATATTTATAAGACTAAGATTTTTGTGATTGTTTATTATAATAATTTTAAGATTTGATTTTATTTAGGAGAAAATATGAGCAATTTTGATTTTTGTGTGATTGGTGCAGGTGCAAGTGGATCTGTGCTTGCAATTGAACTTGCAAAAAAAGGCAAAAAGGTTTGTGTTGTTGATAAGAATGAACAACCTGCAAAAAAACTGCTTGTCACAGGCAATGGAAGATGCAACATAACAAACAAAAATATGAGCAGTGAATTCTACAATCAAAATATCGATTTGTTTTTGAATAAGTTTGGGTATTTGGACACAATCAAACTTTTTGAAAACTATGGCCTCGACATTTATGCTGATGATGAGGGTAGATGCTATCCTATTTCGAATTCAGCCAAGACAGTTCAGTTTGTTTTAGCAAATCAATTTAAAAAACATAAAATAAGTTTTTTTCAAAATGAAGTTTGTGATGTTGAAAAAGAAAATGAAATTTTTAAAATTTCACTTTTAAATGGAGACAACATTTTTGCAAAAAAAGTTGTTTTTGCTTGTGGCATAAATGAATTTTCAGATTCTATGATAGACAAATTTAAAATTGAAAAATCAGAAATTTGCCCTTCGCTTGTTGCCTTAAAAACAAAAGAAAGCACAAAAAGACTTGATGGCGAAAGAATTAGAGATGTCAAAGTGACCGCCAAAGTTGGTGAAAAAACATATAGTGAATTTGGTGAAATTCTTTTCAAAGACTCAGGACTTAGTGGAATATGTATTTTTAATCTTTCAACACTTTTTTCAAAAAATAAAGAGTTTTTAGGCAAAATTTTAATAAATTTGCTTCCAAAACTGCAAAAAAGTGAGATTTATAATAAAATATTTGATAAAATGAACATATTTGAAAATGTTGAAGATATACTTAAAAGTATGTTTTCAAAAGAACTTGCACTTGAAATTTTAAAAAGAGTTAATTTTGATAAGGACATTGATTTACAAAACAAAGATAGTATTTCAAATGGAATTGAAAAGATTGTTGATGTTATAACTAATTTAGAATATAATATTGTTGGAAACTATAACAACAATCAAGTTTTTAGTGGTGGAGTTTGTTTGACAGACTTGACTGAAAATTTGGAAAGCAAAAAAAATAGTGGTATATATTTTTGTGGTGAAATTTGTGATGTAGATGGTATTTGTGGAGGCTATAATTTGCAGTGGGCTTTTACAAGTGCAATGATAATATCAAGAGCTATGTTTTAATTTTTAGATTTTATTCGACATAAAATTAAAAATTCAATATTGCATAATGTAAAAACATATTGTATAATTTTAGTTAGAGGTGATATATGGATTTATTAATTCTTGCCGGTGGTGCTGGCAGTCGTTTTGGAGGGCCAAAACAATTTGAGCCTATCGATGACAATCAAAATTTTATAATGGATTATTCTATTTATGATGCAATTGAAGCAGGATTTGACAGAGTCGTTTTGATAACAAGAAAAAAATATGCTGACTTGATTGATAAAACCCTTAAAAAAAGACTTGAAGGGAAAGTAGGTTTTAAAGTTATTTTTCAAGAATCAGATTGGATCGAAAATGATTTTGGAATAAAGCGAGAAAAACCACTTGGTACAGGCCATGCCATTTTGATAGCAAAAGACATTATAAAAGACAATTTTTGTATGATAAATGCTGATGATTTTTATGGCAAAACTTCATTTAAAATTGCTTATAACTTTTTAAAATCTATTCAACCTTCTAGCACTGATTTTGCACTTGTTGGTTATAAATTAAAAAATACAATGAGTGAAAAGGGTGCTGTAAAAAGAGGCATTTGCAAGGAAGAAAATGGTTTTGTAACAGAAATAATTGAAAGTAAAGCAGAATTTGTTAACAATAAAATTGTTGTACACGAACTTGAAAGTAACAAGGAATATAATGTTTCACCAGTAGCACCCGTGTCAATGAATATGTTGTGTTTAACCCCAAAACTTTTTGATTTTCTGCAAATCGAATTTGATAAATTTGTGAATAATAAAAATAACTTAAAAGATAAAGAATTTTTAATTCCAACAATCCTTGATAATATGTCAAAGCAAAATCTTGCTTCAATCAAACTCCTTAAATCTCCTGAAAAATGGATTGGCATGACTTATAAGGAAGATAAAGTAGACGTGGTTAATGGCATAAAAAAACTAGTTAACAAAAATCAATATCCGCAAAATTTATGGAACACTAAAAGCAAAATTATCGAAGAAAATAAATTAGAGTTAATTTAACTCTACTTTTTTATACTTAAAACATTAAGAAAGAATATTTAATATTTATAATTTTGTGATATAATAAAACATATGAGAGTTGATTGTTTGGATTTTTTTAATCTGCCAGCAAAAGAGCTTGCTCCAAAACTTTTGGGAATGCAACTATGTAGAAATATTGATGGAGAAATCATTAAAACAAAAATCACAGAGGTTGAAGCTTATTGTGGCGAAAAAGATACTGCATGCCATTCAAGCGTCGGCAAAACAAAACGCAACGCATCAATGTGGAAAGATGGCGGAACAATTTATGTTTATCTTTGCTATGGACTTCACTTTATGCTTAACATTGTTTGTGCTGGAGACAATCCTGAAGCTGTTTTGATTAGAGGTGTTGATATCGCAAAAGGGCCAGGGGTTTTGACAAAAAAACTTTTTATCAATAAATCATTTGATGGAGAAGATATAAAAACAAGTCAAAAAATTTGGCTTGAATGCGATGATAAAGATTTTGAATTATTACCATTCAATCAAAAAAATTTGCAAATAAACACTCAAAAACACAAAAAAAATAGCAAAAAAACACCAAAAATTCAAAAATTATGTCGTGTTGGTATTGATTATGCCAACAAAAAAGATAGAGAAGCAAAACTTAGATTTTTGTTAAAGGAGTAAAAATGATTCATTCACTTGCCGGTGGGGAACTTAAAGAACAAAAAGTTTTTGATATAGCAAAACTTGAATTCATAGAAAAAAAAGGCGAATATTTTTGGTTTGTTAGCGATATTCCAAATTTGCAAGTTGGCGACATTGTTTTGGCTCCATTTGGGCTTTTGGATGAACCAAACAAAGCAATAGTTATCAAAATCGATAAAAATGTTAATTCACAAAACACATCTATAAAGATTAAAAATTTAAAACGTATTTATAAAAAAATTTAATAGAACTGCCATACATAACTTATATATTATTTGTATTGATTTTAAGTACTAAATGAAATTAGTACTATTTTTGTGACAAAAAATATATGTTTTACATATCTTGATTTTGAGGAACAAAGGAGGTTTGTATGAGTTGTCGTAATAATTTTAATAATTTCTTCCCAAGACCAATTTTTATAGGTGGAGGGGTTGTTGGACCAACAGGCCCTGCTGGTCCTAGAGGTCCAATTGGTCCAACAGGTCCAACTGGAGTTATGGGTCCGACTGGTGTAACAGGTCCAACCGGGGCAACCGGAGCAACTGGTCCAACCGGAGCAACCGGAGCAACAGGAGCGGATGGACTAACACCAACATTAACCATAGGGACTGTTACAACAGGAACAACTGCAAGTGCATCCATAACTGGAACAGCTCCAAACTTTGTGCTTAATTTGGTTTTGCCAGTTGATGAACCAGTCTAATTGAATGGTATAAAAAAGAAGTGAGTTTGCTTAACTCGCTTCTTTTTTACTATAAACTGTTTATTGGCTACATATAAGTACTACTTAAGACAATTCATATAGTTTTTATTATTGATTATCATTCTTATTTTTTAAAGCATTTAGCTCTGCTTTAAGTTGTTCAATTTCTTGTTTAAGCAAGAGATTTTCTTCTTTTATATGCAAATATTCTTGCTTTGTATTTAAGTTTTCTTTTTGCAAAGATGCAAATTCTTCACTTGTTTCTTTTATTGTAACAATTTTACTTTGTTGCAATTCACTATTTCTTTTCTTTGTTCCCAAAACGAATAGAGCAACAAGCAATGAAAATGTTGCGATACAAAGTATACTAAAAATAGTAATCATTATTGAAAATGCAAAAACATTTATGCCATAAATCAAAAGAGATATGATAACATCTATTGCAATCAAACCAAAATATGTCAAGAATTGCAAAACTACTGCTGTTTTTTCAAGCTTTGAATATTGTGAAATGATAATAATAAACACAACGCTAGAGACTGAAGTCAAAGCAGCAATTTTGCCTAAAAAAGGTATATCTGTGAATATGTTTGTGCAAAACAATATTATTGCAAAAACCGTTGACACTGCTAGTAGTGAAATTCCAATAAGACCTAAAACTCTTTTTCTTTTGATTACTGAAATTTCGTTTATTGATAGTCCAGCAGCAGCAGCAATTGTGGCAGTTACAAGAAGGACTTTTAACAACACACCTTCAAAAACATTTACGCCAAAAACTGCCATTATCAACATAATTGCCACAACAGCTATTCCTGCCAATGAAACACCGGTTAATGTTTTTCTTAATTTTTCCATAAACACCTCTCAAATATTTTAAACATTATTGATGAAAATATTATACAATATCACATTTGATTTGTAAACTTTTTTATAGTAATTTTATGATTATAAATCATTTTTCTATTTTAAAGTTGCATTTATAAAGAGAATTTTTTGTTGCTAATTGAAGTGATATAGCTATTATACTTATTTGTTTATATTCAAAAAACAATTATGTATCAATTACTTAAAAAAAACTGAATGAAGTTCATTCAGCTTTGGCTCCACATTTTTTGCTAGTACCGAACAAATTAAATATTTTGGCACATTGTTTTACAAAAAAATTATTTTGATATAATTTAAAAAATCAATACAATTTTCAGCAATATATGATATAATACAGATTATAAGGAGAAAGACAATGTGTAAAGGAGTTGCCAAGCCATTTTTGAAATGGGCTGGCGGTAAAGGTCAATTACTTAATAAGTTTGAAAAAATGTACCCACAAGAACTTATAAGTGGCGAAATTGAAACTTACATAGAACCATTTGTTGGTGGTGGTGCTGTTTTGTTCGATGTCCTTCAAAAATATAAAGTTAAGAAAGCAGTTATAGTTGACTTAAACAAAGAACTTATAAATTGTTATCGTTGCATTAAAGCGGATGTAAATGAACTGATAAAACATCTTAAAACATTGCAAGATGAATTTTTGTCATTAAGCGATGAAAAAAGGAAAGATTATTTCTTAGAGGTAAGAAATAGGTACAATGAGATTCATCTTAATGGAAAATATGACTTTGAAAAAGCAGCTGATTTTATATTTTTAAACAAAACATGTTTTAATGGTCTTTATAGGGTTAATAGTAAAGGCGAATTTAATGTTCCATTTGGGAAATACAAAAACCCATTAATTTGTGATAGCGAAAACCTAACATTAATAAATAAGCTTTTACAAAATGTCGAAATAAGATTTGGAGATTATTCAGTTTGCGAAGAATATATAAATGGTAAAACATTTGTATATTTTGACCCACCATATCGCCCACTTATAGAAAACACTTCTTTTGTGGGATACGACAAATCAGGATTTAATGATGATAATCAAAAAGAACTTGCTGAATTTGTAAAAAAACTTGATAAACAAAATTGTTTAGTAATGCTTAGCAATTCAGATCCAAAAAACACCAATCCGAATGATAACTTTTTTGATGAACTTTATAAAGGGTTTGAAATTGATAGAATCTTTGCAAAAAGAATGATAAATTGTCAAGCAGACAAACGTGGAGATATTACAGAAATAGTTGTAAGAAATCACAAAAGGAGAAAATAAATTATGATAAAAAGCGGAAAAGGTGGCGGAAACACTAGAACAGGATTGGTGTTTGAAGGAAAGACTGATTTGTCTACTTTTTTAACACAACAACCAAATTATGAAGTAGTAGATAATGATGTCTTATATAATGGTAAAAAAGTTGCAGAAGTTTATAAAAAGCATAAATTTTACAATATTTTTTTAAAAAAATTAAATATTGATTGGAAACAACACATTTCAAAACAATTATTACCAGATGATAGTATTTTTGTTTTACTGAACAATATTTTATTTATTATAGAATGCAAACATCAAGAAGTTGCTGGTTCTGTTGATGAGAAATTACAAACTTGTGATTTTAAGAAAAAACAGTATAAAAAATTAATGGCTCCAGCCAATATAGATGTTGAATATATTTATTTACTCGATGAATGGTTTAGAAATGAAAAATACAAAGATGTGTTAGATTATATTCAGTCTGTAGGTTGTGATTACTATTTTGAATATATACCACTAAATAGATTAGGACTACCTGTTCCTCCAGAATTAATTGAGGATTAATACATGGAAGAAGATTTTGAACTTGAAACAAATACGGTTTGGAGCTTCCCTAATCGTGGGAAATGGGCAACACACGATGCTAAATATCGTGGGAATTTTTCGCCCTATGTAGCAAAAAATATAATTTTAAGGTATTCCCAACCAAACGATTTGGTTTTAGATCAATTTGTTGGTGGCGGAACTACTCTCGTCGAGTGCAAACTCAATAATAGAAATGCTATTGGAATTGATATAAATCCAAAGGCCGTTGAAAGAACAATTGAAAAACTTAATTTTGATTGTTATTATAAAAATGATATATGTGTAAAACTTGGCAATGCGTGTAATTTAAAAAATATTGAAAATGATAGTATTGATTTAATATGTACTCATCCACCTTATGCAGATATTATCAAATATAGTGAAGATATTGATGGAGATTTATCCCATTTAAAATACAAAGAGTTTTTAGTAGCAATCGAAAAAGTTGCTGGTGAATGTTATAGAGTTCTTAAAAAGGACAAATTTTGTGCTATTGTTATGGGAGATACTCGAAAAAAAGGTATGGTTCAACCACTTGGATTCGAAGTTATGCAGAAATTCATAAATGTTGGTTTTAAACAAAAAGAAATAATTATTAAAGAACAACATAATTGCAAAGCAACAGGTTTTTGGAAAACGAATAGCCAGAAATATAATTTTTTACTTTTGGCACACGAATATATTTTTATATTAAAAAAATAAACAAAGGAGAATTTGATGAGCGAAATATGTAACAACCATTTAAATACTCACTCACTAAATGCAGTTCGTGATAAAAAAACCGTAGCATGTTTGGAAAATTTTTTAAGTTCGAATGGTAAAATAAACACAAAATTTGAAGCATATAGCACTTGGCCCAATATAGATGGTAGTTTTGAATTAGTGCAAGAACCAGATCTATCAAGAGCTCCAATAAAAAACTTTTGTGTTCAAATAAAAGGAACTGAAAACGATTATGAAGAAGATGAAAATGAAATAAAATATAGATTAATGGATTTAGCTTTTATTCAGTATATTAGAGATGAAGTCACTAGCGATCCTGGTATTTTATTTGTTGTTATTAATACTGGTAAGAAGGGTAAAGAAAGAGTTTTTTGGAAATATATTTCAACAGAATTTATTAAATCGGTTGATTTTAATAAAAAGAGTTATTTAATTAGTTTTTCGAAAGAAGATGAAATTTTTAATACAGATGACAGTATAAATCATTTTGTTGAAAAACTTATAAAGATTTGCAAGCAACATTCGTTTGTTAAAAAATTAGAAATAGTAAATCAGAAATCCGTAGAAGATGTAAAAAGAATTATAGAAACATGTAATATTTTTATTACGGAAGCGATCGAGAGATTTGAGTTATTTAATGATACTAGAGATGCAGTTTCTCGTCGTATGCTCCCACACCTTCAAGATTTGTGCGAAGCAACATTATATTGCAATGCTTTTAATAGGAATTATAAGGAACCCAGCCTAAGACTCGCTTGGGAAATTTCTCTTATGGATATAGAAACAAAGTTTCTTGATAGATTTTTACAATCGCTTAAATATATAGCAAGACGCATCCCTGAAGACGGGCAAAATGAAAGATTGATATTAAGTTATTATGATTACTTGTGGCAAATAAGGGAGTATTTAAAGTTTCACAACAATATAAATATTTTACAAAATTTAGAGAAGTTTCCAATAAATCAAGTTCAAGATGATATAGATTATTATGTTGAGGTCTCAAAAGCAATTGAAAAGCATTGTCACGATTTAAACGGATTCAGTAAACCAAGATATTATATTGAGAAAAAGAGGCCATTTTTTATCGGAAAGAAAAGATATTTTGAATTAACATTACAATTAGCTGGAAGATTTGCATCAAAATTTAATAGATTAACAGTGTATTCAAAAATAGACGTTTCTACAGATTACTCCATTCAAATAGGATATTCGGAATGTAATGTAAAGTTTTTTGATATAAACTCTAATATTAAAATTTTAACTACTTGGAAAGTTGCAATTGACCCCTCCGTTATAAATAAATTCTCTTTAATTGTTGGTAATGAAATTAAAATATCATCCAATTATGGAGAATATAATGCTTTAATGCAATTTCTTACAAGGACTGGTTGTAATTTATTAGATATTACAGATTTACGAAAACAAAATTTCGAAATCACTTTGAATAATATATTTGTAAAATCTAATACCGACTATTTAAAGCAATTATTAATCAGATTAAGAAATATTATAAGTGATGAGTCAACTACTAAAGGTAAAAATACAATTAGGTATGCTTTAATACGATTAAGAGAAGAGATGATTTATAATCTATTGCCAGAAAACGAAAATGACAGATACTTTAATAAGGATTTATTTTTAACAAAGAGTTGTAATTGCTTTGAAAGCGATCCATACTTATATAATATACCAAAACAAAAAACCAATAAAAATATTATATCAAAAGATGTGCTAAGGGCTGTTGGAACAAAAAATTGCGAATACAAAATACCTTACATTAGGTTAAAAAATTTAACCGAAACAACTGGTCAAGTATATATTGAAAAATCAGAAATTATTGATAATTTTGATAATAACGAAATTGATATTTTTAATAACCATTTAAGTAAATTTGATATTACTCAAGGCAAAGAAATAAAACAATATAAAGATTATTTATATATAGATGAATACGAAAAAAGTTCAATTTTTATATTAAATTGGTTATTAGAACATTCAAAATCCGGTAATAACGGACAAGAAATAGTTAATAATAAATTTATAAAAGATAATCCAGAATTGTTTAAAGACGACGAAACAAAAAAACTTGCAATCAAAAAATTATTTTGTCAATCAAAGATACTCGCCATTTATGGTGCTGCTGGTACTGGGAAAACGACATTAATGAATTATATTTCAACTTTGATGGATGGGAGAAATAAGCTTTTTATTACCAAAACACATACTGCACTTAACAATTTAAAGAATAGAATAAAATCACAGAGCCAAAGTAAATTTATAACTATAGATAGATTTATAAAAGCTAAAAATGAAATTAATTATGATATTGTATTTATTGATGAATGCAGTAATATTGACAATAGATCAATGATGGAAACACTAAAAAAAATAAAAGATACATCCCTATTAGTTATTGCTGGTGATATTTATCAAATAGAATCAATTGATTTTGGTAACTGGTTTAATTATGCAAGAACTATATTAAACAATGAATCAAAAATAGAATTAACAAACACGTGGAGAACAGATTTAAAAGAACTAAAAAAATTGTGGGAAGAGGTTCGAAATAAAGGCAATCTCATTACTGATATTTTAGTCATAGACGGACCATTTTCAGAAGCAATATCTAACAACCTATTTAAATCAAATGATATAGATGATGAAATAGTTCTTTGTTTAAATTACGATGGGAGATTTGGTTTAAATAATATTAACAACTATTTTCAAGATGTAAATCCTAATACTCCGTACAGTTGGCATGATTGGAAATATAAAAAGAATGATCAAATTTTATTCAATGAAACAAAAAGATTCCCCAAATTATATAACAATTTGAAAGGAAAAATATATGATATAATAAAAGAAGAAGAATCCATTACATTTATTGTTGATGTGTATACAAATTTAACGGAAATAGATGCCCTTAATAGTGAATTTTCTATAGTAGAATATTTTGATGAGTACACACGTATACAGTTCTCAATATATGAGAATCAGGGTGGGACAACAGACGAGGAACGAGAAGATTCAAAGATGAAGTCTATAGTTCCATTTCAGTTGGCATATGCAGTTTCTATACATAAGTCGCAGGGTTTAGAGTATGATTCTGTGAAAATAGTAATTCCAAATAATAATAAAGAACAAATTAGTCATGGTGTATTTTACACTGCAATTACAAGAGCAAAAACAAAATTAAAAATTTTTTGGAGTGCAGAAACAATGACAAATGTCGTAAAGAATATTCAAAATGAAAGCAACCGTGATATAAGTTTAGAGATTCTTAAAAGTAAATTAAATAATTGACCGATTAGCAATTAATCAAATTCATTGCCTCTCTTTTTGAGATAAAAGAAAATAAGAAAATTTTACAGTGGTTGACAAATTTGAAAAAAATTTGGTGGCTAAAAAAATATTTTTATGCTGATATTCGTTGGAATATCGGCTTTTTTATTGCTTGGATATTTTAAAAGTTGAAAAATTGGTGGTTTCAAATTCCCCTTATATGTAAGGATATTTTTCAAAATAAGGTGGTGATTTGGTATGAAATAAGTTTAAGCAGGAAAAGAGTTGCAACAAAAACAAAAATAACACCCGTTTTGTTAGATATTTCGGGCATCATTTTGTTACAGGGCTATTTTTGATGATACTTTTTTGTTACACTCTACTTCAAAGGAACAGGGAAACCCAGTTCTAATTTTAAAAACTTTCATTGCCCCTCTAATAGCGATGAAAGGAAGATTTATGGAAGAATTAAACAATCAAATTACAGAACAAACAAAAGATAAAAATTTACTAAATATAGCAATATTAGATTTGCTTTCAAACACTCAAAAACAATGCCAAGTTGAACTTGATAAAGTGGTAATTAAACAAGCAAGCAATATATTTGTAAAAGATTTATTGGAGTATGCTAAAGCGGGTGGAAACTTGAAAGACATAAGAGTCGAAGATGTTTACAAAAACATTTTATCTTCTTCGAAATAATGCTGGACTTGTTCAAAACATTGTGATATGTGTGTGTTTGTAAAAAAATAAAAGGAGCAAATATGAAATTAAAAGCAGTAATTTATGCAAGATACAGCAGTGATAAACAATCAGAGCAATCAATAGAAGGACAACTTCGTGTATGCCATGATTATGCCGAAAGAAATAACTACGCCATTGTTGGTGAATACATTGACAGGGCTTTAACAGGAACAACCGACAAACGACCAGAATTTTTGCGCATGATTGAAGATAGTAAAAAGCGAACTTTTGATTATGTTATAGTTTATCAATTAGACAGATTTGCAAGAAATAGATATGACAGTGCAATATACAAATCAAAACTTGCAAAGAACAATGTTAGAGTTATTTCTGCACAAGAAAACATTAGCGATGATGCTAGTGGTGTTTTGATGGAAAGCGTGCTTGAGGGTATGGCAGAATATTATTCAAAAGAGTTAAGTCAAAAAACAAAGCGAGGAATGAAAGAATCAATACTTAAAGGTAACTGGACTGGTGGTTATATTCCTTATGGATACAACATCGTGGATCATAAATTTGTAATCAATGAAAATGAAGCAATTATTATCAGAAAAATTTTCGACCAATACATAGGTAATATGAAGATGAAAGACATTGCAAAAGAACTGAACGAAATGGGAATAAAAAACAAACTAAACAAACCATTTGCTTCTAGTTATATTTCACGAATATTACAAAACAAAAAATACATTGGTGAACTAAGTAAAACATATCAAAGTGAAGTTAAATCTCCAAAAATTATTGACATAGAAACATTTGAAACTGCCAATGAAAAGATTACGCGCAATTTACACAAAGGTGGAAGATTTAATGCAGATGAACTATACTATTTGAGCAATAAAACAATTTGTGGATATTGTGGCAAATCCATTATTTCAGAATGTGGTGTGAGTGGCAATGGGAATATGTATAGGTATTACAAATGCTCAAACAGAAAAAAGAAAGGTCAATGCAAAAAATCTACAATAAAAAAAGAACTTTTTGAAAGCAAGGTGATAGAAAAAACAATCCAAGATATATTTATCCCTAAAATTATTGATGAAATTGCTGAAAACATTGTTCAAACATTCAATAAACAAATAAAAGAAAACCCTGAACTAAAATCATACACAAGACAATTGAGTGATATTGAAAAGAAAATTTCAAATATTATGACTGCTATTGAACAAGGAATAATTACTTCCACAACAAAGGAAAAGCTGATGCAATACGAAAGCGAAAAAACAGACATAGAAAACAAACTGTTAAGTATTAAGAATAAATCTATACAGCCACTAGAATTTGACAATGTTAAGGCATTTCTGCACGATTTCGAAAGGCAAGATTACACAAAGCCAGAGTGCAGATATAGACTCTTAGAAATGTTTATAAACAAAATTTACCTTTATGATGATTATGCCATAATTGTTTACAATGGAATAAAAAATTCGGGCAATTTACTAAATTTAGGCAACAAAAAAACCGAACTGAACAATTTGTTCGAATTCGGTTCATCTGGCTCCCCGGAGAGGGCTCGAACCTCCAACCTATCGGTTAACAGCCGAGTGCTCCACCATTGAGCTACCGAGGAATAATACATTGATGCAATTTATGCTCAACGCACATAAATAATATCAAATCAAAATCGTTATGTCAAGCACAATTTATGTTTTTTTTAATTAAATTATAAATTATTTTTTTTTGCATAACATAATATTGTTATTTGTAAAAAAATATAAAAATATGATCCCATAACAATGAAATATACTTGACATTAACAATTTAATATCCTAAAATTATTATGTATTTTACGAAATATGATAAAATATAAGGAGAGTAAAAATGAGAAAATCAAAGAAAGGCTTTACTATTGTTGAATTGGTAATCGTAATTGCTGTAATTGCTATTTTGGCAGCAGTTTTAGTACCAACATTTACGAATTTAGTAACAAAAGCAAATATTTCAGCAGATGCTTCTACAGTTAAAACTTTAAATACATATCTAGCTGTAGAAGAAGGAGAAACTGGCAAAAAGCCACAAACAATGAGTGAAGTTGTTGATATATTAAACAATCATGGATATAATCTTGAAAGACTTCACTTGTCAAATAAATCTAGCACATTGCTTTGGAATCAAGAAACAAATCGATTCATAATAAAAAATGGCAATGAAGTGATTTATGCTGCAAATGATGAAAATGCAGATTACAAACTTTGGGAAATTGTTAAAACAATCCCAGCAGAACAAAAATATAATTTGTATTTGAATGATAGCTTTGAAGGAACAACTGCAAATGTTTCAGTTGGTTTAGATACAGGTAAAAATGACCAAATTAAAGTTATAACATACACTCACACCAGTGGTGCAGCAAGAAACAATGTAATAATTCGCACATGTGGATTGGATACAGAAGTTTCTATCAATGCAAAAAATGACTTAATAAAACATTATGGAAAGGCTGGTTCAGTAAGCATTGTTTCAGTTGGCAGCGTTCAAGAAAATGCCGTGGTTCCATTTGTCGAAATTGCTGGTGGAAATTTGGTTGTTGAAAGTTCAGCAAAGGTTACAGCAATTCATTTCAATGCAACAGATGGCAAATTTGAAAATGAAGACCAAAAACAAATATTTGTTGATTTGAGTAAAGTTCAAGTTGCAAATGCACCATCATTTTCAAGAGATGGTGTTGAAATTGAAAACGAAGTTCTTGTTGCAAAAGTTGATGATCTTTACATTTGGCTCACAGGCAATGGAACAATAGAAAATGCTGAAGTCAAGACTTCAACATCACCTGATGGAATAAAAACAAGTGCAGAAGCAACAGTTTCAGGAAATTCTATTGCAGAGCAAGTTGCAAATACTGTAGTTGAAAACATAGATGGAACAACTACTTATGAACCAAAAGTAACAAAAGAAGAAGCACAAGAAATTATTGAAGATGCAAAAACAGAAGAAGTTTTGGCAGAAGCAGAAAATCAAGATAAAAACTTTGTTGCAAGAATTGGTGTAAGAGGCTATGAAAGTCTTGAAAAAGCAGTTGAAAATGCTGTTAATAACGATACAATATATTTACTTAAAGATAGCACTTTGCAATCACGCTTAACAATAAGTGGTAAAAACTTGACAATTGATGGTGGAGTAAACAAGTATTCAATAACTGTTTTAAATGAAAATATTGAGAACGGAAGAGCAATTAACATTTTTGACGGTAATATCGCTGTTAAGTTTAAAAACCTTAAACTTGTTGGACCAACAAGTGGTAGTTATACAAGAGGTTTGAATATTGCTGATGAAAATGTAAAATTAGACATAGAAAATTGTGAAATTAGTTCAAATACTTATGCAATCAATTTCTGTTCTGGAACAACAATTGATGTAAATATTATTGACTCAAAAATTTCAGGTTGGGCAGCTCTTAACATTTGGTCTGATGGAATTTCAGTTGTTGTAAAAAATTCAACTTTAGAAGGAATAAATGACAAATCATACGACAAATGGAATACATTTAGCACAATTTGTTTTGAAGGTGATTCAACTCACAAAACAACTTTGCATTCAGAGAATATGAATTTGTATTGTGAAAACTCAACTATCATTGCAAAATCTACAACTGGCAACAGACAAGATATTATTGGATTTAACTCAGATTGCTTGAACAATAAAGCATCATTTGTAAATTGCAATTTTGTTTTGGATAATGCTTCATACAATCATATGTATTACAACAATGGAACAAATAATTCATTGAAAGTTGATGGATTTGATTATTTAAGAGACTACACACAAGATGTTGACACAACAGATTTGGTTATTTCTCAAGAAGGAAATTCAGCAACAGGTAGCATAAAGTTTATATTTGGTGACCAGGTTTTAACTTTCAACCTTGAAGATGCAGAAGTTTCACAATGGTCAAACACTGCAGGAAGTGGTACTGACTATGTGTTCAGTGATGTAACTTTGGCTGGAAAAACATATTCATTGGATTTAGATATTAGCACAGCATATCCAGATGGATTTCATTTGTACGTATTTTAAGGTGAGTAAGTGAAAAATATATTTAAAAAATTAGGATTTATTTCGATAGCTTTGGTTATGATTCTTTGTACAGCTTGTGCACCAAACAATAGCATTTATGTAAAAGCAAATAACAAAAATGAACTTGAACAAGTTTATAGTGCTTATCAAAATGATTGTTCCGATGGTGTTGTTGATATCCAAAGTGCATATAGTCATTTACAAAATGTTTCATATGACACGGAAAGTGGAGTTATTGTTGATAGTGTTATGGACAGAGAGAATGTTCTTCTGATTGACGAAACTTCCATGAAAGGATATGTGTATAGAAATAACGAATGGTATTTTGTTAATGTAGAAAATATTGAAGATATAAATTTTGAAGCAGCAACTGCAAAATTTTTGGTTGAAGGAAAAAATGTTTCAACAGTTTCTTTTACTTATCTAACATATCTCAATTATAAAGTATATAGGTTATCATAATGGAAAAATCAAATAGGCAATTTATCATTGATTGCCTATTTTTATTGTTTGTAATTTGTTTTTTGTTGATTTTAAACAATAATAGCATAATTGTTATCGATATAACAAACATAAAATTGACAATTTAATATTTTTGATTAGATTTAAATTACATAAAATTATAACTTAAAATTTGAGTAAATTAAAGTATTTATTTTGTTAATTAGCACATTATAAGATAGTTTATAATTATACCAATCTATTGTCTAGTTTTTTAAATTTTGCTATTGACAATAGAGGTTTAATAAAGTATAATGTATTCTAGTTAAGGAGATATTATGAAAAGATTTTGGGTATTTGTAATCATAAGTATAGTAGCTCTTGGAATTGGATTTACTGTATTTAGATTTATGTCAAAAGATGAAATTCTCTATGTTAATCAGACCGTGTTTGAAGTTAACAGTGGAGAAAATATCAAATTGAGTGTTGTAAGCGAAAATTTAAAGGCAGGCACAACAATTACAGCAACAAGCAATAATGAATCAATTATTGAAAAGGTTAATGACTTTGAATTTAAGGCAAAAAATGGCGGATCAACAACAATCACTGTAACGAGTAACAAAGCAGGATTTTTGCCAGTAAACATTCAAATTACTGTCGGTGATGGAAATTCTGCAACGCCATTCTTTATAAAAAATGCAGCAGATCTTGCAAAGATAGGCACAGAAAGAATTGAAGGTGGAGAATCTCTCATTTATCCTCTCACAAGCAATTATAAGCTCACAGCTGATTTCTCACTTAGCAGCGATTCTTGGGTTGCAATTGGTGTGAATGATGATGCGGGTTTCACTGGCGTGTTTGATTTCAATGGTCACACAATCAGCAATTTAAACATTGCAACTGCAACAAATGGTTATGCAAGTTTGTTTGCAAAAATAGGTAATGGCGGATATATTAAAGGTGCAAGCATTTATTCTTCCACTATATCTGCAGACGCAAATTATAGTGCAGTTGTTGCTGGAATAAATTATGGAACAATTGAAACTGCAACAATAAGAAATGTTAATATTTCAAATGCAAGAGAAAACGCATATGTTGGTGGTATTGTAGGACTCAATAAAGGTATAATCACAAAATCACTTGTTTTGAATGATGCAGCAAAATTAATTGTGGCAAGAGGAAATGGAAGCGTTGCTGGTGGTGTTGCTGGTGCTTCTATAATTGAAACAATAAATGATGTTGTTTCAATTACAAGATGCGGAGCAGAAACCTCAGTTTCAGCAGTTGAAGCTGTAGGTGGAGTTGTTGGATACAACAAAGGTGCAATTATTGAAAATTGTTATGCAGGATCTATATCAAATGATTTTGTTATAACAGCTGCAGTATCTACAAAGGCTGGTGGAGTTGTTGGACACAATGAATATGCAAGCATAGGATCATCTTCAGCTATAAGATCTTATGTTGCAGATACATATTCAGCAATGCAGTTTGCAAACTTAAGTTCAAGCAACTTTGGTGGAATTATTGGAAAAAATGACAATTTTGATTCTGATGTAAATTATAATGTTATTTATGGAAACTATTACAGCAGTGAAATAAATAATGGTATGAATGGTATTGGATTAGATTCAACACCTGCAACAACTGACGAACTTGGAATTTATGCAAAAACAACTGATGAATTAAAAAATCAATCAACATATTATTCATTTAGAAATGAAAATGGAATAAATAATTACTGGCAATTTAATGAAGGCGTTTGGTCTATAAATTCTGAAAACGGACTTCCAAAACTTACTTTTGCAGTTAATTATGTAAGTTCAAGAGTTCAAAATTTTGCATCTCCAAATGAAGTTAATAATTCAAATTTTGTATCAAAACTTACAAATGCAGATACTCATACAATTTATAAACTAACAAGCAATATTGTGTTGAAATCTCAAGAAGGATTTGTTCCATTTGATTTTAATGGAAAATTATATTGTCCATTAGATGATAATGGTGAACCACAATTCAAAATCACTTTGATTATAGACACAGAAAGTGGCGTTAATAATGGATATGCAACAATATTCTCAAAACTTGGTCAAGGTGCACAACTAGAAAATATTAAGGTTGAAGCAACCATTGGAGACATTTTAACCGCAGACCACATTTCTGCTCTTGTTGGTCTCAATCAAGGTAATTTGGAAAATTGTTCTGCAACAGGAACTTTAACAACAGGAAAATCTAGTGATACAATTTATATTTCTGGATTGGTTGCTGAAAATAATGGAAATATAAATAACAGCAAATCTTCAGTATTTATTGATTATAGTAGCTCTCCAAACTTGATTTATGCTGGTGGAATTTGTGCATACAACACAAGCACAATTCAAAATGTTAATAATATTGGAAATATTAGTATACTTAGCAGTAATGAAGCATTTATTGGTGGTGTTACAGGTTACTCAAGCGGTGCAATTGCAAAATCTGCAAACCGTGGAAGTATATCAGGTAATTTAAATGCTAAAGATGCATATATTGGTGGAATTGCTGCATATCTTGCACAAAATGCTAATGCAAAAATGACATATTGTGGAAGCTATGGAGAACTCTATGGCTCTAATGTTGGTGGACTTGTTGGAATTTCTATCGGTTCAATTGAAAATTGTTATTCTAATGCATCTATTACAGGTGTTAAAATTGGTGGACTTGCATATAACATTAAACAAGGAACATCTAATGCTCCATCATATATTAAAAATTCTATGACTGATAATGCACAACTCTTTGGAGAAAATGCATCAAGTATTGTATGCGGAGTAGTTTATCAAATTGATGTTATTGAATCACATTTAGCTTATTGCGAAAAGATATTCTCATCTTCAAGATTTAGTGGTGATGGAAAATTCTACTATGAAACAACTTCAAATATACGTGGAAAGAGTACTTGGGGCCAAGCACCATATATTGATGAGAACGCATTTAATAATTCAATTCATGTAGAAAGAAGCGAAAATATTGAAAGACAAACATCTAACTTCGAGTTTTCTTGGGACAATTTCTTTAGTATAGAATGGAGTTTTTGGCTTAAAGGAAAGCACGATATTCCAGTGACTGAAGAACAAGCTAAGGGTAGTGATAATTATAAAGTATTTTATGACAATAATTACAAAACAAGCGATTGGTTATTTAATCCAGGCGAATATCCAATGATTAAAGATGTAGCAAAATAAAAAATTGCAAGCTTTACAGCTTGCTTTTTTTATTTATTTTGATGGAGATTAAAAAAAGTGCCAATGGCACTTTAATACATATTAGGATTTTGTGGATTTTGATTGTTATTTTTATCTTTTATTTCTGCGACCAAACTTTCAGTTGTAAGAAGTGTGCCTGCAACACTTGTTGCATTTTGAATTGCAGACCTTGTTACTTTTGTTGGGTCAACAATTCCACATTTGATCATATCAACATATGTTTCATTTAAAGCATCATAACCATAATTTTTTTTGTTTGTGTTTTCTATGTTATAAATTATAACGCCACCATCAACACCACTATTTTCTGCAATCTGTCTGATTGGTGATTCAAGAGATTTTAGCACAATTTCCGCTCCAGTTTTTTCATCACCAGAAAGGGTTTCAATATATTTTTTCAAGGCATTTTTTGTTTGAAGTAGAGCAATCCCACCACCTGCAACAATTCCTTCTTCGCTTGCTGCTTTTGTGGCACTTAATGCATCCTCTATTCTTAATTTTTTCTCTTTTAGTTCAACTTCAGTTGCACTGCCAACACTTATCACAGCCACGCCTCCAGATAACTTTGCAAGGCGCTCAACAAGTTTTTCCCTGTCAAATTCACTTGTTGTATTTTCGATTTGTGCTTTTATAACCTTTTTTCTCTCTGCAAGATTTTCTTTTGTACCAAAGCCATCAACAATAGTTGTTGTATCTTTTGTAACTTTCACAGTCTTTGCTCTTCCCAAAACTTCAAGTGATGCTTCATTCAAGTTGTAGCCCTTTTCTTCACTGACAACAGTTGCGCCTGTGAGAATTGCAATATCCTCTAATATTTCCTTTCTCTTGTCACCATAACTTGGTGCTTTAACAGCAACGCAATTGAATGTTCCACGAAGTTTGTTGACAATTAGAGTAGTGAGTGCTTCACCTTCGATGTCATCGGCAACAATCAAAAGTTTAAGCCCTTGCTTCACAACTTGTTCAAGTATCGGCAAAATTTCTTGTACATTGCTTATTTTTTTATCTGTTAAAAGAATGTAACAATCATCAAGTTCTGCTTCCATTTTTTCCATATTTGTGCTCATATATGGACTGAGATAGCCTCTATCAAATTGCATACCGGCAGAAATCTTTAAGTTAGTTTCCAAAGTTTTGCCTTCTTCAACTGTGATAACTCCATCTTTTCCAACTTTTTCAAAGGCATCTGCAATAAGTTTTCCAATTTCAGCATCACCAGCACTGATGGAAGCAACTTGTTCAATTTCATCCTTGCCTTCAACAGGGGTGCTTTGCTTTTTGAGTCCTTCAACAACAATGTCAGTGGCTTTTGAAATGCCTTTTTTGAGCATTATAGGGTTTGCACCGGCTTCAAAATTTTTAATACCCTCGTGAATTATTGCTTGTGCAAGTACTGCACTTGTGGTTGTTCCATCTCCAGCTACATCATTTGTTTTTATGCTAACTTGTTTTAGTAGACTTGCTCCCATATTTTCAAAAGGGTCATCAAGTTCAACATCTTTTGCAATAGTTACGCCATCATTTGTGATTAGTGGAGTGTCAAACTGCCTATCAAGAACCACATTTTTTCCTTTTGGGCCAAGAGTAATTTTAACAGTGTTTGCAACAGCATCGACGCCTGCTTGTAATTTTTTTCTTGCTTCTTCTCCAAAAATAATCTTTTTTGCCATATATTCTCCTTATTCAATAATAGCAAGTATGTCAGCTTGCTTAACAATTACATATTTTTTGTCTTCTATTTTAACTTCACTTCCTGCATATTTGGAATACAAAACTTTGTCACCGACGTTCACCAGCATTTTTACTTCTGATCCGTCGACAATACCACCTTCCCCAACGGCAACAACTTTTGCATAGCTTGGTTTTTCCTGTGCAGAATTTGGGAGCAAAATTCCACTTGCTGTTTTTTCTTCTGCTTCAATTTGTTCCAAAACAACTTTGTCAAGTAATGGTTTAATTTTCATCTCATTTCTCCTCAAAATAATTATACATCAAAATGTTAAATTTGTTAAACAACATTTTTAAACAAATTTTTGATTTGATGCGCATATAAATAGTTTATAAATCAAAGAAAAAAAGGTCAAGTTTTTATGCCAATTATTCAAGTTGAAAATGGATATATCTACAAAAAAAACACAAAAAATACAAAAATGAAAAAAGCGGTTTTTATATTGTTGCTTTTTGTGATTGCTGTGCTGATTTTGGCATCGAGTATGTTTGCATTTTCAAAATTTGACTTTACATCTGCATTTAATATGAATAAATATTTAATTTATAATTCCAAATCTTATTACGCAATCAGTTTAAAGCAAGGGGTAAGTTTTGCAGAGGTATCTGATGAAACTAATCTAATCAAAATTCAAGATGGAGCAGGATTTGTTTACAAACAAAACGGTACTTATCACTTGATTGCAAGCACATATGGTTCAAAATCCGATGCTGAAAAAGTTATAAACAACATATCAAATTATGATGCACAAATAGTTGAAATTAAGTTTGATAAGTTAATACTTTCTGCAAAATACACAAGTGAACAAATTGAAATGTTAAGATATTCCCTTGGGATGGTGGATAGATTTTTTAATGTTGTGGAGTCTATCATAATTTCATTTGACAGGGGGGAAATTTTGGATGCCGAAGTAAGACAAAAATTGCAAGTTTTTAAAGAAAGTTGTCAAGAAGATAAAGAAAATTTAGCAAAAGTGTTTAAAGATAATAGTGATGTTGTGGTGACTTATGTTAAGATATTTCAAAGTGAGGTGATTTCAAATTTGTCAAGTGCAATTGTCAGTCAAAATTTATCCGGCGATTTAAAATATATTACAATAAGCACACTTTCAAGTTTTGAAATGCTTCAAAAAAACATCAAAAAGTAGGTAGTATGGGGTTAATAAAAACAATTGTTAACAATTTTGTGAAACAAAAAGAAATTGAAAGCGAAGTAAGCGTGGATGAAAACATTAAAAAATATGATGGCATAAATATGTCAAGTTTGGTGGTATATGCACCAAAAAATCTGATTGAGCTCAACAAAGTGATTGATTGTGTTGCAGGTGGTCAATCTGTAATCATAAATTTTGCGAGTATTAAAAAAGCCGAATATCAAACAGTGGTTGATTATCTGAGTGGGGCTCTATATGCAATCAAAGCAAAAATTTCAAGACTAGAAAATCAACTTTATGTAATTATGCCAAAATCAGTTAAGCTTGCAACACTTTAAGACATAGACTCAATTGTTTTGTTTTTAATAAGCTGTATGTTATAATACGTTATAAAACAAAAGGTGTATTTATGTTAAAACAATTAGATGAGATTTTGTTGAGCGATAACGCTCGTGAAATGTTTTATCAAAATTATCAAAATCAAGAATTTAAAAACTGGATTCTCTCAATTTTGCCAGAAATTGAACTATGCAAAAATCAAAAACAAGATAATCCTTGGCATATATACGATTGTTTGGATCATATTCTGCATTCTGTTGAAGAGATGAACAATCAAACAAGATATATGGACTTTGAAACAAGAAAAATGCTTGCATACACAATGTTTTTGCACGATATCGGTAAACCACAATGTTATTTTAGGAGATATTCAAATTTGTATGGCAGATATGTAGATAGTTTTTTTAATCATAACTTAGTAAGCGAAAAAATTGCGGAAAGAGTATTGCCCAAACTTGAATTTAACAAAAAACAATCCAATATAATTTGTTTGCTTGTGAAAGAACACGATTTGTTTATGAATCTAACACTAGAAGATGATGGAAACAAATATCATATAGTTTTAACTCAACAATATTTAGATAAACTTTTTAAAAAGTTTAATGTTTTTTGTGATGGAAAAAAACTACTAAATTTTCTTGTTATGGTTGGCAGAGCGGATAATTTGGCACAAAATCCAAAAATGACAAAAGAATCATTAAAAAAAATAGATATTTTTGAAAATATGCTAAAAAAAGAAAGAGCAAAAAATGAAATTGATTTTCTTAAGACTTGATTATTTCAAGTTTTTTTTTAAAAAAGACAGTTTATTTTAAGTTTTAAAGAAAGAGAATACTATTATTAAACTAAACAAATATTTTTTATATTGTATTATATTTTAAATTTTTGTGGTATAATGAAATTATGAAAGAAACTAAAAAAAGGTTTAATTTGCAAAATATTAAAATTCAATTTAATAACTACATTAAGCAATATTGGTGGAAATTGATAGTTATTGCAATAATTTTGGCAATAGATTTAATCACAAAATCCTTGATTGTTAGATTTGATGAATTTGGAAATATTATTTCCTATGAGACTTCAATTTTAGGAAGCGTTCTTGTTATAATGCCAACAACAAACACGGGCGCTGGGTTTTCTTTGCTTTCTGGGCATCAAACTCTTTTGATTGTTTTCACATTTTTGTTTTTAATTGCAATTTCTGTTTTCGATTTTTGTTTCAAAAAAAAATCAGTTTTGTTTGGAATTGCAACAGGACTAATTTTTGCAGGCGCACTTGGAAATTTGATTGATAGGCTTGCATTCAATTTTGTTAGAGATTTTATTTATGTTAAATTTATAAATTTTCCTGTGTTTAACATTGCCGATATGGCACTCACTTTTGGGATAATTTTGCTTGCTGTATACATTTTGTTTTTTATGAACAAAAAAGAAAAAGAACATCAAATAAATACTTCGTCTCAGAAAGCAACAGATAACAAAAATGCTAAAAATAATGATGATATTATGGCTGAGAAAATTGAAGATGATTTGCTAAACGATTTGCAAGACGAATCAAAAAACGATAAAGATTATTAAAAAATCTAATTATATGATATAATGTCTCAAAGATAACAAAAAATAATTATTAAAAACGGAGAAAGTGATGCAAAAGATTATTGTTGATGAGGATATTGGAGAAAGGCTTGACATATACCTTGCAAAAAAACTTGAAATCACTCGCAGCAGTGTGAAAAACTTGCTTGATGACAAAAAGATAAAAGTAAATGACAAATATGTGAAAGCAGGTTATAAGATTTTAGAGGGTGATGTTATTGCAATTGAAAGCATTGAAAAACACGAACTTTCTGCAAGTCCAGAGGATATTGAACTAGATATAATTTATGAAGATGATGACCTTTTAGTTGTAAACAAACCACAAGGAATGTGTGTTCATCCTGCAGTAGGAAATTTTAACGGAACGCTTGTTAATGCTCTAACTTACCATTTTAATAATTTAAGTTCGGTCAATGGCAATTTCAGGCCAGGCATTGTTCATAGACTCGATAAGGACACCAGTGGTCTTTTGATTGTTGCAAAAAATGACAAAGCACATATGGAACTTGCTGAGCAAATTCAATCAAAGGTGTGCAAAAGGCATTATATGGCAGTTCTAGAAGGGAATTTGAAAGAAGATAAAGGTGAAATTATCACAAATATTGCTCGTAGCAAAAAAAACAGACAGATGATGGATGTTTGCGATGGTGGCAGAGGTAAACTTGCAATTACAAATTTTGAGGTTGTGAAAAGACTTAACGGCTATACCCTTGTTCACTTTGAACTAAAGACAGGAAGAACTCATCAGATTAGAGTTCACTCAAAATATTTAGGACACCCAGTTGCTGGAGACAAAGTTTATGGAATTAAAAACAAAGAAAAGGATCTTGATGGTCAGCTTTTGACAGCTTTTAAAATCTGTTTTTTTCAACCAACAACAAAAAAAGAAATAGTTTGCGAAATTCCACTTCCAAAATATTTTTTAGATTTTGTTGAAAAACATAGCTAAGATTTGTCAAAAAACAACTTTTATGATATTATAATTTTTAGAATAAACAACATAAATTTAGATTTAATTGCTTATTAAAAGTTTAAAGGAATAATAAAATGAAAAAAGAACTCAACTCAAAAAAATTTTTTAGTTTGCTAGCATTTATTGCACTAATAATAAGTGGTGTCGCTCTTTTGATTTCAAAAATATTTTTTGGAAATTCAACAACAGCAGTAGTTCTTAATAACACTGCTTATGTGCTTGCATTTGTGGTTACGGCTTTTTCTGCATTGAATTATGTAAAAACAAAGCATAGTCTTGTGTGGACAATTATTTATATTGTTGCAGTGATTATTGTTGTTGTGCCACTTGTACTTTCAATGTTTAAAATTTAGGAGTTTGTATGAAGTTTAAATATAATGTATTTAATTTTATAACTGCACTTATGTTTGTGCTTGCATTCTTATCTCTAATGATTTCATATGCAACAACAATTATGTATTATGTTGCAATGGTATTTTTTGTGGTTGGATTTTCAATGCTTTCAGTTATATTTATCAAAAATTATATAAATCAATCAATTGATGATGATACAATTGGCGATCCAATAATAATGGAACTATCAGGCGGAGTTGATGGTGAAACCTATGTTATGACTGATGAAAAGCAAAACAAAAAAGAAAGAAGAATAAAAAGAACTCAAAAGTTTGACAGATTGCTTCCGTCAATATTTTCAATACTCGCTGCAGGACTATTTCTATTTTTGTTTATAAGATCAATAATTGTTAATTAAAAACAGTGCAATTGCACTGTTTTTGTTATACCTTTGTTTTGGCTTTTTTGTTTAAATTAACATTAGGAATTTTTTGATTTTGCAAAAGATATAACTTGTTTTCATTGAGTGTGATTTCAGTGGTTAATTTATCATTTTTTTCATATTGCCTTTTTGTATATTTTCTGTTTGATAAAAATAATAGAAAGAACGACAAATATCCAGTTCCAGCAATCAAAATAATTGGTAAAACACTTCGGCAAAAAATAAGCGATAACACAATCAAAATGGTTGAAAAAACAAGCTCTTTCCATTGAAAACAAAGTGCAAACCACGGATCAATTTTTTGCGTGCTTTTTGGAGTTACAATAAATGTTGCTTTTTTACCAAAAACCCCGAGTGTGGCACTAATAAGTGAAGTTGTGAGCATCGAGCCATATAAAATAATTGAACCAATATAGTAAAGCAAAAATTCAAAGATATTTATTTTAAAAATCCAAGTGAAAATATCATTGAAAGTTGGAGAGAAAAAGAAAATTATTGTTGGAATAATCATCCAAATAGGATAAACCAAACCTAAGTTTATGTGAAGAAGTGGTGCTATGATCAAATTCACAAAAATGTAAAAAGCAAAAATTGCAGTGAGTGGAAGATTATATGTGAAAAGTACAATGTCCAATTTTTCAAACCACTTCATTTTTGATTTGAAAATTTTGCTTGTGTATTTCTTTATAAATTCCAAATTTCCTTGTGTCCACTTTGAATGTCTCTTTTTAAATGCCACATAGTCAACAGGATATTCCTCTGAACAAATAATGTTTGGAGCGAATGCAACCAAATAACCAATGTTTCTGGCTTCAATGCTCAAACACAAATCTTCTGCCACTAGGTTTGGGAAGCCTCCAGCCTTGTAGTAGCAATCATTTTTTATCATAGCCCCATGACCAAGCATTGTTGAAAATCCATAAAAATGTTTCATTGTTTGGTAGGTTGGCCAATGAGAGTTAACGCCCAAGTGGAAAAGTCTCATAAACAAATTTTTGTTTCTAGTTGAAATGTGATTTGCCTGAACAATACCAATATTTTTTTTAGCATAAAAATATTTCAAGCTTTCAGTTATAAAATTGTTTGGGATAATTTCATCAGAATCCAAAATAACAAAATAGTCATAATTTTGTGATCTGCATTCCTTTGACATTAAATAATTGTTTATGTTGCCTGCTTTAAAACCTTCTCTATTTTGCCTTCGCACAACTTTTATGTTGTATTTTTTTGCAAACTCATCAATTTGAGCCTTGTATTCTTCTTTTGATGAGTCATCTAAAATAACAGTCTCAAAATTGTGATATTTTTGTTTTATGCTTTGTTCCAAACTTTTGCCATCAAAATCATTGCAAGTGCAATAAATAAGAAGTATTTTATCATTAGTTTTTGATACATCGGTGTTTATGATATCCAAATAATTTTTTGTCAGTCGTTTTCTATTTATAAAATACCAAACAACATAAATTAAATCTTTTACACCATTAAGCCAGAAGTAAGAAATAAATATTGCATTGAAAATTAGTAGTATATTTGCAAGCACATTTACAAAGGTTGTAATTTTTGTGTTTTGATAAAATGGTACATTACCAAAACTTTTGGACATTGTCCACCAAAAAAATATAATTAGTATTATCCATGCCACCAAAAGAGTTATATAGAGTTTTGGACTTTTTTTAATTAAATCATTATTTTCTTTTTTTAGTCTTTTTGTTTTCATAATTATCCTTGAAACAATTGTAGTATGTGCAATTTTGAATAAAGTATAATTAAACTTTAAATTTATTTAATATATCAAAAAACCACAAAAAAACACAAAAAATTTAGGATTACTGGCAAAACAAATTGCAATAAAATATTTTGTGTGATATAATATCACTTGCGAAAAGGAGAAAGAAATGGAATACACAAAAGAAGTATTGGCAGATAAAAGAGTCAAACTCACAATCAAAATAACAGCTGAAGAATGGGAAAATGCTCTTCAAAAAGCATATGAAGAAACAAAAGGTAAATATCGTGTGCAAGGCTTTAGAACAGGAAAAGCACCAAGAAAAGTTATTGAAAGAGAATATGGTGACACTGTATTTTTTGATGAGGCATTAAACGACAGTTTTTATAAATACTATGATGAAGCTATTGAAAAAGAAAAACTTGATGTTGTAGGCAATCCAAATGTATCTGTTGATAAAATTGAAAGTAGTGGCGTAACAATGACAGTTACAACAGCAGTTTATCCAGAAGTTAAGCTTGGAGCATACACAGGGCTTACTATTGAAAAAGAACAAGTTAAAGTTTCAGCAGCAGAAGTTAATGGTGCTGTCAAGGATATGCAAGAAAAAGCTGGCAGAATGGTGAAAGTGGAAAGAGAAGCAAAAAATGGCGATACAGTTATCATAGACTTTGTTGGTAAAAAAGATGGTGTTGCTTTTGACGGAGGAACAGCAAAAGGATATGAACTTGTGCTTGGCAGTGGTGCATTTATCCCAGGATTTGAAGACCAACTAGTTGGCGCTAAAGCAGGCGAAGAAAGAGAAGTTAATGTAACATTCCCAAAGGACTACCCAGCAGCGGATCTTGCAGATAAACTTTGTATTTTTGAAGTTAAAGTTAACGAGGTCAGAGAAAAGGTTCTTCCAGAACTCAATGATGATTTTGCAAAAAATGTTAGTGAATTCGATACGCTTGAAGAATACAAAAAGAGTGTTAAGGAACAAATAAAAAAACAAAAAGAACAAAGAGCAGAGCAACAAGCCGAAGAAAAACTTTTGGTTATGATCACAGACAATGCTACTGTTGATGTGCCAGAAGTTATGGTGGAAGAACAAGCGGATGCTTTCATTCATGATTTTGAACATAGACTTGCTCATCAAGGACTCACACTTGACGGATATCTTGAATATATGAACACAACAGTTGAAAAACTTAAAGAATCAAGAATGGATGATGCGAGAAAGACTGTTAAGACTCGTCTTGTTTTAGATGCAATTCTCAAAAAAGAGAATTTAACTCTTGAAAAGGCAGAAGTTGAAAAAGCTATTGAAGAACAAGCAAAATTCAGTGGTATGGAAGTTGAAGAATTCAAAAAGAATGTTCACGATCATGTTATAAATGATATTGCAAACAATATTGTAATGACAAAACTTCTTGACTTTCTTAAAAAGAATAACACTTTATAATTGAGACTTGATCTCATATACAAAAGATAAAATGGCAAATGCTATTTTATCTTTTTTTATTTGACAAAAATTAACAATAATCGTTGTTTTAATTTGATTCATAAAAGCTTATATGGAAAAGATATATAAAGGAGATTTTTTATGCTTATACCTTATGTTGTTGACAATATTGCAAATGGTGAAAGGACATATGATATATATTCTAGACTTCTTGAAGATAGGATTATTTTTTTGGGTGGAGAAATAAATACTGATGTTGCAAATTCTGTAATTGCACAAATGCTTTTTTTGGAAGGAAAGGATAATACAAAAGAGATATGCCTATATATCAATAGCCCCGGCGGAACTATTGATGCAGGACTAGCAATTTTAGATACAATGAACTACATTAAATGTGATGTTTCAACAATTTGTGTTGGGCTTTGTGCATCAATGGGAGCAGTGTTACTTTCAAGTGGTGCAAAAGGAAAAAGATTTGCTCTCAAAAATAGCAAAATTATGATTCATCAGCCGCTTTTATCAAATGCAAGTGGGCAAGCAAGTGACATAAAGATTGTTGCTGATCAAATTTTAAAATCAAGAGATTGTATCAACAAAATTTTGGCAGAAACAACCGGACAGCCCATTTCAAAAATTGAAAAGGATACAAATAGGGATTATTACTTAACAAGTTTTGAAGCAAAGGAATATAATTTGATTGACAAAGTTTTGATTAAAGGAGAATAATCGTGCAAAAAAATATCAATATGAGTTGTTCATTTTGTGGCAGGGGTCAGCCTGAAATAAAAAAATTTATTGCAAGTCCAACAGGTAATGCTTTTATTTGTGAAGATTGCATCTCAATTTGCAATACTATAATAATTAGTGACGAAAAAACCTTCACACAGCAAAAAAGACTTTTGACTCCAAAGGAAATAAAAAATCATTTAGATGAATATATTATAGGTCAAGATGATGCAAAAAAAGTTTTGAGCGTTGCAGTTTATAATCATTACAAAAAAGTTGAATATAATAAAAAGGTTAAATTGCAAAACAAAGTGATGCTTGACAAAAGCAATATTTTGCTTGTTGGACCAACTGGTTGTGGAAAAACTTTACTTGCAAAAACTCTTGCAAAAATTTTGGAAGTGCCCTTTGCAATGTGTGATGCCACAACACTCACAGAAGCTGGATATGTTGGTGAAGATGTTGAAAGTGTGCTATCAAAACTTTTTCAAGCGAGTGGTGGTGATGTCAAAAAAGCTCAAACAGGCATTGTGTATATTGATGAAATTGACAAAATTGCAAAAAAGAATGAAAACAGAAATCTGCCAAAAGATCCTTCAGGTGAAGGCGTTCAGCAAGCGCTTTTGAAAATCATAGAAGGAACAATTGCAAATGTGCCTGTTCAATCAAACAAAAGGTCACCATATCAGGAAAGTGTTTCAATAGACACTTCAAACATTTTATTTATTTGCGGTGGTGCATTTGTGGGTCTGGAACAAATATTAAATGAAAGAAGCAAAAATCATAATTTAGGCTTTTCAAAAGTAAATGAAGTTAATGAGTTTAAAAATGTAATTATGCCACAGGATCTTATCAAGTTTGGACTCATTCCAGAGTTTGTTGGCAGACTTCCAGTGGTCAGTATGCTTCAAAAACTAACAAATGAAAATTTGCAGGATATTCTCACAAAACCAAAAAACTCAATAATAAAGCAATATCAAGAAATGATGAAACTAGATGGTATAAACTTTTATGCAAGCACTGATGCAATTCAAGAAATTGCAAATCAAGCATATAGTCTTGGAGATGGAGCAAGAGGGCTGAGAACAATTCTTGAAAACAATTTGCTCGATGCAATGTATTCACTCCCAAACAGTGACATTAAAAAGTTTACACTTGATGTTGATGAAAAAAAGCTTTCTCTCAAATATGATGATAAAAAGTTTGATAAAAATACCGTAGGTGCAAATGCTTAGGCTTTTGCATTTTTTATGCACGCAAGAAGTACTCAAAAGAAAATATCTTATTTGATTTTTATTAAAATTTAATACTTTTATCATCAAAAAAATTTAATTGTCAAAATGAGACTGCATATCATAAATAAATATATTGATAAAAATTGCTGTTGACACAATGTCTCAATTGTGATATACTTTTGTAGAGGTGGAAAATGACAAAAGTTGCTTTGGTTTATGATTTTGATAAAACACTTTCAACAGATGATATGCAAACATTTGGCTTTATTCAAGCATTGGGAATGGAAGTTGATGATTTCTGGAACAAGTGTGGAGAGTTTGGAGAAAAAAACAACACAGATGGGGTATTAGCTTACCTTTATGTTACAGTTAAAGAAATGAGAGATAGAAACATAAAGCTGACAAAAGAATATTTAAACAAATGTGGAGAGAATATTGAATTTTTTAAAGGCGTTGAAACTTGGTTTGATAGAATCAATAAATTTGGAAAAGAAAATGGAATTGAAGTTGAGCATTATGTGGTTTCAAGTGGTTTAACTGAAATTATTGAAGGTACAAAAATTGCAAAATATTTTAACAAAATTTTTGCTTGTTATTTTGCTTATGATGAAACTGGTGTTCCAGTTTGGCCAGCACTTGCTCTAAATTACACCAATAAAACTCAATTTATTTATAGAATAAATAAAGGCATATTTGGTGTAAGAGACAATAGAGTAAATGAAGAAATGTCACATAAAGACAGATACATACCATTTTCAAACATTATTTATGTTGGAGACAGTGCAACTGACATTCCTTGTATGAGAATGTTATTCAAATATGGTGGCACAGCAATTGGACTTTATCAACCTGGCACAAAAAATGAGAAATATCTTAAAGACTTAATCAAAAGAGATAGAATAAGTTTTGCTGTTAAGGCTGATTATAGTGAAAATGAAGAATTTGACACTATAGTAAAAGGAGTTATTAAAAAAATTAAATATCAAAGCGAACTGAATATATTTAGAGAAATAGAAATTCAAGATAAGAAAGATTAAAGATATTTGAAATGAATTAGTTTTAGTGTTATTATAAAAAAAGATTGTCACTTAATTAAATTTGAGTGACTTTTTTTGTTTTATGATATAAACTATAATAAAGGAGTTTTTATGAAATTTGCTCATTTACATTTGCACACTGAATATAGCCTTCTTGATGGCGCAATAAGAATTAAAGACATAACAAAAACTTGTGAAAAGTTTGGTATGCCTGCTGTTGCAATTACAGATCATGGCAATATGTATGGAGCATATAAGTTTAACAAAGAAATTGTTAAATATAATGAAAAGGTAGATAAATACAATGCTGATCCATCACACACACAAAAAAAAGAACACATAAAGGGCATTATTGGGTGCGAGTTTTATTGCTGTCCTGATCACACACAAAAACTTGGAAGAGGTGACACAAGTCACCTTATTTTGCTTGCAAAAAATATGCAGGGTTATCAAAATCTGTGCAGGTTAAACAGTATTGCCTTTGTTGATGGATTTTATTATAAGCCAAGAATCGACTATAAGCTATTGGAACAATATCATGAAGGGCTTATTTGCCTTTCTGCATGCATAAATGGTGATATCCCACGACTTATTCTTGCAAGACGTTTTGACGAGGCTGACGCGCTTGCTCTAAAACTTAAAGATATGTTTGGTGGTGATTTTTATCTTGAAGTTCAAAATCATGGAATGCCAGAAGAACTTTTTGTGAGAACAGAGCTCCGCAAGATGGGTCAAAGGCTTGGCATTAAGCTTGTTGGAACAAATGATTGTCATTATCTTGAAAAGGAAGACGCCGAAATGCAAGATATATTGATGTGCATTTCAACAAAAAAGACGCTTGATGATCCTAACCGAATGAAATTTAATGCGCCAGAGTATTACTTTAAAACAAGAGAAGAAATGGAAGAAGCACTTTCTGGATTTGAAGATGCTTTAGATAATACTATTGAAATTGCAGACAAATGCGAACAAATCGTGCTTAAAAAAGGTGATTTAATTCCCGGGTACACGCCAGAGGATGGCAGTACACCAGAAGAATTTTTGCGAAAGATAACAGAAGAAGGTTTAAAAAATAAATACGAAGAAATAACTCCTGAAATTCGTGAACGTGTTGAATATGAAATGGAAATTATCAACAGAATGAAATTCACGGAATATTACCTTATTGTTTGGGACTTCATTCATTGGGCTGAAAATCATGGAATTGAAGTTGGACCAGGGCGTGGAAGTGGTGCAGGAAGTATCATTGCTTATGCAATAGGCATAACAAAAGTTGAGCCACTCAAATATGCGCTTCTTTTTGAAAGATTTATCAATCCAGAGCGTGTTTCTATGCCTGATTTTGATATTGACTTTCCATCAGATACTTGGATTGATGTTAGAAATTATTGTCGCGAAAAATACGGTGAAGATAAGTTTTGTGGGATTGTAACTTTTGGAACACTAGCTGCTAAAGCAGTTGTAAAAGATGTTGCCAGAGTTTTAAGAATGCCTTTTAGTGAAGTTAACAAACTTACAAAAAACATTGATCCAAAGCCAATTTTTAATGAAGATAAACTTAAATTTATTTTTGGTGTTGCAGACAAAGATTTCAAGGAATCAGATCCAGCATTCCAAGAAAAATATGATAACGACTTGAAGCAAATAAATCCAGAACTTAGGCAAATGTATCTTGATGACCCTGAAATCAAAAGGATTGTTGATATTTGCGTCAAGCTTGAAAATATGCCTCGTCAATGTGGACAACATGCAGCAGGTCATATAATTTGTAAAAAAACACTTATGGACAATATTCCTCTCACTGTCAACAATGGCAGTGATATTGCACTTACTCAATATGACAAAGAAGAAGTAGAAAAACTTGGCTTCTTAAAAATGGATTATCTTAGAATTAATACGCTTAATGATATTAGGGAAGCAAAAAAATTTGTTAAGCAAACTCACGGAATCGATTTGGATCTTTACAAAATCAATATGGATGATCCAAAAGTGTATGAAATGATTTCAAATGGTGACACTGATGCAGTTTTCCAAATTGAAAGTGGAGGACTAAAAAGGTTTTTGAAAGATCTTAAACCTGACTGCATAGAAGATATAATAGCAGGTATATCTCTTTATCGACCTGGCCCAATGGATTTTTGTCCAACATATGTAGAAAATAAGCATAATCCTGACAAAATAACTTATGATTTGCCTTGCCTTGAAAAAATATTAAAACCAACTTATGGAGTTATTGTTTATCAAGAACAAGTTATGCAAATCGTGCAAGAGATGGCGGGATATTCATTAGGCCGTGCTGACCTTGTGCGTAGAGTGATGAGCCATAAAGAGCAAGAAGTAATGTTGAGAGAACGAGAGGTATTTCTTCATGGTCTTGTTGATCCGGAGCATAATATTTATGTTGATGGAGCATTAAAACGTGGTGCAACTGAAGAACTCGCAAACAAAATTTTTGATAGGCTTGTTAAATTTGCAAGTTATGCATTTAACAAATCACACGCAGCAGCATATACATTTTTAACATATCAAACAGCTTATTTAAAATGCTATTACAAAGTAGAATTCTTAACTGCAGTTTTAAACAATCGTATCACAAAGCCTGATGATTTAAAAAAATATATAATGTATGCAAAGAGTGTTGGCATAGATGTTTTGCCACCAGACATAAACAAATCTCAAACTTATTTTAGCATTGAAAATGGAGCAATTCGTCATGGGCTTGCAGCACTCAAAAATATGGGCTATTCAATCACAGAAAAGATGATTAGCGAAAGAGAAGAGAATGGCGATTTTAAAGATTTGGTTGATTTGATTACCCGTATGAATAAATATGGTCTAAACAAGCGTGGCATAGAAAGCTTGATACTTAGTGGTGCCTTGGATGGGTTTGGAAAACACAGAACTCAACTTATGGCTGTTTTTGAACTTGTAATTGAAAGAACAACAAAAGATAGAAGGCTTAGTTTAAATGGGCAAATAAGTATGTTTGATACATTGCTTAAAGACGAACAAACACTTACAAATATAGAATATCCGGAAATCCCGGAATTTCCAGAAAATGAAAAACTTAAAAAAGAAAAGGAAATAGTTGGAGTTTATGTTTCCGGTCATCCTCTTGATAAATATATGAAGCAATTTTCATCTTATACATTCAATAGTTCAATGATAAAAAAAGATGAAGATGATGACACTGAAATCATGAATGAAGATGAGCAATTAAGTGAAATATATGATGGTATGCCTGTAACTTTTGGTGGAATAATTACTGAAGTTAAAAAAATGTACACCAAAAAAGATAACAGAGAAATGTGCCTTCTCAAAGTTGAAGATTTATATGGTGAAATTGATTGCTTTGCATTTCCAAACAATTATAAATATTTAAAGCAAGAAATTGAAGTTGACAAAATTGCTGTGTTTAATGGCAAAATTTCAACAAAAGATGATTTGAGTACTAATGTGATTTTGGATTTTGGATAGTATACAAAGTGTAAACATTGAAACTTTAAACGATGAAAAAAATAGTGAAGAGAGAATTGAAAAACCAAAAGTTTTATACTTAAAGTTTGATAATACTGACTTAGAATTAAAAAATAAAGTTATTTCAATTTTAGAAAATTACAAAGGAGAATCGGAGTGTAGAATATTGTGTTCTTCTCAAAAACAAGTGTTTAAGTTTGATGGAACAGTAGAAGTTAACAATTTGCTTCTTTATGAACTTGCAACGATTTTGCCAGAAAATGATATAAAATTTGTTTAAAAATTACATTTTTTTGTTATTTTTCTGTAAAAAATCAACAATTTTAAT
>CAJOLY010000006.1 GCA_905235485.1 uncultured Clostridia bacterium
AAAAATCTCTCAAAGACTATACTAAAAAAAAGACAAATAACTTAAATTGCTAGCAAAAAATGTGATATTGCTATATAATTAAACTATGAAAATTGGAAATTTTGAAACCAAATCTGACATATTTCTTGCACCTATGGCAGGATATTCAGATATAGCATTTCGAGAGCAATGCAAAAAATTTGGCGCAGGGCTCACAACAACAGAAATGGTAAGTGCAAAAGGTCTTATTTATGACAGTGAAAAAACAAAATGGCTTTTGTATACATCACCATTGGAGGACATAAAAGTTGTTCAACTTTTTGGACATGAACCAGAGGTTATGTATAATGCAGTACAAAATGAAGTGCTTAAAGATTTTGACATAATTGATATAAATATGGGATGCCCAGCTCCAAAGATCGTTAAAAATGGTGAAGGGAGCTATTTGATGACAAATTTAGATCTTGCTAGTGAAATTGTTAAAGCATGCGTGTCAGCATCAAAAAGGCCAGTGACTGTCAAAATGCGACTTGGTTATGACAAAAACAACGCCGTTGAGTTTGCTAAAATGCTCGAAAAATCAGGCGCTAGTGCCATAACAGTTCATGGCAGATTAAAGACGCAGGGGTATAGTGGATTTGCTGATTATGATGAAATTTCAAAAGTAAAAAAGGCGGTTGATATACCTGTTGTTGCCAATGGTGATGTCGTTGACAAAAAAAGCTATCAAAAAATTTTAGATATAACTCACTGTGACGCGGTTGCAATCGGCAGGGGAGCAGTAGGTAATCCACATATTTTTGCAGAACTTCTTGAAAAAGATTTACCTTTTGATAAATATACATGCGTGAAAGAGCAATTTGATTTACTTCTAAAATTCTACGACGAACATTTTGTCGTGACAAATATGCGAAAACAACTAGTGCAGTATCTAAAAGGACTATCAGTTCCAATGCAAGTAAAACTTGATTTGTTAAATGAAGAAAGTGCAACTGTTGCTCTTAAAATGTTTGAAAACATTTTGGAAACATATGATTAAAAATAATTTAAATTTTCTCATCAAATAATTTTAAAAAACATTCTATCAAAATGATTATAATTAACAATTATATTTTGAAAAAATATAAAAATAATATAAAATATTCTATATAAATGTGGAGTTGATATGAAAAAAACGATTTATGATTATAATTTTGCTAGCAAAAAAGTACTTTTAAGAGTTGATTTTAACGTTCCAATAAATAATGGAAGAATAACAAGCGATGTTCGCATGCAAGCAGAATTGCCAACAATAAAATATTTACTTTCACAGCAAGCAAAAATTATTATCTGCTCACATTTAGGCAGACCTGACGGCATTCCTAACAAAAAGTATTCCTTAAAACCAGTTTTTGAGCATCTAAAAGAACTTTTGCCAAACACAAAAATATATTTTTGCCCTGAAACAGTAGGAGAAAATGCTAAAAAGATGGCAGATAACTTGAAAGATGGTGAAATACTTTTGCTTGAAAATTTGCGTTTTGAAAAAGGAGAAGAAGAAAATAGCGAAGAAATGGTCGCGGCGCTTTCATCACTTGCAGATATTTTTGTTTTTGATGCTTTTGGCACAAGTCACAGAAAGCACGCTTCAACATATGGCGTTGCAAAAAAACTACCAAGTGCAATGGGACTTTTGGTGCAAAAGGAAGTTGAAAGTTTTGATAAAATTTTGGCATCACCTG
This sequence comes from uncultured Clostridia bacterium, assembly GCA_905235485.1. Classification (GTDB taxonomy): domain Bacteria; phylum Bacillota; class Clostridia; order Christensenellales; family UBA1242; genus UBA9845. The sequence continues at coordinate 1,701 of CAJOLY010000006.1, forward strand.
AGAAACCTTTTGTTGCAATTTTGGGCGGAGCAAAAATAAGTGACAAAATTGATGTCATAAAAAATCTGCTTTCAAAAGTTGACACTGTTTTGATAGGCGGTGGAATGTGCTTTACATTTTTGAAGGCAATCAAAGGAAACGTTGGTGCGTCACTTGTTGATGATGAAAAATTAGACTTTTGCTATGATATCATAAAAACGGCAATCAATAAAAAAATAAAAATAATACTTCCAGTTGATTTTGTTTGTTCAGAAAATATTTATGATGAAAAAGGTGCTGAAATTTATAAGCTTGATAAAATACCAGATGACAAGATGGGACTTGACATTGGACCAAAAACAATAAAGCTTTTTAAAAAGCACATAAAAAAGGCTCGCACAATTTTTTGGAATGGACCAATGGGCGTGTATGAGAAAGATATGTTTAAAAATGGAACAAAGAGTGTTGCTGAACTTATTGCCAAAAACAAAAGATGCACATCTGTTGTTGGTGGTGGAGATGTTGTCAGTGCAGTTGAAGAGTTTGGGTTTGAAGAGAATTTTTCTCACATTTCAACTGGTGGTGGAGCAAGCTTGAAATTGATGGAAGGAAAGGAACTACCTGCGATATCAGTTCTGAGTGACAAATAGGAGATTATATGAAAAACTTTTTGTTAGTTTGTAATTTTAAGATGAATGTTGTTGAGACAAAATCTTATGTTGATGCAATGAAAAATGAAGAATATGCCAATGTGATACTTTGTCCTAACTTCTGCGATTTAAAAGAGTTTGTCAAGCTAAAAAAATCGAACAAGATTTTGCTTGGAGCACAAAATGTTAGTGAGTTTGAGTCAGGTGCTCACACAGGTGAAATTAGTGTTGCGATGCTCAAAAATATTGGAGCACAATTTTGCATTGTGGGACATAGTGAAAGAAAGCAATTTAACTTTGAGACTTTATCTCAAACGAATCAAAAAGTAAAACTTCTTATTGAAAGCAACATATCTCCAATTATATGTGTGGGAGAGGAACTTTATTCCGTTGAAGAAAAGCAAGCAGAATTTGCCGTTAGGTTTGTTTTGAGTGAACTAAACGAAATTTTGAAAGATGTGGATGTATCAAAAGTTATTGTCGCATATGAACCAGTCTGGGCAATTGGAACGGGGAAAGTTGCAAGCAATGAGCATATTGAAACAGTTTTGTCTGCAATAAAAAAATATACAGGTGTTGAGTTCACACTTTATGGTGGCAGTTTTGGTGAAAATAATTTTGAAGATATCGCAAAAATTGATTGCGTTGATGGAGCTCTCATAGGTGGGGCTAGCTTAAAGCCAGAACTTATTTGCAAAATGCAAAAAAGGATTAAGGAAATTTTATGAAAAAAAATTTGGTTGCACTTGTGGTTATTGATGGTTTTGGAATTAGCGAAAGTGAATATGGCAATGCAGTTAAAATAGCAAAAATGCCATATTTTAATATGCTGTTAAAAAATTATCCTCATTCAAAACTTGGAGCAAGTGGCACAGATGTTGGACTTAAAGAAGGCCAAATGGGTAATAGTGAAGTTGGGCATTTAAACATTGGCGCTGGTAGAATTGTTAGTCAAGACATGACACGTATTGACAATGCTATTGAAGATGGCTCATTTTTCAAAAACAAAGCTCTCAAAAATTTGATGCAGACGCTCAAAGAAAATGTTGGGAATTTGCATATTATGGGGCTTATGAGTGACGGAGGCATTCACAGTCACATAAATCACCTTTTTGCAGTTATGCAAATGGCAAAACAAAATGGTATTAAAAAAGTTTTTATTCACTTTTTTAGCGATGGAAGAGATACTGATATTCACAGCGCAAAAGGTTTTGCTAGTGATATTGAACAAAAGATAAAAGAGATAGGTGTTGGACAAATTGCAACTATTGCTGGCAGATTTTATGCTATGGACAGAGAGCAAAAGTATGATAGAACAAAAAAATCATATGAAGCAATTTGTTTTGGCAAGGGTGAACATTTTGAAAATGTTGAAAGTGCCATTGAAACAAGTTATCAAAAAGGTGTTACAGATGAATTTATTGTGCCATGTGTCATCGGCGATTATATAGATTATCTACCAACCGAAAAAGATGGCTTTGTTTTTATAAATTTTAGAAAAGACCGAACAAAGCAAATGACAGATGCTCTTACTTCACAAAAATTTGTACATTTTGAAAGGAAAACTGTTTTCAAAAATTATGTTTGCATGACAAAATATGGTGATTTTGATGCTGATGTTGCTTTTGAGTTTCACCCAATAAAAAACAGTCTAAGTGAAGTTATTAGCGCACATGGTCTAAGCCAAGCAAAATTTAGTGAACCAACAAAATATGCCCATGTTACCTACTTTTTGAATGGTGGAATTGAAGAAGCTTTTTCAAACGAAGATAGATTTAGGATTGCTCCTAAAAATGTAAACACCTTTGACGAAGCTCCTGAAATGAGTGCAATTGAACTTGCACAAAAGTTTGCTGACGAAGTAAAACATGAAAAATATGACTTTATGATGTGTAACTTGGCAAACAGCGATATGGTTGGTCATACTGGTAATTTTGATGCGACTTTGATTGCACTTGAAACAATTGATAAGGCCCTTGAAATTATTTGTGAAAGTGTTTTAAGTGTTGATGGCGAACTTATTGTTACTGCTGATCACGGCAATAGTGAAAAAATGCTCAATGAAAACGGCACAATTTGCACAACACACACAGCAAATCCTGTTTGGTGCATTTATGTTGGTAACAAAAAATTTAAAATGCAAGATGGTAGGCTTGCAGACATTTCACCAACAATTCTTTCACTTTTGGGTATTACTCCACCAAGTGAATACACAGGGAAAAATTTGCTTGCTGATAAATAATTTTAAATGTATATTTTATATCAAAAAATCGTTATAATAGATAATATTTGATATTGACATTTAAATCTTTATGTAGTATCATAATTGTAAGTAGGTGACATATGAGCAATTTTTTCAATACAATCATAAATACATTGATTAGAAATTTAAGCTATGGTGTTAGAGTAACAATAAGTGCAGGATTATTTGTTGTTGCATTGATATCTCTCAAACTAAGTATAAAAAAGAAAAATGATACTCATCCTATTGCTTGGGGGTGGATGATACTTTGTTTAATCAGTGCATTCTTATCAGTGATTTACTTAGTTTTATAACTGCCAACGGCAGTTTTTTTATGCAATGAGTTTTTTTAATAATAACAAAATTTTAAAATGGCTAAATTACAAAAAGTCTAGTTATACTTTTTTTATTAAATGAAACTACATTTTATGCAAAAAAACTTTCTTTTTTGTACTCAATAATAGTTGAAATATCTTTTTTTATGTGATATAATAAAGTGTTTAAATAAAAAAGAGGACTTTATATGTTAAATTTGTTATTAGATGAAATTCAATCATATCCAAAGTGGATGACAGATAGTTTCCCTATAATTAGAGTTGTTTTGCTTTCTCTAATAGCACTGTTTGCAATCGCCATTGTTGTAATTGTTATGACAATGGAAAGCAATGCTGAAGGTGGAACAAACGTCATAAGTGGACAATCTGACAGTTTCTATGCAAAAAATCAAGGTTCTAGTAAAGAAGGCAGGCTAAAAAAGGCCATTGTGATTTGTGGAATTTTGGTTGCAGTTCTTGCAGTTGCATTTTGGATACTTTGGGCAATTATGCCAGCTTGATGCAAAAGATTAACAAAAAATGACTCTTTTTGAGCCATTTTTTATTGAATTTGATTAGATGAAATTGTTTTTTTTGATATAATTGATAAAGATAATAATTAGATAATCTTATTGTATTTATTAAATTTATAAAAAAGAGTTAAAGCGGAAAAAGTATGAAAGAAGAAAATATATTAGAGCAAATAAAAAGGCAAAAACTTAGTGGTAAAAATCGTAATATCGTGATTTTTAGACTTTGTGATATATATAATTTAGGCACAAAGGAAATAAATAAATATATTTTGTCACTTGAAAATTCAGGTGAACTTTTTTGTGACAAAAATCAAAAATTGCATTTATCTAGCAATTTGAAACTAATTAAGGGCACAATAAATGGCAATAGCAAAGGGTTTGCTTTTTGTGTTCCAGAAGATGAAACAAAAGATGATGTTTTTATTGCAGGGCCAAATCTCAAAAACGCAATTCACGGCGACACAGTTTTGATTAGCACAAAAAGTGGTCATGAAGGAAAAATTGAAGGCGTGGTCGAAAAGATACTTGAAAGAGGCATAAAAACAGTTGTAGGCACCATTGAAGTATATCAAAAATTTGCTTTTGTTGTGCCAGACAACAAAAAGATTTTAAAAGATGTTTATATAAAAAAAGGTCACGAATTAGGTGCAAAAAATGGAGACAAGGTTTTTGTTAGAATAACATCGTATGATGGCAGAAATTTAACAGGCAGTGTTATTGAAATTTTAGGTAAGGGCGAAGGAAATGTTACAACTGATGTTTTGTCCATCATTAGGAGCTATGAACTTATCGAAGAATTTTCAAAGCCACTTTTAGATGCCTGCAAAACCATTCCACAAACAGTGAATAGCACAAAATATCAAGATAGACTTGATTTGAGAAATGAAATCATTTTCACAATAGATGGTGACGACACAAAAGATTATGATGATGCAGTTAGTCTTGTAAAAGACGGAGAAAACTACATTTTGGGAGTCCATATTGCAGATGTTGGCGAATATGTCAAAAGAGATTCATTACTTGATGAAGAAGCCTTTGAAAGAGGGACAAGTGTATACTTTCCAAACACAGTTTTACCAATGCTCCCAAAGGAACTTTCAAATGTCATTTGTTCTCTCAATCCAAATGAAGATAGACTTACGCTTTCTTGCATATCAAAAATTGACAAAGACGGTAAGATTCTGGAACACAGGATATGTGAAAGTATAATTTGTAGCAAAGAGAGAATGACTTACAAAAATGTTACAAAAATCATAAATGGTGATGCAGAACTTTGTGAAAGATACAAAAAAATCTTGCCAACGTTAAAACTTATGGCAGAACTAAATGATATTCTTGAAAAAAGCAGAAAACTTCGAGGAGAAATTGACTTTGATTTGCCAGAAGCGCAAATTGTGCTTGATGATAAGCTAGAAGTTGTTGAAGTCACAAAAAGATCAAGGACAGTCAGTGAAAGACTTATTGAAAGTTTTATGCTTGTTGCAAATGAAGTTGTTGCAGAACATTTCAAAAAACTAGGGATACCTTTTGTTTATCGAATTCATGAAGTACCAACAATTGAAAAAATCAAAGCATTTAACGATTTTGCAGGCGCAATGAACTGTCATTTGAATTTTAGTGGCAATGAAATAAAGCCAATTGATATTCAAAAGTTTATGAGCAAAATTGAGGATGACGAAAAAAGAAAAATCATAAATAGTGTTCTTCTTAGATCAATGCAAAAAGCAAAATATTCAAGCCAGTGTCTTGGCCATTTTGGACTTGCAGCAAAATATTATTGTCACTTCACAAGTCCAATCAGGCGATACCCAGATCTAACAATTCATAGAATAATAAAGGATCATTTGCACAAAAAACTCACTGAAAAATCAATCAAGGAACTTCAACAATTTGTTGTGAGGTCAAGTGCAAAAAGCAGTGAACGAGAAGTCCTGGCTCAAAAAGCAGAAAGAGATGTTGATGATTATTTTAAATGTAGGTTTATGAAAAACAAAATTGGAGAGGTTTTTGAAGCAACAATCTCAAGTGTTACAAATTTCGGGTTTTTTGTGGAACTTGAAAATACTATTGAGGGGCTTGTTAGCGTGGCTTCGCTAAAAGGTTCAGCATACGAGTTCAACGAAAAATCGTTGGTGCTTTCTAATGGCATAAAAACCTATAAAATTGGCGATAAGGTCAAGGTTAAACTTATCAACGTCAATCTTGCAGAAAGAAATATAGATTTTCAACTTAGTGAATGATTTATAAAATTTATATAAAAAGGAGTTTTTATGAAAATAATTTCAACAAACAGACGGGCAAGTTTTGAATATTTTTTGCTAGATAAATATCAAGCTGGTATTGTGCTTAGTGGCAGTGAAGTTAAGTCAATTAGAGGAAATGGAGTAAGTCTTGATGATGGTTATGTCGTGATAAAAGGCACAAATGTTTGGATAAAAAATATGTACATAAAGCCTTACAAAATGGCAACACAGTTTTTGATTGATGAACGCCGTGACAGAAAACTTCTTTTAAACAAAAAAGAAATTTTAAAACTCTCCAGAGGTCTAAAAGATGTTGGGCTCACAATAGTTCCAACAAAAATATATTTTGAAGGCAATTTTGTCAAACTTGAAATTGCTCTTGCAAAAGGTAAAAAACTATACGACAAACGTGAAAGCATAAAACAAAAAGAACTCCTTCGTGAAAAAGGAAGACATATTTTTGGATGATATTTATCTAAATATTAAAAGCAAATTCGTGTTGAATTTGCTTTTTTTTAAATCAAATTCAAATAAAATTATTTATTAAAACAAAAAAATTATCAAAAAAATTCAAAATTATGCTCAAAAATTAGACTTTTTTTGCGAAATAGTTTATTTTATTTATAAAATAAAAAGATAGTGAGAGAATTATTTTATGAAATTTAAACTAATACCTTATTTGAATAAATACAAATGGCCTTTGGCGTTGGGGCCAATATTTAAATTTTTTGAAGCAATAACAGACTTGGTCACACCTATTTTGGTGGCTCTCATAATCGATAGAGGTATTCCAAATGGAGATAAAAACTTTATCATAACAATCAGTGTTATTGTTATTGTGATAAATCTGGTTGGTTTTGGATTTGCAATTGCTTGTCAAAAATGTTCGGCACTTACAGCGTTTGGTGTGGGGAAGGATATTAGAAGAGATATTTATTCAAAAATAACTACACTTTCAGCAAGCGAAATGGATAAATACACCACAATGAGTTTAACAAACAGAGCAGTTCATGATGTTGCACAAGTTCAAACAGCAATAGGTATGACAATCAGGCAAGTTTCACGAGCACCATTTTTGCTTGTTGGAAGTACTATTGCTGCAATGATAATCAACATAAGGCTTTCACTAATATTTGTTGCAGTTATGCCAATCATACTTATCATTTTCTTTTTTGTTATGAAAAAAACTAATCCGCTTTTTGTGAAGGTTAAGACGAATCTTGACAATGTCAGCAATGTCACTCGAGAAAATTTGTCAGGCAACAGAGTTGTTAGGGCATTCAACAAACAACAATATGAAATTGAACGTTTTGAAAGAGCAAACGAAAAATTTATGAATGTTAATATAAAGGTTGGCACATATTCTTCAATTCTGCAACCTATTTTGAGCCTTGTTGTTAATCTTGCAGTTGTGTTAGTTATTTATTTGGGTGCTTTACAAGTCAACGTTGGCGGATTAACTCAAGGTCAAATTGTTTCGTTTATAAATTATCTCACACAAATTTCAGCTAGTTTGGTTGCTATTGCAAGACTAATAATAATATATATTCGAACAGGCTCAAGTAAAAAAAGAATAAACGAAGTGTTTATGATGGAACCATCAGTCAAGTCAAAAGAAAACGCAATGGCACTTGATGATAAAATTCCACAAATAGAATTTAAGAATGTTAGTTTTTCTTACAATGGCATAAAAGATGCACTCAAAGATTTTTCCATAAAAATTATGCCTGGTGAAACTATAGGTGTTATTGGTGGAACAGGGAGTGGAAAAAGCACACTTGTCAACCTTCTTCCAAGATTTTACAATGTCACAAAAGGTGAAATACTTATTGATGGAAAAAACATAAATTCATATGACTTAAAGTCACTTCGAAAGTTTGTTTCAATTGTTCCACAAAATCCAACACTTTTCAGTGGAACAATTGAAAGTAATCTAAAATTTAGAGATCCAAATGCTTCAAGTGAAGAACTCACAAAAGCGCTCATTGCATCGCAATCATATGGTTTTGTTTCTGAAAAGCCAAATGGAATCAAATCAAATGTTGAGCGTGGAGGAAGAAATTTTTCTGGTGGACAAAGGCAACGACTTACGATTGCAAGAGCAATTGTTGGGAATCCAAAAATCTTGATACTTGATGATAGTTCGTCAGCACTTGATTTTCAAACAGATTATGAACTGAGAAAAGCCCTAAAACTCACCCTAAAAAATACAACAAAAATATATGTTTCTCAACGAACAAATTCCATCAAACAAGCCGATAAGATTATTGTGCTAGATAGTGGAAATGTTGTTGGAATTGGTGATCACAACACACTTCTTGAAACTTGTGAAGTGTATAGAGAAATTTACGATAGTCAAAACAGATAAACATATTTGAATATTTAAAATAATGATAAACTTTTGAAAATTATTAAAAAAATATGAAAAAATTTCAAAAAAAGGAGCAAAAATGAACAAAAAAGGTGAAAATACTGCTTTTTCGGTTGAGGAAAGCCCTGAGGGATCAAAGGTTACTTCCATTGCAAAAGGCAGAAAAAAGTTTAATTTAAAAAGCATTATTTTCCAAACAAAAAAAGTTTTGGCTTTTGGGAAACCTTTTCATGCATATTTGTATCTTTCAATATTGGGTGTTTTTGTTAGCACAATTTTTGATTTGCTTATTCCAGTTTATATTGGTAAAAGTATTGATTCTATTGTTGGACAAAATATGGTTAACTTTGAAATGTTAAAGCACAATATTTTGCTGCTTATTTTGTTTGTTTGGATAAGTGCAATTTTCACTTTTGTTGCAAATTATTTCAGCAATGTTTATTGCTTCAAATCAAGTAGTCGAATGCGAAAATTGATTTTCAACAAATTCAACACAGTTCCACTTAAGTTTATTGACTCAAATCAGCACGGTGACTTGCTTTCAAGGATGATAAATGATGTCGACCTTCTCACTGATGGATATCTTGAAGGTATGTCCAGCATCACAAATGGAATCATCACAATTGTTGGCACGCTTGTGTTTATGTTTGTTTTGAATGTTACTCTTGCATTTGTTGTTATGCTTGTCACGCCAATAAGTTTGATTATATGTACGTATATCGCAAAAAAATCTTATAAACTTTTTGTTGAGCAAGCAAGAAATGAAGGTGAACTTAATGGTTTTTTGGAAGAATATATTTCGAGTGAAAGATTGATTTCTGCATTCAATTATGAAGACAGAGCAGTGCAAAATTTTGAAAAAATCAATCAAAAATATTACAATGCCAGTCAAAAAGCAGACTTCTTTTCACATTTTTCAAATCCAACAACAAGGCTAATCAATAGTTTAGTATATATTGTTGTTGCTTTTGTTGGCTCACTTCTTGCAATAAATGGGGCAGTGAGCATAGGTTTAATTTCAAGCTTTTTGAGTTATGCAAATACTTTTGGACAGCCTTTCAATTTACTTTCTAGTGAAATCAGTGAACTACAGGCCGCGCTTGCTTCAACGGATAGAATTTTCTATATTCTAAATTCAAGTGATGAACCAAGTGACAAGATGTTGAAGGTGCTTGCAAGTGTTGAAGGCAACATTGAAATTCAAAATGCGGTATTTTCATATTCACCAAAAACAAAGCTTATTTCTGATTTTTCATTATCCGTTCAAAAAGGTCAAAAAGTTGCAATTGTTGGACCCACGGGTTGTGGAAAAACAACGCTAATCAACCTTTTGATGCGATTTTATGACTTGAATTCCGGAACAATACTTATTGATGGCAACAGTACAACTGAAATCACTCGTGATAGTTTGCGTAATAAGTTTGGAATGGTGCTTCAGGAAACTTGGATTTTCTCTGGAACTATTAGAGAAAATATTTCTTATGGCAAACCTAATGCAACACTTGAAGAGGTCAAAGAAGCTGCTGAACTTGCAGGATGTGATGAGTTTATATCAAAACTCAAGGATGGTTACGATACACATATTTCAGAAGGTGGACAAAACATATCACAAGGTCAAAAACAACTGCTTTGTATAGCTAGAGTTATGCTAATCAAGCCACCTATGCTAATTTTAGATGAAGCAACCAGCAATATTGACACTCGAACAGAACTAAAAATTCAAGAGGCGTTTAACACTCTTATGGCAGGCAGAACAACATTTATTGTTGCTCATAGACTTTCAACCATCGAAAATGCTGACAAAATTTTAGTTATGAACAAAGGCAATGTTATTGAACAAGGAACACATAAGGAACTTCTTGAAAAGCGAGGTTTTTACTATTATCTTTATAATAGTCAATTTGCAGAAGTGTAGCTCGATAGATATTGCTCATATGATTTTTTCTAGGTTGTTGCTTTGCAAGGCCGTCGAAAAAATATATTTCGCAATTTGAAAAGAATAAAGATTTAAAATTAAATTTTTTCTTGCTCTACGCTTTGCTAGCGCTAACGAAAAAACTATCTCGCTACTGCAAAATAAGTATGTTATTAAAGCTGATGCTATTAAAATATGGCGAATCAAAAGAAAAATGTTATAAAAATAATTATCAATAGTTTTTGCTGAGATTATTTGTTTTTAACAAAAATCGCAAAAACTTTTTTTGTGCAAAAGTTTTGATTTTAGTTGATATATTGCTCAGTTAGTGATAAAATATCACTTGTTATAATTTTAAATATTTACAAGAAAATTTGAGAGGTTACAATGTTAGATAAAAAATACAATGCACTAGAAAAAGAACAAAAATGGCAAGATTATTGGTTTGATAATGATATTTACAAATTTTGCCCAGAGGAGCACAAGTCAACATACTCAATAGATACACCCCCACCAACATGCAACGGAAAAATTCATATGGGACATTTGTCATCATATATGCATATAGAAACAATTGCTCGCCACCACAGAATGAAAGGCGAGGCAGTTTATTTTCCATTTGGATTTGATGACAACGGCCTTCCAACAGAAAGATATGTTGAAAAAGTTATCAAAAAAAGAGCTCACGAACTTCCAAGAGCAAAATTTATCGATATTTGCCTTGATGAAACAAGAAAACTTGAAGAAGAGTTTTTTGATTTATACAAAAAGGCAGGATTTAGCTGTAATTTAAAAACTCATTATTCATCAATTGCTCCAAGAACTCAAAAAATTTCTCAGACATCGTTTATTGATCTTTACAACAAAGGGCTTGTTTATCATGCAGAATCTCCAAGTTTGTGGTGCACAGAATGCAGAACTGCATGTGCTCAGTCAGAACTTGAAAGCAAAGACATTGAAAGTACATTCAACTACTTGAAATTCTACATCGAAGGGACAAATGAATTTGTTGTCGTTGCAACAACTCGTCCCGAAATGCTATGTGGTGTGTGCTGCGTTTTCATCAATCCAAAAGACAAAAAGAATTTACATCTCCTGGGCAAAAATTTGGTAGTTCCATATTTTGCTTATTCAGTTCCAGTTCTTTCAGATGACTTGGTTGAGCTTGACAAAGGCTCAGGTGTTGTTATGTGCTGTACTTTTGGTGACACTGTAGATAAAGAATGGCAAAGAAAACACAATCTCCCAATAAAAAAATGTTTTACTGATGATGGTCTTATGACAGAACTTGCTGGCGAATTTGCGGAACTGCCAATTTTACAGGCAAGGCAAGCAATTATTCAAAAACTCAAAGATAATGATTTACTCATAAAGCAAGAAAATATTATTCACAGTGTTTCAACACACGAAAGATGTGGCACACCTGTTGAAATTGCAGTTAAAAAACAATGGTTTATTGATGTTTTAAGTCACAAGCAAGAACTATATGATGCAGGTATTAAACTAAACTGGTATCCTCAGTCAATGAGAGCAAGATATTTAAATTGGGTTGAAAATCTTTCTTGGAATTGGTGCATTTCTCGTCAAAGATACTTTGGAATTCCATTCCCAGTTTGGTATTGCAAAAATTGTGGTAAGGTTAAACTAGCAAATGTTGAAGATTTGCCAGTTGATCCACTAAAAGACACTCCAAAAACACCTTGTGAGTGCGGATGCAATGAATTCGTTCCAGAAACTGATGTTATGGACACATGGGCGACTTCGAGTTTAACTCCTCAAATTTCAACTGACCTTTACACTCAAAAAGGTTTTGATGACACAATGGTGCCTATGAATCTTCGTCCTAACGCACACGACAATATTCGTGTTTGGGATTTTTATACAATCACAAAAAGTTTGTATCACTTTGGCAAACTCCCTTGGAATGATTTGATGATTTCAGGCTATGTCACAAGTGCTGATGGCTCAAAACTTGCAAAATCAAAGGGAAATAGTGCAGATTCTCCACAAAATATAATCAAAAACTATTCTGCTGATGTTACAAGATATTGGGCAAACAATATGGCTCTTGGTAAAGATACAGCATTTTCACTTGTTGAATTTGACAATGGCAAAAAACTTGTAAACAAAATATGGAACGCTTCAAAATTTGTACTTTCATTTTTGGAAGATTATGGGCCAAAGCAAGTCAATCTTGAAGTTATGGATAAGTGGATTTTGGAAAAGTACAAGGATCTCAAAAAGAGATATGTTGCACTTCTTGACAGGTATGAAATTGCACTTGCATTCAATGAACTTGAAAAATTCTTTTGGAACTTCTGTGACAACTATATAGAAATCGTAAAGAGAAGATTATACAATCCAGATGTTTTTGGACAGGAAAAAACTGACTCAGCAAAATTTGCATGTTACAATGTTCTGCTAGGTATGCTCAAAATGTTTGCTCCAATTCTCCCACATATAACAGAAGAAATATATATGGACTATTTTGCTCAAAAAGAAAATCAAAAGTCAATTCACATTTCAGGATATCTTGATTTGGGTGATGATGTTGATGCAAAAATTATTGAATATGGTGACAAGGTTGTTGACATTGTTTCACAAATTAGACAATATAAAAGTGAAAACAAAGCGTCACTAAAAGTTGAAATTGAAGAAGTGACAATCACATCAAGAATAACCGACTTTTTGAAACTTGCTGAAAGTGATGTGAAAGGTGTTGGTTCAATTCAAAAAATCAATTATCAAGATGGCGACTTTGAACTTTCGCTTGGCGAACTTATTATGCCTGTTGAAGTAAACGAATAACAATTATATTTTTGAATAAGATGATAAAAAACATATCAAAAAAAGATATGTTTTTTTGTCATTAAAATAGAATTTGATTGCAAAAAACATTATGGTATAAATACTATACAAAATGAAAATAAAGTGATATACTATAACTGATATCAAAATTATAAGGAGAAAAATATGAAAAAAACATTTTCAATAATCGGTTCAGTTCTGCTTGCTGTAATTTTGGTTGCCGTTGTGGTTGTTTTTGCATTTGAAAAAAATATTCCAACAAATTGGGCATCAAGCCAAATTGAACAAATCAGAGCATACGAACTTAAAACACCAGAAACTGCTGATGAAATTCCAGATGGGACAGTAACTTTGTGTTATGAAAAATTGACTTATGCAAAAGTGGGCGACAAAACAGTCACAACAATTGCTGAAAAATTTGAACGTAAATTAGCAAAATCAGGTTCTGGAGAAAAATTGGTTATAGACCTTGTTACTGTAGAATACACAAACAATGGTCAAACAAAAACAACAGAAGTAGTAAAAGTTTTTTGGGAAGATGGAAAGTATTACAATATTAGAAATGGAGGCGATAAGCAAGAGATCAGTGACATAGATGAATCAACTATGTTATACACATACTTGGTTGACAAACTGTTTGTTTTTTCACCAAAAATGACAATCAAAACAACAATACTTGATATGCTTGATAACAACTTGCAAAAAGTTACTCAAAAAGGTTTGAATTTTAAATTTTACCTTGAAAAAGATAATGTTTTGGCAGAACTAAGTTATAATGTTGTACAAAAAAAAGTAACAGGATACAATGAAATAACAAAAACTTATGACATAGAAAATAACCTTACTGCAAAAGAAACATATACAATATCTATTTAATTATACAAAAAAACAACCCATATTTTCATTGAGTTGTTTTTTTAATGGAGCTGGTGAGCGGGATCGAACCGCTGACCTGTTGATTACGAATCAACTGCTCTACCAACTGAGCCACACCAGCAAATTGTTATTTAGGTGTAAAATACACCTATTTTTTGATGAATTTTGGGGATAAAGGAATGCTTACGAGTGCGCTGCTCACCGGCGAAGAATATAGCTCCTTGCGCTTGCTGTTAACAGTGTTCATACTAAAATTATTATTTTTCATAACCTTGTCACAAGTTTAACAAAATATGCAAAAAAAGTCAATATTTATAAAGAGAAGAGTTTATTATTTTTAAATATTTTAAAAAAATTGTTGTATTTTTTTTAATTATGTGTTATATTTAACTAGCGCTAGAAAAAGCAATTTTTTTGTGTAAAGTTGCGACTCTAGTCCTTACCTTGCGATGCAAGGTCAATAGTCCAAAAGGAGGTAAAATTATGAACAAGTATGAATTGCTTATGGTTTTATCAGCAAGTAATGAAGAAGGCGACAAAGACGCTTTGATTGAAAAAGTTTCAAAGATGCTCGAAGCAAAAGGTGCCGTTGTTACAAGTGTTGATAAATGGGGAAATAAAAAACTTGCATATCCAATCAACTTTAAAAATGATGGATACTATGTTCTTATGAACTTGGAAGCAGAAGCAAATGTTCCTCAAGAAGTTCAAAAACAACTCAACATAACAGCAGATGTTTATAGAGCTATGTTTGTTAGAAAATAAGGAGAATTTTATGAATAAAGTAATTTTGATTGGTAATTTGACAAGAGACCCAGAACTCACAACTACAACAAGTGGTATTTCAGTTTGCAGATTTTCACTTGCAGTTTCAAGAAGATACACAAACAGTGAAGGTGAGAGAGAAACTGACTTTATCAATGTTGTTGTTTGGAGAAATGCGGCAGAAAATTGCCATAAATTTTTAAGAAAAGGTAGCAAAGCTGCTATTGTTGGAAACATTCAAACAAGATCATATGATGCACAAGATGGTTCCAAGAGATATGTAACAGAAGTTGTTGCTGAAGAAGTTGAATTTGTTGGTTCAAGATCAAATGGTGATGATCAAGTTGACGACAATCAAGGTGCTGACAATGGAAATCAAGGTAACCAAGGCGGAACAACCAAACTCACACCTATTCAAGATGATCAACTTCCATTTTAAGAAAGGAGAATAGAGATGGCAGAAGTAAAAGAAAAAAAACCAGAAGTGTTTGAAGATAAGTCAAAAAGAGTTTATAAGTCAAATCGAAAAAAAGCTTGTCAATTCTGTGCTGAAAAAGCAAATGAAATTGATTACAAAGATGTTGCAAAACTCAAAAGATATGTTACTGAAAAGGGCAAAATATTGCCACGTAGACAAACAGGTTGCTGTGCTTTTCATCAAAGAGCACTCACAACTGCAA
Source organism: uncultured Clostridia bacterium (assembly GCA_905235485.1). Taxonomy (GTDB): domain Bacteria; phylum Bacillota; class Clostridia; order Christensenellales; family UBA1242; genus UBA9845. Next base: position 17,077 of record CAJOLY010000006.1, read on the forward strand.
TTAAACGTGCAAGAACAATAGCTCTTCTTGCTCCAAAAGCAGAGTAATAAATTAAAATGGTACTTTTTAAAAGTACCATTTTTTATTTTTCTTTAATTTGGTATTGCAATTTAATATTTTTTATGTTAATATAAAATTAAAGAGGTAAATATATGAGAAAAGATTGTGGTTGCTTAATTCGAGTAGAAAAAAAAGATGTACACATTTTGGAAAAACATACTAATATCTTTTGGGACAATGTAAATAAAATTGAATGTTTTGCATTTTTTGATTGCGAGGATTTAAAATCAATTGACTTGCCAAACAGAATTATATCAATAGATAGATTTGCATTTGCTTTGTGCAGTAACTTAGATTCTATATATATACCAGATAGCGTTAAATTTATTGGTCAGGATGTTTTTTATGCTTGTGACAAATTAACAGTTAATTTTCAAAATGGAGCAAGCTGCAAAGGTTATATGTTTGATGTTCTAAATTGTCAATTTAGATATGATCTTGATAAAACAAAAGGCTTTTTGTTAAAATATGATAAAAAGCTAGAAAAATTTGATAAATACTTAAATAACTCTATTAATAAATTTCAAGAAGAAGCAACATATCGTTTTAAAATGGAAGTTTTTAAAGAATATTTAGATTCATTTTTACCAATTGAAGAAGAAGAGAAAGTTTTATAATTTAACATACCATATAAAAATAAAATAATTGAAAAACACATCAATATGATGTGTTTTTTTTGTTAATCTAAGAATGATTTATCTGATGTTATGTCGCTTAATATTTCATCCGACAGTAAAGGAATCGTTTTTGCAACAATTGCTTTAGATCAGTTTTTTTCAATATTTTCAATTGTTAAAGTTGGTTGAATTGTTTTAAGATTTCTTGTTTTTCTTTTGCAATAATTTCTGTTCCTATTATAGAAAATCTCACCTTCTTGACTTTGGAAATAAACTCCAACAATCTTTTTAACTTTACTGTTGATGACAGTGAAAGCAGCTCTTTTTCTAGCTCCACCAATAATCATACTTTCTTTGCTTGCATCACTTTCAACAAAAACATTATAGGCTCTAATTCTTCCTTTGTTATCTACAATAGTTATACCATCATAGTTGAGCATATCCATAAATAATTCGCTATATGAAGCAAGTTTTGTTTCATTGTAACTATTTGATTGCATAAAAAGTTTTGAAAATTCAATAGGGTGGTCAAGCCATATTCCATCTGCAAAAAAACTGGTATCTACATAATCCTTGTCCACAACAACACAAATGCATCCATGTATGCTTCTAAAACAATTTTCAAATGTATTTTGATAAAGTGTTTTTATATCATTAAGTTTCTTTTTTGTTGTTTTAAGTTTAGAAAAGCTCGCATCAATGAATTCAGAGATTTCTTCATTAAAGTTCAAAAGTTTTTTTCCTTCAAGTGAAAAATTTAAATTCATTTCTTTTCCTTTCAAACTTTTAAAGTTTATGTTTGTTGAACTTAAAGCTTGAACAGTGAAAGCAAAAACTATGTTTGTTTTTGTTTTTAAATCATCATTCAAAAACATATTTGTGTTAAAATTATATTCTTTAATACTATTGAAAGAACGATAAATTCCATATTCAAATGATCCGTTACTATTCACCTGAACATAAATATTCCACTTATGACTTGAAAATGGAACGAGAGATTTCATATGACTACGGAACATATTTTCATTTTCATCTAAAAATATTTGTTGTTTGGCGCTGTTTTTTACATTTCTAACTAAAGTATCTATTTTGTTTGTGAAAAGAATTGTTGGCATAAGTTTTACGCCTTCTTCTTCATAAAAACTAATGCTTGAACAAAAATTGATAAGTTGGGCAAGTAATTTTGAAGGAAAATTTGGGAATTCCTCTGCAACAAAATTTTCAACATTTTCTTTTCCAGAATTAAAAAATATATTTGTTGCCATATATTTTCCCCCTTTATTTATTATAATTGTATTACTAAGAAAATTTATTTGCAAGTAAAAATTTATAATTATACATTTTTTTGTATAATAACAAATAAACCATCTAAAATTTTACATTATATTTATTTTATCAAACATTTGTTTGATATTTTTTTTGCATATTTATAAAAATCAAAACTAAATTTGTTAATTTTTGTCGAATACTATTAAATTTTATGCAATAATTTTGATTATTATGTCGAAAAATTTATTATCTATTTTTAATTCAATTTATAATCATAAAAAAGTGGCTTAGCAAAGCCACTAGTTAAAATGTGAACACACGTTTTAATCATTTATTTATCAAGATCTCATCTTCTTGTGCATAATCAAAATTGTTACGAGCATAGTCAGTCACATAGTCTTCATAATTATTTGATATGCTTTCATATTCATTACTCAAAGTTTGATATTCAGCAGTTTTTGAGTTTAACTCATTGTCAAGTTTTGATTGTTTTGCATTGAGCTGTGCCATCGTGATGTATTGACTAATCAAAATCACAAAAAACACCACAAACAAAACGCCTATGAATATTTTTATTATCTTTGAAACCAATTGCTGTTTTTCCATATTCTCACTTGAATATTTTGCCAAAGAATTTTAACTTTTTGAGATTGCAAAATATCTTACATGATAGATTATACAACACTTTCAAAACTTTTTCAACTAAATTATTTAGCGAAATTTGTTCTAGGAGTATTCCAAGTGAAAATGCAAGCAATTCAAAAAGTCTAAACTCTCCATAACAAAATGTAATTTTTACAAAAATAAAAACTATTGAGCAAAGCATCCAAAAAGCAACATCGGTTATAGTAACAAAAATTTTATTGTTTTTTGTAAATCTATCGCCAATTTTTTTTGCGGTTAAAGCTATGCCACATAAAATGCCAAAATATATCATAACCAAAAACATTTTGCCTTGGAGTAGTGTTGAATATAGCATCAGCCAAAAATCCTTTTGAAAAATTTTTCTTTTTGCTTGTGACCCGCAAATTTCATATTTGTTACAAGACCATTTGCTTCCAAAATTCCGCTTTCAATGTCAAGTTTTGTAACAGTAAGTTTTTCACCACCAATATTTAATGTTTGTCCATTCAAAATAACACTGATTTCATTTTCAGTGCTTGTTAAAACTTTGCTTATGCCAGTTAGGATAAGTGAATTTTGATTTGACAAAATTATTTTTGTTTGTCTTGTTCTTTCAATTTTTTCTTCCATAAAAAACCTCACAATATTTTATGAAAGAATATATAAAAAAATAACTTTGTAAAATTTTAATTATTTACCTGCATAAAAAAATTCAAAAAATTTTGATAAAAACAATAAAAAATTAACAAAAAATTATAAAAAAATGCAATATTTTTAATTTATTTAGGATATTTTTTACATTATACTCAATTAGAGGACTTTTATGAAAGATTTTTTTGAAACAAAAAAAGGGATTATTTTTTTGAATTTAATCAAGTATATTTTCTTTTTTGCAATTTTATTTTTATTTTCAATTGGGGGGATTAGGGGAGAAATTTTTCCATTTGCATTTGCATTTTATGTTGCTCTTTGTTGGAGTGATCAAAATATTTTTTTGATGAGTGGACTTTATGTTGGTGCAAGTTTGCTTGCAAGTTTTTCAATTGAAAATTTGATTTCAACTTGCTTTTGTGCTGTGATAATTGTAATATGTTATTTTTCACATAAAAAATTTCATACAAGAATGTCTGCATTGCTTATTGGAATTTATGCCGTTTTAAGCCAAGTAATGTATGTGTATTTTCATTTAACAAATATCAATGCTATTATTCCTACTTTTGTGTATCTAGTTTTGGGTGAGGTATTTTTATATTCCTCAATAAAAATTTTCAAAACGCTTTTAGTTAAAGGTGTAGGTTTTAAACTTTCCATTGACGAATGTATTTCTCTTGGAGTATTTTTTGTGGCATTAGGCTCGGGGCTTAGTCAAGCAAATTTCTTTGGATTTTCATTATTGAATTTGATTTGCGTATTTTTGATTTTGCTTACAACGTACGTCTATGAAAAAACAAGTTTTCCTATTGTGCTTTCAATTTGCATTGGACTTGGATATGCACTTCAAACAGGGGATATTTCAAGACTTGCTATTTTTGTAACATTATCACTTTCATCAGTTGCATTCAAATCCACGAGCAAATATTTTAGCATTATTGCAGTTTTAATTTGTGAAGTTGTGCTTGGGATGTATTTCAACGCTTATGGCGTATACACTTACAAAATATCGATCTCAACACTTGTTGGTGAATTATTATTTATGTGTATATCAAATGGGACTCTTGCTTTTTTGAAAGCTGTTTTAGGTGAAAAAAGCTCGACTGTTGCTCTGAGGAATATGGTTAACAAAAGTAGAGATAATCTAAGAAAAAGGATGTATAGTTTAAGTGAAGTGTTTGATGAAATGGATAGGTCATTCAAGAGCACAATTCAAGGGATATTGCCGGCAGGTGAAGCAAAGCAGATGCTAAAAGAGGAATTCATTAGCAAAGTTTGTTTTGATTGCCCTGAAAAACATAGATGCTATAGGGTGCTAGGAAAGGAAACAAATGAGACTTTGGATTCAATCATTTCAGCTGGGCTTGATAGAGGGAAAGTTACACTTTTAGATATTCCACCATTTTTAAGCACAAGATGTAATCGCACCAACACAATTTTGAGCACATTAAATCAACTTATTGCAAATTACAAGCAATATACATATTATGCAAACAGTGTAGACACAAGCAAGGCCTTAATTGCAGAGGAATTCAAGGGTGTGTCAAGACTACTTTTAAAACTTGCTGACGAAACAAAAGAACTTGTCACCTTTGATGAAGAACTTGAAAAAAAGATTGTTGAAGAACTCACTTTTGTGAATGTGCTTGCAACGGAAGTATATGTTTGCAAACGAGCAAACAATATGACTTCTTGCGTGTTAACGATTCGAAACGAAGATGTTGCCAATTCAAAACTATTGTATGTCCTTAGCAAAAATTTTGGAACAAAAATGGCGCTTATTTCAACTGAAAATTCAGATACTCCAAACTTTGTTGTTTGCACTTTTGCACCAGCTTCAAAATATGAATGCATTTATGGAAGCTCTGGAGTCGCAAAATTTGGCAATAGTATTAGCGGTGACAGTTATTCATTTATTAGGCTCAACGGCAACAAAATTTTGTTTGCTGTTTGCGATGGAATGGGGAGCGGTGAAAATGCGCAAAAGATGAGTGATACAACAATTTCTCTTATAGAAAATTTCTATCGTGCTGATTTTGATGATGAAACAATTCTTTCAAGTGTCAACAAGTTACTTTCTATGCAGATGACAGATGGATATTCAGCTCTTGATATTTGTGTTTTGGATCTTAACAATGCACTGGGAGATTTTATCAAAGTTGGTGCTCCTTGTGGATTTATTAAACACGATAATTCAACAGAGATTCTTAGTGGAAGCGGAGCACTTCCTATTGGTATTTTGCAAGATATAAAGCCTAGTATAGATAAAACAGCACTTAGTGAAAATGATATGATCATTTTGTGCAGCGATGGAATTATTGATGCCTTTGTTGATGATCAAAAACTTCAAAACTACATAAACAATATAATTTCAAAAAATCCACAAGAAATTGCTGACATTATAACCAATGAAGCAATTAAACTCAATGCCGGTGAACCACAAGACGATATGACAGTTCTTTGTGCTAGAATATTTGTTAATATATAATTTAATATTAAAATTTTAACATAAAAAAATAGTAAACCTTAACCTTCACCATTGCAAAGCAATATGATAATTTAACAAAATTAACGTAATTATTTGACTTTTTTTTGTAGCGATAATAATATATTTATATGATAGTTTTGGCAAGTGACCACGCAGGTTTTTATTTGAAGGAAAAACTTAAACCTTGGCTTTTTAAAAATGAAGTTCAGTTTTTTGACATTGGAGCAGTGAGTTATGAAAAACTGGATAGCTATGTTGCCTATGGCAAAAAAGCAGTGGATTATTTTTTGAAAAATTGTGACATAAAAAAAGATAAACTTGTTTTGATTTGTGGCAGTGGTGTTGGAATGAACATTGTTGCAAACAGAAATGAAAAAATCAGAGCTGTTTTGGCAAATACAAAAAAACAAGCTGTGCAAGGCAGACAGCACAATGACTGCAACTGCTTATGCATAGGTGCAAGAAACATAAATTTTTTGAAAGCAAAAAACATAATTAAAACATTTTTACAAACTGAATTTTTGGGCGAAAAGTATTTGGATAGAATAAATGAAATATAAAAATAGAATGCCGATTTTAGCATTCTATTTTTTTACTTTTTAAAATGAATATAAATCAATATTTTGACTTAATATTTTTATTTTGTTCGAGAATAATTTGTTTTGTGTTTGATTTATATTTGAAAAACAGATATAATAAAAGTATGCTAGTTAGTGGAAAAATTGAAGGCGTGGTTTTTAGGAATGATGAAAATGGTTACACAGTTGCAAAAGTTTCAATGAATGGTGAAATTTTGACTTGTGTGGGGAAATTTACAAGCGCAAATGTGGGCGAAAGAGTTGAAATTGAAGGCACGCTGAAAAAAAATGAAAAATATGGTGAACAGGTTGTGGTAAGCACGGTGAAAGTACTCCCTCCGAATGATATTGAGGGAATAAAAAAATATCTTTCAAGTGGACTTATTAAAGGCGTTGGTGAAGTAACTGCAAACAACATTGTGGAATATTTTGGAAAAGATACTTTGGAAATTATGGAATTTGCGCCAATGCGTCTTGCTGAAGTTAGGGGAATAAGCAAAGAAAAAGCACTTGCAATTGCCACTACATTTCAGGACTTAAAGCAAGTACAAAACACCGTTATGTTTTTGCAAAATTATAATATTTCCACAAATATGGCAATCAAAATTTACAAAACATATTTTGACAAAACTGAGGAAATTTTGCGAACTAATCCATATAAACTTGTTGAAGATGTTGACGGCATAGGTTTTTTGTCTGCCGACAAAATTGCTCAAAAAATTGGAATACCAACTGATAGTTTGTTTAGATTTAGAGCAGGAGTTATGTATGCACTTAGTCAAAACAGTGAGAGAAACGGCAATACTTACATTCAAAAATCAGTCTTGTTTGAAGAAGTCCTTCGCCTTTTGAAACTCGAAGGTGATTTGGAAGAAAAACTTGAAACTGTATTGTTGGAACTTGCAACAGAGTGCTTAATTAAAGAATTTATGCAAGACGAAGAACCTTGCATTATGCTCACAAAAATGTATTTTATGGAACAGAGCATTGCACAAAAACTTTTGAGACTAAAAAGTGATTATTTTGCAGATTTTAGGGATATATCAGTTGAAATTCATGACTATGAACTTTCAAATGGAATAAAACTTCACAAAAAACAAATAGAAGCTGTTGAAATGGCAGTGAATAATGGTGTTTCTGTTATAACTGGTGGGCCGGGAACTGGAAAAACAACAATTGTTAAATGTTTGCTTAGCTCATTCAAAAATCGAGGGAAAAAGTGCATTTTGCTTGCTCCAACAGGCAGAGCAGCCAAAAGACTTTCTGAAAGCACGGGGGAAGATGCCAGCACAATTCATAGAGCGCTTGATTTGGATTTTAAAAACGGAAATGGTGTGTTTTTTACTCGTAATGAACAAAACCCACTTTGTTATGACGTTGTTATTGTTGATGAAGTCAGCATGGTTGACAGTCAACTCATGTTTAATCTTTTAAAGGCAATTAAACCAAATTCTCAACTAATACTGGTTGGTGATAAGGATCAACTTCCAAGCGTTGGAGCTGGAAATGTGTTAAGCGACATTTTGACAAGTGGAGTTATTTCAGTGGCTGAGTTAACTGAAATTTATAGACAAGACGCAAAGAGTTATATAATAACAAATGCACACTTGATCAATAGTGGAAAAATGCCACTTCTTGACAACAATTCAAAAGACTTTTTCTTTGAAAACAAAGTAGATCCCATTGAAATGCTTCACACATGTGTAAGTTTGGTAACCTTGAGACTTCCTCATTTTTTAAAAATTGAGCCATCAAAAATTCAAGTGCTAGCTCCACTCAAAGCTGGGCCTTGCGGAGTTGATAACCTAAACAAAGAACTTCAAAAAATGCTTAACCCTTCAAAGCCAAGCAGCATTGAAATTCAAACTGAAAACGTTATATTTAGAACAGGTGACAAAGTTATGCAAACAGTAAACAACTATGAGCAGACCTGGGAAAGAGTGTCATCTCTTGGAATTTTGGAGTTTGGGCAAGGAGTGTTTAATGGTGACAGTGGAGTGATAGTCGATATTTCAAGGCAAACAGGTGAAGTGACTGTTTTGTTTGAAGATGGCAGACGTGCAACTTACTCACGAGAAAATATTTTTGATTTAATGCTTTCCTATGCCATCACAATTCACAAAAGCCAAGGCAGCGAATTTGATGTTGTGGTTATGCCAATCATAAGTGGTGCTGGTTCAATTCTCACTCGAAATTTACTTTATACAGCTGTGACTCGTGCAAAAAAAATGGTTGTGCTTGTTGGCACAAAGCAAAACATTGCGCGAATGGTTCATAATAATTTCACAATCAAAAGATATTCGATGCTCGAACAATTTTTGTTAAATGAACAAAAAAACATTGAATTGTTATTTGGACAAAATAACGAATAAATAAATTCTTTTGAAAAAAATTTTTGAATATTTAAACAAAATAAAATTACTTTGTTAAAACATAAGTCATAAAAATTCTTAAAAATTATTAAAAAAACACAAAAAAAGTCGTAAAAATACGGCTTTTTTTAAAATATATTGATATTTTTTTAAAATTCTTTTATTTTTTCTTTTATTATATTAACAAACAATTGTTGAGTTTTTGTCAGTTTTCTTTCTTTTTCCAAATATGCAACAATAAATTTAGTATCATCAATTGTTCGAATTCTTTTTTCATTGCTAGTTGATTCTAAATCACAAATATTATCATATCTGTCTGCAAGTTTGATTGTCAGTGCATAGTTTGTCATCATCTGCATTTTCTCGGCAAGATATCTTGCTTTGCCAATGAGTTTGGATCCATATTTTGCTGTTGAAAGTTCCAAAACAATGCTGGCAACCACATCGCCAAATTTTTCACTCAGTTCTCTATAGCTTGTGTATGTATCTTCTAAAGTATCATGAAGCAAAGCAGCTGCAACCAAAACTTCTCTATTTTTGCTATATTTTGCTTTGTATTCGTCAACAAGTTTTGCCACTCTAATTGGATGTGATATATATTCATCGCCATTATCTCTTTTTTGACCTTTATGCTTTTCTGTGGCAAACTTTAACACAGTTTCTAAATCAATTTCTTTTTCAAGTTCTATTTTTGGCATACAAACTCCTAATGTTTATATTTTAAAATATTTATATCATAATGTCAATAATTAAAAGACTTTATCTATTTTAAACATAAATTTTTAAATTTTAATTTTTAATCATACAAAAGTATAGCATAAATTTTTTGTATTTTTTTGTTGCATATTTTTTTCGTATATGATACTATTTTATCAATAGGGGTATTATGGATTTATTTAAAAAGTGTGAAGACTATAAAAGAGTTGAAGACATAAAGGAAAAGGGTGTTTATCCATATTTTCATTATTTAGAGAGTGGACAAGATATTGTTGTTAATATGGAAGGCCATAGAGTTATTATGATTGGTAGCAACAATTACTTAGGTCTCACAAGCAATCCAGAAGTTAAAGAAGCTGTTATAAAGGCTGTTGAAAAATACGGTTCAGGTTGTTCAGGTTCTAGATTTTTGAACGGAACATTAGATATGCATCTTGAATTTGAAAGAGAACTTGCAGAATTCTTGCATAAGGAAGCAGTGGTTTGCTTCCCAAGTGGGTTTCAAAGCAATTTGGGAATAATCAGTGCAGTTTGCGGGAGAAATGACTACATTCTTTGTGACAAGGAAAATCATGCAAGTATTTATGATGCTTGTAGACTTAGCTATGCAAAAATGCTCCGTTACGAGCATGATGATATGCAGGACTTGGAGGAAAAACTGAAATCAGTGCCAGAGGATAAGGGCATTTTGATTGTGACAGATGGTGTTTTCAGTATGGGTGGAGATATTTGTAATCTTCCTGAACTTGTTAGACTCAAAAAGAAATATGGTGCAAGACTTATGGTTGATGATGCGCATGGATTTGGAGTTATTGGTGCATGTGGTCGCGGAACCGGTGAACATTTTGGACTTGAAGATGAAGTTGATATCATCATGGGTACATTCAGCAAATCACTTGCATCTCTTGGTGGCTTTATGGCAACAACAAAATCAGTTGCTGAATATGTTAGACATAATTCAAGACCATTCATCTTTGCAGCAAGTAACCCACCAGCCTGCATCGCAGCAGCACTTCAATCACTTAGAATTTTAAAAAGAGAGCCAGAGAGAGTGCAAAATTTGCAAAACATTGCAAAATTTATGCGTCAGGAACTCAAAAGAAATGGCGTTCCAATTAGGGAATCTCAAAACAATGACATTGTTCCAATTATTCCAATTTATACATACACAGATTTGAGAACTCTTTATGCAGCAAAAGTTTTGTTTGAAAAGGGCGTATATGTAAACCCATCAATTAGCCCAGCTGTGCCAGTTGGAGAATCTATTCTCAGAACAAGTTACACTGCAACTCACACAAAGGAACTTATGACAGAAGCTGCAAATATCATTGGTGAAACATTCCGAAATGAACTAGTAAAATTCGATAAAGAAAATCCAGAGGAAAAATAAAATAATATAGACAAATTTATTGCAAGAATTTGTCTATTTTTATGTCCTTTAACAAGTGACATTTATATATGCTGAATGTTTAAGTTATTCAAATATTTTAAAGTGCAAAAACGATTTGTCAAAATTATTTTAATATGTTAAACTATATTTGATGAGATATTGCTTTTCATCAAAGGAGAGTTGATTATGACAAAGAATTATCATTGTGGCGATTTACTCAGCCCAGCACTTGAAAGTTTGATAGAAAAAAAACTTGGCAAACTTGACAGGTTTGATTTATCCGAAAATGCAAATGTTGATGTTCATATGACAAAGGAAGGAGCAGATTTTGTTATGAAAATGCAACTTCAAGCTGATGGCATAAATCTTATGGCAAAGGCAAAATCAAACGACATGTACAAAAACATTGATGAATGTGTTGATAGATTGACATCTCAACTCAAAGAACAAAAATAAAAGTTTATGCTTTGATTTTTGTATTACTCAACAAATTGCTTTTTGCAATTTGTTTTTTTAAGTTGGTGATATAGTTTTTACTGATGGTTGGAGAGGAACACTTAATCACCTAGATAAATCTGACATAAGATTTTAAATTTGAAAAACAAGTAAGTGCATTCTTCAAAGCTCAAAGTGATGAGGCAAAAAATCTGGAAGACACAAACAATCAATTAAGTGATAATCTAAAAAATCAAATTTATGTATTAAGTTTGATTTTTTATGCATATTGCAAAATTGTTATGTAAATAATTTTAAAATTAATTATAATTTTGTCTCTATTATTATACAAGTTATATAATTTATACATAAAACCAATATTATCCAAATAAAAATTAACAAAATGCTTTTATATTGTTGACAGTTTAACTTTGAAAAGTTATAATTATTCATATAATAGTTTAAGTATGCAAAAAATCGGAGGAAATCTTAATGAAAACCAAATATGTAAGTGTTTTGGATTTTGGTTCTAGTAAGATTAGTGTTATGATAGCAGAAAGTGGTATAAATAACACTTTTAATATATTAGGTACTGGAGACACTGAATATGCTGGATTTATAAATGGTAATTTTGTTGAACCTGAAAAGTTATATGAAACTATTGCAAATTGTGTTGTGAAAGCAGAAACAAATAGTGGTCTCAAAATTGAAAAATTACATATTGGAGTTCCTGCAGAATTCACTTTTGTTGATTGCAAAAATTCAAGCATAGCTTTTAATAAAAAGATAAAAATCACAAATGAAAATGTTGCCGATTTGTTTGATCTTGCAAGTCGTGAAGTAAAACACGACGGTTCAACAATCATAAGTCGTTCGCCAATTTACTTTATTCTTGATGATAGTCGAAAGGTAATTGACCCAAAAGGCGAAGTCTCAACAAGGTTGTCTGGGCTTGTAAGTTTTGTTTTGGCAGATAATAACTTCATTGAAACAATTGACAATATTATCAAAAATATGGGTCTTAGAGAAGTTGAATATGTTAGTAGCAGTTTGGCAGAAAGTTTGTATCTTTTGGATCCACAAGTTAGAGACACTGGCGCAATACTTGTTGATGTTGGATATTTGACATCATTTGTTGCACTTGTCAAAGGTGATGGACTCATCAGTCTCAATCAATTTTCAGTTGGCGGGGGACATATTTCAGCAGATCTTTGTCAAATACTGCAAATATCATTTAAGGAAGCAGAAAGTTTGAAACGAAAAGTCGTTTTGAGTTTGGCTGCAACTGATACTGATTTTTATGAAGTTAATATTGGCGGCAATGTTACACCTGTTTCAGCACAACTAACAAATCAAATTGTTTCAGCAAGACTTGATATGATAGTTGACCTAATCAACCGATGTTTGATTAAAATGAAAGGAAATAACTATATGCCAATTTTCATCACCGGTGGAGGAATTTGCCTTCTTAAAGGTGGAAAGGATTACATCAGCAAAGGAATTGGCGAAAATGTTGAAGTGCTTTCAGGCAATGTACCTCAACTTAGCAAACCTACATTTAGCAGTGTGCTAGGGCTACTAGACTTAGCACTTAGAGAAAAGAAAAATCAAAAGCGAACCTTCTTTCAAAAAATAAAAAGTTGGTTTAAAAAGTAAGGGGAAAGATTATGTTTAATGAAGAAGAATTGATGAGAGATAATTCAAGTGCAAATATTAAGGTCATAGGTGTTGGCGGTGGTGGATGCAATGCAGTGCTTAGAATGATTGCCTACAACTTTAAAGGCCCAGAATTTATTGCAATTAACACAGATAAACAAGCACTTTTAAGCAATCCTGCACCAAAAAGAATTCAAATTGGTGACAAACTCACAAAAGGTCTTGGTGCTGGTGCAAATCCAGATGTGGGACAAAAGGCAGCAGAAGAAAGCAAAGCAAAAATTGCAGAAGTTTTGCAAGGTGCTGACCTTGTGTTTATCACAGCAGGTATGGGTGGTGGAACAGGAACAGGTGCTGCTCCAGTTATTGCTCAAATGGCAAAAGATATGGGAATTCTCACAATTGCAGTTGTAACAAAACCTTTCCCATTTGAAGGAAAAATCCGTGCATCAAATGCAGAAAAAGGCATTGCAAATCTCAAAAAATATGTTGACACCCTCGTTATCATTCCAAATGAAAAACTTTTGAGAGTTATGCCAAAAGGAACTTCTGTTTTTGAAAGTTTCAAAAGAGCAGACGAAGTGCTCAGACAAGGTATTCAAGGCATTTCAGATTTAATTTTGAAACCAGGCATAATCAATCTTGACTTTGCTGATGTTAAAACAGTTATGAAAAATCGTGGATATGCACATATGGGCATAGGTATTGGCAAAGGTGAAAACAAAGTGCAGGAAGCTGTAAGAAATGCTGTGTATAGTCCACTTCTTGAAACTCAAATTGAAGGTGCAACAGCAGTGCTTCTCAACATCAAAGGTGGTGTTGATATGGCACTTGATGAAATCAACGAAGCAAGTGAACTTGTTAGAGAAGTTGTCGATCCAAATTGCAACATCATTTTTGGAACATCAATCAATGAAAATATGAAAGATGAAGTTGAAGTCACAATCATTGCAACAGGTTTCACTGGTGGTAGTTTTGAAGTTAAAAAGGAAGCCGACAAAAATGTTTCACCATATGCAAAGTTCTTTGGTGCAAATGTTATTCAAGGTGGTCAACCAAACGTAAATCAATTTGCACAAAATGGGTTGGGACAAAATCCATATCAAAATGGAATCTCGCAAAATCAAGCACCATTTGGTCAAACTCAAAATCCATATGGTCAAGGCCTTAGACAAAATTCACTTGGTCCAAACCCATATGCGCAAAACCAAAATCCATATGGACAAAATATTCAAAAACCAGAAGTTAAGGAAGAAAATGGAAGAATGATTGTTGAAGATGATGATATTCCACCATTCCTTAAAAAATTAAAAAATCAATAAAATATTTAAAAAATTCAAAAAAACATCAAAATTTTGTGTAATTTTGGTGTTTTTTCTTAAATTTATCTAATTTTTTTCTTTGTTATAAAATAATAAAGCATATAATTCTTTTATTATTCGTTATACTCATTTTCAGTTACAGATATAATTTATGAGTATTGCATTATTATTTACTTTATAAATCTCACATAAAATCTTTTTTCATAGATTTTATTGCTTCTTTTTCAAGACGTGAAACTTGTGCTTGACTTATTCCAACTTCGTTTGAAACTTCAATTTGAGTTTTGCCAAGATAGTAACGCATAAGAAGGATTTGTTTTTCTCTTTCAGATAGTTTTTTTAGTGCGTCCTTAAGTGCAAAGTTTTCAATCCACTTGTCCTGATTATTCTTGTTATCCCCAATTTGATCCATAACCCTTACAGTTTCAGAGCCATCCTTGTATACTGGGTCAAACATGCTCATTGGTTCAGTTAAAGCATCAAGGGCAAAAGACACTTCTTTAACAGAAATGCCAAGATCAACTGAAATTTCTTCAATTGATGGTTC
>CAJOLY010000007.1 GCA_905235485.1 uncultured Clostridia bacterium
AGATTTTTTGACACTATCCTTTTTGCTTGTAGTTTTTTTTGCAGTGCTCTTTTTTGGCTCTTTTTTTTCAACTTCCTTTTTTGAAGGTTTTTCAACTTTTTTTTGTTGTGAAGATTTTTTTGATGTTGTTTTTTTTGTGGCATTTTTTACTGATTTTTTTGATTCGGTTTTTTTGTTAACATCTTCATCAGCAACTTTCTTTGTCTTTTCAAGTTGTTTTGACAAGGTTTGATTTTGTTTTTCAAGCTTTACTTTTTGCTCTTCAATCAATTTGTCGATTTCATCAATTTCTTTATCTTCAACGGATAACTTTGCTTCATCACTATTTTTGTCAGCTATATCTTGTTGATTTTCTATAACTACTTCATCTTCTCGTAGATCTTGTTGACCTTCTTGCATTTGTTGATTGTTTGCATTACTGTTTTCCCACTGAAAGTCATAAACCGGCTTGTGGAATTGTGATTTTAAATCTTCAAGAGACGACATTTCTTCGTTTTTTCTTTGCTCTTTTACTTCTTCTGGATTTTCACCAAGAGCCTCTAAAATTTCATTGTCGTTGATTTCAAATTCAACTTCTTGTGGAATTTCAACAGCTTCTTCCTTTTCATTGTAAATTTGCTCAAAATCTTGATTGTCATTATTCTCCGAATTTTGTTCTAAGCTTAAATATTCCCTTGAGCCCATGGGATCAACAATATATGATCTGCCATCATCGTCAAAGAAAATTTCATTGCCATTTGTGTCAAAATAACGATTAACAATAATTTGTTTTTTATGCTTAAGTTCCTTGATTTCCTCTTTTTGAACTTGAATGATTTCATTCTTTTTATCAAGTTCTAAATTTCTACTTTCAAGTTCTTTTTTTGTTTCAAAGATTTCTTGATCTTTTTCAGAAGAGTATTGGTCAAATTCTTCTTTTATCTTTTCTGCTTCACCAATCTTACTCTCAAGATCTTCAATATGTTTTTCATACTGTTCACAAAGTTCAGCTTTTTCTTCATAGACTGTGCTCTTTTCAACATACAATCTTTCTTTTTCTTCGAGTTCTTGTTCGAGTTGATTTTTTTCAGCATGAAGATTGGCAACTTCTTCTTTCACTTGGGCTTCTACCACTTCACGAAGTTCTTTATATATCTTGTCAGCATAAGCTTTGAATTCGCCATTTATTCTGTTTTCAGCTTCTGTTTTGAAATTGTCTATTTCGGCACGCTTTGCAGCAATCTGTTCTTCAAGTTGCTTTTTGTCAGCCTCATACTTTTTGTTATCTTCATCAGCTTCCTTTTCGAGTTGACGTTGCTTTTGAATTTCATTTTCTCTTTGCTTTCTAAGATCATTGCCGACAATCAAATTGGTTGTGTTGTCAAGCTTTTCTTTTAATCTGTCAAGAGAATCCTGAATATCTCTAAGTTTTCGCTGACTATTTTTGTTCTTTTCGTCATAGCTTTTGTTGAGCATATCCATTGCACCTTGAAGCTCAGATATTTCAGCATAAATTCTATTTTTGTTGCCAATGACATACTCAGATTCTCTCATTGAGCTTTCCATAACAAGACTACCATTTATGCCAAGGGCAGAGAAATCATATTGCTCATGAACAACTTGACTCTCCTGTGCTTTTTTGATTTGTTCTTGCTCAAACAAAGCTCTTTGTTGCAGATATTCTTGCAAAACAGGGATTCCACTTGTTATTTCTTTTCTTGTGAACAAAATTTCATAATCCACATAATCAGGCAAGGTTGAACAAGCCCTGTCAAGGTATTTTTGGAAATTTACAAAATTAAAGTACAAATCTGAAAGTGATGAATTTCTTCTTGCTTTTAGGAAAAATAAATAAAGCGTTCCAATGAAAATAATTCCTGTTGAAAGCAAAATGCTTGATAGAATTCCTGTTAAAATTGATGGTTCATTTATAAAGGTGTAATATGATAAATTAAAAATAAGCATCAAAACGCTAAGGCAAATTATTCCCACTTTAACTGCAAAAATTTGACTGCCGTAAGCACTTGATTTAAATGGTTTTTCAATACAATTATCATCCGTGAAAAATTCACTTGGCCTTTTGTCACGATTAACCATATATTGCTGCCATTGAAGTCTCATTGGCGCAGGTATACGCTTCATAAGTTTGTTAAATTCAACCAAATTATCTTCATTGACAAAAGGATTAAGTTCCAAATATTTATTGATTTTTGCAACTGCTCTTGCCGTTTTTAGTTCAATTGAAAATTGAGTAACTAAAAAACTAATGATAATAAGCAACGCAAGAAGTCCTAATCCAATAACGGCAAGCCAGCCAATGCCTATCATTGAAGCGACTTCTCCGATTGCGTTTATAATTGTACCAAATATATCCAAATACATAATTTATCCCCTTTTCAATCATTAAACTTACAATTAGTATAATTTTTGTTTTATTTTTTGTCAAATAGAATAATCAAATTATTATAAGTTTATTTAAATAAAAACTATATACTGCTTTTTTTGTAACTGGTTTGTTATAAAAACTTTCAATTGATTTTGCATATATATCAAGTTGAGTTTTGTACTTTTCTATAAACTGCATATCTTTTGAAAGCCTACTGGTTTTATAATCAATCAAATAGATTTCATCTTTTTTGATGATTATCAAATCAGCAACACCTTGCACCAAAATTTTGTTTTGTTTTTTAGAGTCTATAAGATTTGATGCAGGCATATATGTTAAAAATTGTTGTTCTTTCAAAACAATGTCATCTTTTCCAATCAAAGTATGTATAATTTTTGCTGCTTTTATAATATCATTCACATCAACACTTGATAGTTCATCATAACTGAATTTACCCAATTGTTTAAAGTTTTCAATTTGTTCTTTTAAGGCATCTTCATCATCACAAAAATCGATAAATTGCATAAATTTGTGATAAGCTGTTCCTATTGCTAAAAAATCTTCATCATTTGCTTTATCATTTCTTTTATATGAAAAATCTGTAATATTATAGTGTTCATTTTCTTGCATAATTTGTGTTACAGAATTCTTTTTTGAAAGATTATTATGTTCAAATTTTTGAGACAAAATCTCAACAAACCTATTTTTATCAATCACCAAATTCTTTGGCAGAGTCTTGTCAACAAATTCTTTTGAAAAACTGAATTCATCCTCACTCGCTATTTCAAGTAAAACTTTTTCCTCGTCATCAATCAAAACTTCAATATTTTTATTTGCTTTTAACTTTTCAAGTGTATCGTTTGAAAAACATCCCATAATCCAATCTAAGTAACACTTTGCTTCATTGATTTCAAAATCGTTGTTATTTGAAGATAATTTATTGGTATCAGTGGCGCCTATAATAGTCAAATAACTTTTTGGTCTTGTTAGTGCAACATATAAAAGCCTCTTCTCTTCTTTTTTGTCTTCCGTTTTTATTTTTTGTTTAAAAATATTTTTTACTATATTTTCATAGCTTGAATGTGAGTCATAATCAAAACTTGACATTGATATCCCCCATTCATTATCTGTCAAAATTTTTTCTGTTATGTCGCGATTGCTAAATTGTTTTTCTGTTGCCACCAAAAATACAACAGGGTATTCTAGTCCTTTGCTTCGATGAATGTTTATGAGCGTAACTGAATTTTCACCATCTTTTATGGTGTTGTCTTGTTCCAGATTTCCACCAAAAGTATCAATATAATTTAAGAATGAACTAAGACTATAATCTTTTATGCTTTGTATACTTGATGTTAAAACTGATATATGGCCAAAAAATTCTTCACTGCCATCATTAACGGCAAAATAAGTATCAAGGTTTTCTGATTGAACAATAAAATTGATAAGTTCACAAATATTCTTATGTGTACTTTCAAGTCTATATCTTTCCAATTTTTCAAAACAATTTGTTATTTTTTGAGATATTGTATCATTATGTTCTTCCAGATATTTACTTACAGCTACATAAAAGAAATGTTCGGTTTTATATTCCTTTCTGATTGTCGCAAGTTCTCCAAATGAAAAATCTCCGATATTAACAAAAGTTGTTAAAAGTGCAAAGTCATCATTAGGATTGTTTATTGCAGATAAAATCCCAAACAAAATTTGCATATCATAACTTTCAAATATATTTTCACTATATTGTGCAGTAACAGGAATTCCTACTTCATTCAATACTTTTCTAAGTTCCAAAATAACACCACTTTTGTTACGTGATAGTACAGCAATGTCCTTGTAATCAATATATCTTGTTGTTTTACTCTTCACATCATAAAATGGCTTTCCAAGCATATCTTTTATTTCACTTGCAAGTAAAAGCGCTTGTTTTTGAATTGAAGTTTTTTCCCCTTGTGTTATATTGCTATCTTTAACAGAATATACTCTGTGATCATCATCTTTTGTAAATTCATCTTCGTTTACATTATTTTCATCTTCATCTATTTCTACTTTTTTCTTTTTGTCTATCAGCAAAACTTTTACAAGAGGATTATTGGAAGTTCTTTCAATCTTTCCACCAAACTCCAAATCAGCATTACCTAGGTAGTCAAAATCATCAAGACTTTTTTTATAAATTTTATCAAACACAAAATTGTTGAATTTAAGAATTGCATTTTCACTTCTAAAATTAGTTTTGAGTTCAATCACACTGCTTGATGACTTCAAATCTTTGTATTCATTATATTTGTTGATAAATATGGTTGGCTCAGCTTGTCTAAACCTATATATGCTCTGTTTGAAATCACCTACCATAAACAAATTTTCACCAGTTGTTATCTTTTTGACAATACTTTCTTGAAGACCACTAGTGTCTTGATATTCATCAATAAAAATCCAGTCATATCTATTTTGAATTGCTTGAGTGATTTTTTTATCTTTCAAAATTTGGCTTACAAGTTTTTCAATGTCGTTGAAATCCAAGACTTGATGATTGTTTTTTAGCTTTGTATATTCTCTATCAAATTCATCAATAATTTCAAAAATATATTTAAGTGTGTTTTTTGTTTTTTGTAAATCTTGATACAATGTATCAATTGAAAGCATCTTGGTTTCAGCAGAAAAAACGTCATTAACTTTTTCTTTAAATGAAGATATAAGCTTTTGATATTTTGATTTTAGTTCTAAGACCTCCAAGCAATCTTTTGCAGCGTTTTTTGATATTACTGGGAAATTGATATCTTGTCTCAAAAAAGAAAAATCGTGCATAAAATCGCCATTGAGTAAAATAAGCTGATTTTGTGCTATAATAATTTTTTCTGCTAATTTATTTTCACTCAAAATATTTGCTTCAAGTTTTAATTTCTCAAGTTGAGAAAGCATATAATCTTTTAGATTTAAAAAGTATTTTCCAATATATTTAAAAGCTTCGTTGTTTGCATCAAATGAATATAAATTTTCAAGTTGTGAAGAATAAACGTTGCTATTTTCTTTACTTCTTAAAAAATCATATAAACGCGCAATGCTTGTTCTAACTGATTTTTCATTTCTGCTTTCAAAAAAATTATTTATAAAGTTTTTAAATTTTTCATCAAAATTTTTATTATGGTTTGTAAATACATTGTCTAGTGCTTGATTTTTCAAAAATCCTGAAAGTGCTTCATCTGCAACTGAAAAGTTATTATTTCTCCCTATAGTATATCCAAATTCTTTGACAACTTTTATACAAAAAGAGTCAAATGTCAAAATATCACTTGTTGATAAATCATCAAGTTCTTCAAACAGTTTTTCATTGTTTGACTCAGACAAACTTTTGTATAGCCTCTGTTTGATTTCTAAACTTGCATTGTTTGTGAATGTGACAACAAGGAGTCTCTTTAACTTGACTCCTCCACCAAGAATTAACCTGACTATTTTTTCAATCAAAATGCTAGTTTTTCCACTTCCTGCCGATGCGGAAACAAGAAGGTTTCCTTCACTATGTTTAATCACTTCGAATTGCGCATCTGTGAAATGGCCTTTTTCTTGCATCAAAACAGCGTTCTTGTTTGTGTCAGCAATTTTTCCCATCAATTCTCCTTTTTTTTTAAACTGTTTTTCATTTGTTAACAATTTTTAAAATGATGATTTATCCTTGTTTTCGAATTTTCTATATCCAATTTTAGAAATTTGATAATGACAAAGTGACTTAAACTTGCAAAATTCACAAGGTGAGATATTATCATAATATGGTTTTGGTTCAATGTAGCCATCAATCATTTCATCAAGTGCTTTTGTTAAAACATTAAAACTATATTCTGTTATTTTTAAAAGTTCTTCTCTTGATAGTATGTGCGATAAATTTCTTTTGCTAAGTTCTCCATTTTTTGTATACTCAACCGCAATAATATCACTCTTGCTATTCTCAATGAGATTTTTATCTAAATGTTTTATAATGCCCTCATCGTTCAAAAAGATTCCATCGAGTTTGTATGATTTAAATTCTCCATCAAAAAAGTCACCAAATTTATTTTTTACTGGCATATACATTGTGCCAATGACGTCTTGGTTTAATTTTTCTGCAAGAACCTTCATATATGCAACAAGCTGGAGTTTAAGCCCATAATATAAATTTTTGAAACTAAATTTTTCACTGCCAGTTTTGTAATCAATAATACGAATCAAATTGTTATACACATCAACCCTATCCACAACGCCTGAAAATTTTAGTCCATTTTTTAAGGTGTAGTTATCAAAATATTTTTCTGTAAAAACTGGCTTGAAATCACTGCTGTCAATTTGATATTTAATTGCCTTGCAAAATCTCACTGCCTCTTCTTCAAGCATAGATAAATAATATTTGTTTTTTGTAAATGATTTGTATTTTTTTTGCGACATTATCTCATTAAATATATCTTTAGAAAGTTTTTCAACATTTTCATTAGAAAAATTCTTTTCAATAAATTTATTGACAAACTTTTGTGCAACGCTATGCAAAATTGTTCCCACATCATTGGCTTTGAGTTCAAATTTTTGATTTTCTTTTGGCGAAATTCCATGCTCTACAAATTGCAAAAATGGACACCTAAAATATTTTTCCACTTGACTTATAGATGTTTTATCATTATCAAACAAATATTTTTTTGCATCGCTCAAATTAAATCTTGAAGGGCTATCCAAATACTTTATTTTCTCATCATTGAGCATTTCATGAAAATCACGATTTAGCAAATATTTGACTTTGCTTTCTTTTGATATTGAAAGTCGCACAGCATTTTTTGTTGTACCAACCATATATGCAAGCAAATTTGGATTTGAATCATCTAAAATTTTTTGCTCCTCAAAAGCATATTTTTGAACTTTTAAAGGTATCCCGTTTTGTGTTATGATGCTTTGAAGTGAAGCGACAAAATCACATTTTTGCTCAATCTTTCCATTTACAAGTACACTAAAAGATAATTCAAGCAAATCACTTGGCAAAAGGATTAAATTAAAAAGCTTAAATTTTTCTCTTTTGTTGAGTTCTTTTATCGTTGGTGAAATACGTTTTGTGCTAACAAATTTTTCAATTTCATCATCAGTAATGGTCCCGGCATCTGATTGATATGATGGCATTCTTGAATCTGATGATCCCATAACAAACAAAATATTTCTAGGATAATATGTGCTTTGTGATGCATCACCAACAAATACTGCATCACACCTAAGAGGAACGGTTTGCAAGTTTATTGATGACAGCACACTTTTAAGCATATCAAAAAACATTTCTTTTGGCATTTCATTGAGTGAAAGCAAAGAATCACAATCATCAAGTGCATTCATAAATTTTTCATACACAGAAACATCAATTTGTTTTTGAATAATATCAATTTGTCTTTCGGCATAATTTTGCAAAACAGTATTTGCCGGAATGCTATTTAAATAGTTTATCAAAGTATTTTTGAACGATTGTGTATTTTTTGAAATACATAGTTCTTTTTCAAAAACCTCTATTTTGTCAAATACAAAATTTCTAACAAGTTCAGCATTTTCACGCAAATCATCATCTTGTTCAAAACGAGAATATAACGCTTCGCCGAAAATATTATACTTTTTGCAATAGTTTTCAAAATCGCATTTTTTTTGATACTCTATATCAAAAAGTGGATACTTGACAATTGAAATAGCATTTGAAATAGACTTTTCACCGCAAACAAAGTTTGCAATTTGAAAAAGCGCTTTCACAAAAAAGTGGTCTGTCATTGTTCGGGAACTATCAATATAAAATGGCAAATTGTATTCTGCAAAAATCTTTTCAATTTCAGTTGAATAGTCTCCAAGACCATTAACGGCAACATTTACATCATCAAAAGTATATTTTTTTTCTGTTACAAGAAATTTAATTCTATTTGCAACATATCGAACTTCCTCTGAAACATTGTCACATTCCATTATTCTAATGTTGTCAGTTTCAAATTTTTTGTCAGTGGAATATGATAAAAAATTGTTTGCTAAAAAATTATTTCTTGAATTAAGTTTTGCAGTAGTGTTTGTTATTTTGTATGATATATGTACATTATCAAAATAATCTTTTAATCTGTAAAACAATGAATTATCATATATATAATGATTTGGCTGCAAAGTGTTTGCGCACATGCTCACACAAAATGATTTTGCATTTTTTGCGAGATTTGTGAGAGAATTGAGCTGCACATTTGTAAAACTTTCAAACATTGCAAAAAAGATATGACTATTTTTTATGTAATCATCGTTTTTAATCTTTTCATCAAACATTTGAAGTCTCGTGATTGTGTCAATGTGCTCTTTCATCGATTTTTCATATTCATTATAAATAAGATATATATCTTTGATTTTCAATCCAAAATTTGTGTCACCAAAATTTTTTTTAAGTTCTTCAGGTGTGACACCACTGCTCTTTAAAAGGTTTATAACATTATACATTGTTTCAGCAAGTGAATAATTGTTTGATATTT
Organism: uncultured Clostridia bacterium; assembly: GCA_905235485.1. Lineage (GTDB taxonomy): Bacteria > Bacillota > Clostridia > Christensenellales > UBA1242 > UBA9845. Next base: position 8,851 of record CAJOLY010000007.1, read on the forward strand.
TTTTGTATGTTGAAATTTTGTCAATATTTTTATGTATAATATGGCTAACAAGCATTGTTCCGCTGTTTTTTGTAAGCACTGAAAACTTTTTTTCATCGTCAGCACAAACTTTTGAAACAAGCCTTGAAAGTGTTGTAAGCCAAACATTAAAAACACTGGAAAGTCCTATTCTTTCCATAAAAATTTGTTCGGCATTCAAACTGAATTTATCTGGAACAACCAAAATAATATTTTCAAACTTATTTTGATTTGTTTTCTGTTTAATTCTATCAATAATTTCGTAAAATCCCGATAAATACGTGTTTGAAACAACAATTTCTGCATCTTCAGTTTGTTTCAAAAAATCTAACATAATAATATAATATCATTTTTTTACCTTTTTGTAAATTATAAAGCACATGCAAAATTTGTTATAGAAAAACACTTATATTTTTTTCTTGCATCTAAAAACTAATATAATTTGAACAAAAAAACCTCAAAATGCTTAAGCATTGAGAGGTGTTTTTTTATAGGGAAAAATCATCATCTTTATCTATTGTAAAAACATAAGTTTTTACATTATCATTTTTATTTGACGTGTTGGATTTTATTACAAATTGCTCAAACCTTTTTGGATAGCCTTCTTCGTTTAAATCAGTATCGTCCAAAAAGTATTTTCTATCTCCAAATGTATTCTTGAATTCCTTGTAAGTGTCAACAATAAGTTTTGTGCAAGCTATTTTGTTTTCTACACTTTCAAAATCACCATAATTGGCAACAAATGCAGCCAAATCAAATGGTGTGTATCCAAAACATTCATCTATGATTTCCTCTTGTGATTTTCCACCGGAATCATATTCATACTTTAATCTTTTGTTTGCAATTATGTTGTTTATATGTTGATAAGATAACAATGAATAAGGCACCTTATTATGACTTAAATTGCTGTGGTCATACTCCAAATCATAATTAACCAGCAACACATGTTCTAATTCATGCAACATAGTATATCTTAGTCCAACAGGTTCATTTATGTATTTGTCGTTAAATGATATTCTTGCATTGCAATAGTCGTAATAATCAAAAAAAGCGTTTGAAGTTGATCTATTATGAGTAATTGCAGCAATGTTATCTTCTCTATTATATTCTTTAACCAAATCGCATACATCAATAAGAATATTACATTCTTTCTTTGAATTTACAAATTTTGTTTCAAAATGGTAATTTGGATTTATAACACTAAACATTTTGTTTATATAATCAATGCAATAATCCAATTGTTTTGCAATATTTTCATCAACACTTTTATCATAGCCAACAATTATATGCCTTGTATCTTCCGTTTTAAATCTATTATAAATACCAAACAATCCTTTGCCCAAATACTTGCTTGCGCCACCATAATAATCAAGAGCTGTGTTGATTGCTTTATTTTTGGCTTTGTTATTTGTATATTTGACAACCATATTGCTGCCAACCAACATTGAAAATCCAACAAAAGTTGTAAGAATAGTTTTTAAAACTGCATTCTTAACTCTAGTAAAAATATTAGTTTTGTTTTTTATTATACCTTTATTTAATTTGCGTTTATTTTTGTTTTGAATTTCACTTTTGTCAACTTTTGTTCTAAAATACCTTTCTTTATTTTTTTGATTGTATTTTTTGAAATTCTCAATAAATTCTTCTTTTTGTTCTTGTGTTAATTTTTTACTCATAGTTATATTATATTTATTTATAAACAAAAGTCAATATGAAAGTTAAAAAAACACCTTGATATTTTGAAGTGAACCCCGAGGAGTCACTTCATTGAGAGGTGTTTTTTATAGAGAAAAATCGTCATCTTTATCTATTGTAAAAACATAAGTTTTTACATCATCATATTTATTTGATGTGTTGGATTTTATTACAAATTGTTCAAACCTTTTTGGATAGCCTTCAATATTTAATTCATTTGAACTTAAAAAGTATTTTTTATTACCAAATATTTCATAGCACGCTTTATATGTATCAACTATAAGTTGTGTGCAGGCTTTTCTATTTGCTTCATCTTTAAAATTACCATATCTTGCAGCAAATGCAGCAATATCAAAAGGTGTAAATGTTATAAATTTATCTAAAATTTCTTGATTCTTTTTTTCATCGTCGTATTTATTAAAATACTTTAAATTTTTCATCATATTTGTAGAGTGTTCATATGAAAGTACTGAATATGGTGCCGAATGATGATTTATTAGTTCATTTTCATTATATGTTAAATCATGATTTTCTAAAATTGCATGCATCATTTCGTGACACATTGTAAATCTTTCACAAATAGGGTCATTTGTATATGCTTCATTATAAATTATTTCTGCACTGCCCATTGAATAATAAGAAATAAAGGTTAAAGGGTTTCTACCAGTTGTTGCCGCTACAGTGTTTTTAGAAAATTCAGAAAATTCTTCATTAAAATCTGCAACTCTAACATATATATTACACTCATCTTTTGAATTAACATTGATAATATCAAAGTGATAATTTGGATTTATAACTTTAAATATATCGTTTATATAATCAAAGCAATAGTTAAATTGTTGTGCAGTACTTGAACTTACACTACTATCTATACCAATTTTTATATGTTTTGTATCCAATGTTTTAAACTTTAAATAAGGGCCAAATATACCTTTACCTAAATATTCTTCGCTTCCACCATAATAATCTAAAGCTATATTAACTTTGTTACTTTGGGCCTTATTTACTGCATATTGTATGCCCATATTACCGCTAAAAGCTGCACCAGTTCCAAGAGACAAAGCTATAAAAACTTTATAAGCAATTTCTTTTGCTTTTCTAAAAAATTTACTTTTATTTTTTACTATTACTTTTTTACTTCTAGTACGACTATTATCAAAATCAATTTCACTTTTGTCAATAGTGGTGTTATAAGGTCTTTGTTCTGTTTGATTTTTTTCTTCTTGCAGTTTTTTTTGATGATATTCTCTCAATCTTTTTAAAAATTCATCACGTTGCTTTGCTGTTACTTTTTCACTCATACAATAATTATAGTTGATAAATCTTTGGCTGTCAATATTCAAAAGTACAAATCTTAAAAAAACACTCCAACATTAACCCTTAGGTTTAAATTAGAGTGTTTTTCTTTATTAAAATTATAAATTACTTAATAATTTTTGTAACAACGCCTGAACCAACTGTTCTTCCGCCTTCACGGATAGCAAATCTCATACCTTCTTCCATAGCAACATCTTTTGTAAGGTTGATTGTCATTTCGATATTATCGCCTGGCATAACCATTTCTGTGCCTGCTGGAAGTTGAATTGTACCTGTAACGTCAGTTGTTCTGAAGTAGAATTGTGGTCTATAACCATTAAAGAATGGAGTATGACGGCCACCTTCTTCTTTTTTAAGAACATAAACTTGACCTACAAAGTCTGTATGTGGATGAATTGAACCTGGAACAGCCAAAACTTGTCCTCTTTCAACGTCATCTTTACCAATACCACGAAGAAGAACACCAACATTATCTCCTGCCTCTGCGTAGTCAAGAGTTTTACGGAACATTTCAAGTCCTGTAACAACTGTTGATTTCTTTTCTCCAAGACCAACAATTTCAACTGTGTCATTAACATTTACACGGCCTCTTTCAACACGACCTGTAACAACTGTTCCACGACCTGTGATTGTGAAAATGTCTTCAATTGGCATCAAGAATGGATTGTCCTCGTCTCTCTTTGGATCTGGAATGTAGTTATCAACTGCATCCATAAGTTTGTAAATGCATTCGCAAGCTGGATCATTTGCATTACCTGCTTGAGCAGCTTCAAGTGCTTTGAGAGCTGAACCTTGAACGATTGGAGTGTCATCACCTGGGAAACCATACTTTGTGAGAAGGTCTCTAACGTCACTTTCAACAAGTTCAAGAAGTTCTGGATCATCAACTTGGTCACATTTGTTGAGGAAAACAACAATGTATGGAACACCAACTTGACGAGCAAGCAAAATGTGCTCTCTTGTTTGAGGCATAACACCGTCTGTTGCAGCAACAACAAGGATAGCTCCGTCCATTTGTGCAGCACCTGTGATCATGTTTTTAACATAGTCAGCGTGTCCTGGACAGTCAACGTGAGCATAGTGTCTTTTTGCTGTTTCGTATTCAACGTGAGCTGTGTTGATTGTGATTCCTCTTGCTTTCTCTTCTGGGGCTTTATCGATTTCATCATATTTCATAGCCTTTGCGTCACCCTTAGCAGCCAATGTACATGTGATTGCAGCTGTAAGAGTTGTTTTGCCATGGTCAACGTGGCCAATTGTACCAATGTTGATGTGTGGTTTTGTTCTTTCAAATTTAGCTTTTGCCATTTTTTATTCTCCTTATTTTCTAAACTATCTGTATTATACAATACAATCTTTTTTTTTGCAAATAATTTTCAAAAATTATTCACTTTTCTTTGCTCTTTCACCAATGATCTTTTCAGATATTGATTTTGGAACTTCTGCATAATGGTCAAATTCCATAACAAATGTTCCACGACCTTGAGTTGAGCTTCTAAGGTCAGTAACATATCCAAACATTTCTGCAAGTGGAACCATTGCTGTGATTTCTTGATTACCATTTACATTTTCCATACCTTGAAGGATACCACGGCGAGATGTGAGACCTCCCATAACATCACCAAGATATTGGTCTGGAGTTGTAACTTCAACTTTCATAATTGGCTCAAGAAGAACTGGATGTGCCTTCTTTGCAGCCTCTTTGAATGCCATTGAACCTGCAATATGGAACGCCATTTCTGATGAGTCGACTTCGTGGTAACTACCATCAATAACAGTAGCTTTGAAGTCTACCATTTCATAACCGGCAACAATTCCATTTGCTGCAGCTTCCTGAATTCCATCATCAATTGCTGGAATATATTCTTTTGGAATAACTCCACCAACGATTGCACTTTCAAAGATATATCCCTTTGTTGGTTCGAGTGGTTCAAGAGTGATAACGCAATCACCATATTGTCCCTTACCACCACTTTGACGGATATATTTTCCTTGTGCAGTAACTTTTTCACGTATTGTTTCTTTATAAGCAACTTGTGGACGACCTATATTACATTCAACACCAAATTCTCTTTTAAGTCTATCAACCATAATATCAAGGTGAAGTTCTCCAACACCTGCAATGATTGTTTGACCTGAATCCTTGTCTGTGTATGTTTTAAATGTAGGGTCTTCTCTTGTAAGTTTTATAAGTGCAAGAACCATTTTTTCTTGATCCAATTTTGTTTTTGGTTCAATTGATTCTTCAATAACTGGTTTTGCAAAATCAATACCACTAAGAGCTATTGGATGAGTTTCATCACAAAGAGTGTCTCCTGTGATTGTGTCCTTGAGTCCAACAATAGCAGCAATGTCACCTGCATAAACTTCTTCAACATCAGTTCTATTGTTTGCGTGCATACGTACGATTCTTCCAATTCTCTCTTTTTTGCCTGTACGGCTGTTGAGAACATATGTGCCCGCTCTCATAACACCACTATAAACTCTAAAGAATGTCAAACTTCCCACAAACTTATCATCCATAATTTTGAATGCCATACCTGCAAATGGTGCGTTGTCGGCAGTTTGTCTTGTTTCTTCTTCGCCAGTTTTTGGATTTGTTCCTGTGATATGTTCAATATCAATTGGACTTGGGAGATAATCAACAACTGCATTCAATAGTTGTTGAACACCTTTGTTTTTAAATGATGAGCCACAAAGAACTGGTGTAATTTTCATATCTATTGTACCTTTTCTTATAGCTCTTTTAATTTCTTGTTCTGTGAGTTCTTCACCACCAAAATACTTTTCCATAAGCTCATCATCAAGGCCTGCAACTTCTTCAACGAGTTTTGCACGCATTTCTTCAGCTTTTGCTTTGTATTCTGCTGGAATTTCAATAGTTTCGTAGTTTTTTCCATCATCATCGTGATAGATTTCAGCTTTCATTGTCACAAGGTCAATGAGCCCTTTAAAAGTTTCAGCTGCACCAATTGGAAGTTGAAGTGCAAGTGGATTTGCGTGAAGTTTTGACTTCATGCTTGTAATAACTCTTTCAAAGTTTGCATCATCTCTATCCATCTTGTTGACGAATGCTACTCTTGGAACTTTGTATTTATCTGCTTGACGCCAAACTGTTTCTGATTGAGGTTGAACACCCTCTCTTGCTGTGAAAAGTGCAACCGCACCATCCAAAACTTTCAAACTTCTTTCAACTTCAGCAGTAAAGTCAACGTGTCCTGGAGTGTCGATGATATTGATTTTCTTGTTGTCCCAATGACAAGTTGTGCAAGCACTTGTGATTGTGATACCACGTTCTTGTTCTTGTGCCATCCAGTCCATTGTTGCAGCACCATCGTGGACTTCTCCAATTTTGTGATTTACGCCAGTATAATAAAGAATTCTTTCAGTTGTGGTTGTTTTTCCAGCATCAATATGCGCCATAATACCAATGTTTCTGGTATTTTCCAAAGAATAATCTCTTGGCATAATTTTTCTCCTTATATTATTTAAAGTTTTATCTGTTGCATCTTAAATTTTTAACAAAAGTTAAATCAATAAACACAAACAGTATAATTAAAATTTGAAATGTGCAAATGCTTTGTTTGCTTCTGCCATTCTGTGCATTTCTTCTTTTCTCTTAACTGCTCCGCCTGCATTGTTGAAAGCATCAACGAGTTCTCCTGCAAGTTTGTTATCCATATCTCTTTCACTTCTCTTTCTTGCAAATTGAACGAGCCAACGGATACCAAGAGTTTGTCTTCTATCTGGTCTAACTTCAACTGGAACTTGATAGTTTGAACCACCAACTCTTCTTGCCTTTGTTTCCAAAACTGGCATAGCATTTTCAAGGGCTTTGCTAAAAACCGCAATGCCATCTTGACCAAGTTTTTCACCTGCTTTGTCAAATGCACTATAAACTATTTGCTCTGCAATGCTTTTCTTTCCAGACATCATAACTTGATTGATAAGTTTTGCAACAACTATGCTGTTAAACTTTGGATCTGGAAGAACTGTTCTTTTTACAGCAGCACTTCTTCTTGACATATATATTTTCCTCCTTAAATTGTGGTTTTCATCCTAAACTTATTTAGCTTTTTTTGCGCCATATTTTGAACGGCTTTGTTTTCTGTTTGCAACACCAGCAGTGTCCATTGCACCACGAATTATGTGATATCTAATACCTGGCAAGTCCTTAACACGGCCACCACGAATTAAAACAACACTGTGCTCTTGCAAATTGTGTCCTTCACCTGGAATATAGCAAGTACCTTCTTGGCCATTTGAAAGTCTAACTCTGGCAACTTTTCTGAGTGCTGAATTTGGTTTTTTTGGCGTTGTTGTTGTAACTGTCAAACAAACACCTCTTCTTTGAGGGCACTCGTTAAGAATTGGAGTTTTTGATTTTTTTGTAGCTTTCATTCTGCCTTGCTTTATAAGTTGATTGATTGTTGGCATAATTTTTCCTCCTTAAAAAATCCGGATGAATTAACCTTCAACCCAAGGTTAAATTCATAAAAAGACAAACTAGAAATACACACACGCATTATTGTCGCAACACAATATGCGTAGTTTATAAATTTTGTAGGTCTTTTGAAGTTTTATCCTTAGCAACTGGACTCCACTCCAGCAATTTTGTCACAACAAAAAAAATTGTAACAAAAGTTACAATTACGATTGTATCAAAAAGCATTATCAATGTCAACAGTTTTCATAAAAAAATCGTTACAGAAATTTGATAATTTAATTTATTAAAATTCCATTGTTAATATATTTTGAGAATCCTGTACCAAACAAAATATGAGTCAGATGCTAGTTAAAAAAACATTTCAAATATGAAATGTTTTAAAATCTTTATTCTATTTCTGGAAGCGAAAAGTCATCATCACCATCGTCATCATCAGCTTTTTTTTGTCGATCAATCCTTTCCTTGATAATTTCTTTTAAGATTGGATTGTCATTGTCAAGTTCATTTTCTATACTTGACACCATATCTTCTTCCAAATTTTCAACAATATTATCATTTAAGTTCGTGAATGTTTCTTGTTTTTTTTCTACATTATGTTTTGGTTCATAATCAACAGTCACAAGCATAGTTTTGCCATTTGGATGTTCTTTTTCAACCCAGTTATAAGTACCTGGTGTATTTGGTTCAACGCCAAGTTCATCACAACAATCAAGATATTTTTTTAAATATTCTTGAGCATTTGCATAGGTTTCTTCCATTGTGTCGCCTTCGGCATATATACAAATATCCGAAAATTCAACTGCATATTGATTATATTCCTCATCAAAATAGAATACAGCAGGATAAGTGTATTGTTTCATTAACCCCTCCGAATTTTAAAACTACTTAAATATTTTATCATATCATTTTAAAAAATAAAAACAAATTCGTATGTTTTTTAAAATTAAAATATAAAAAATAATCTTTTTTAAATTAAAAATTTAAATAGATTTTTATATTATATGAGCAGGAAAAAGTTTATATAACATACATATTTTTGCTATTGCTTAACAAAAAAAGTTGCCACAATGCAACTTTTTAATTCCAATCTTTTTCGAAAGTTTCTTCTCTTTTAGCTTTCTTTTCTTTGTCGATAGCTTTATCACGAAGTCTTCTTTCTTGCATATTTATTTTATATTTACCAAGAAATTTCATTACTTGATCTTTATTTTTTGCATTTGCAAGACAAATTTCACCAATCATCTTTTCTTCTTTTTTCATATTTTCTCTCCGTTTTTTCTTACTTACGAGCACATTATAACACACAAATTTACATTTGTAAATACCTATTGTAAAATTTTTTTATTTTTTTTGTTGTGATACTACTTGCTATTGTTGTGTATTAAATATATTTACAAAAGTGTTTTTTTATGAATAGCCTATATAAATATATCAAATAATAAAAATCACAAGGAAGTTTTATCCCTTGTGATAAAATTATTCTGCTTGATTTTCAATATATGATGAATCCAAAACTGAAGCATCTTTTTCATCAAACACTTTTGAAATGTATTTTGGCATAAGGTCACGATATTTTTTGATACCTGTTCCAGCAGGAATTAGTTTTCCTATCATAACATTTTCCTTGATGCCAGTCAAATAATCAACTTTACCCTTGATTGAAGCATCAGTAAGCACTGCACTTGTCTCTTGGAATGCTGCAGCTGAAAGGAAGCTTTCTGTATTGAGTGATGCCTTTGTTATGCTAAGGAGTAGTGGCTTTGCACTTGCTGGCACTTTGCCTTCACTCAAAGCTTCTGTGTTTGCATCTTCAAAGGTGTTGATATCAACATAATCCCCAGGAAGAAGATTTGTGTCACCTGCATCTTCAATTTGAACTTTTCTGCTCATTTGACGAATAATCATTTCAAGATGTTTTGGATTGATATCAACGTCTTGACGGCTATAAACGCTTAAAATTTCATTTATGAGATAGTTTTGCACTTGTCTCATGCCTTGAGTTCTTAAAATATCAGCTGGGTAGATTGAACCCTTTGTGAGTGGTGTGCCCGGATTAACTTCGTCGCCATCTTTAACAAGAAGGTCACTTCCATATGGAAGAAGATATGAAACATCGCCATCTGCTGAGTGAACAGTTACCTCATCAAGTTTGTCAACTTTGTTGATTGAAACACTACCAGACACTTCACTGAGTGTTGCAAGACCTTTTGGTCTTCTAGCTTCAAACAATTCTTCAACTCTAGGAAGACCAGTTGTGATGTCGCTTGCAGTTGAAACACCACCAGTGTGGAAGTTTCTCATCGTAAGCTGAGTTCCAGGTTCACCAACAGATTGAGCCGCGATGATACCAACAGCTTCACCCAATGACACAAGCTTACTTGTTGCCATATCACGACCATAACACTTTGCACATACACCATGACGACATTTGCATGTGAGACCTGTTCGTATCGCAACTTCTTTTATTCCAGCATTTTCAATTTGTTTTGCTTGTTCGTCTGAAATCATAGTGTTGGCTTCAACAATAATTTCCTTGCTCTCTGGATCAACAACATCATTAACAGCAAATCTACCAGTAATTCTCTTTTTAAGAGAAAGAACTTCTGTGCTATCAATATTGATTGCGCTAACTGTCATGCCCTTAACTTTTTCACCAAGGTTTGCAAAGCAATCATCTTCTGTAATGATAACTTCTTGTGCAACGTCAACAAGACGTCTTGTTAAATATCCAGCGTCAGCAGTTTTCATAGCAATATCGGCAAGACCTTTTCTACCACCACGGGCACCCATAAAGTACTCAAATGGTGTAAGTCCATAACGATAATTTGATTTAATTGGAATATCAATTTTTTCTCCACTTGCAGCACTAATTGGTCCACGCATTCCGCAAACCTGATTGAGCTGTGATGGATTTGTTCTTGCCTTTGAAACAGCAATAATATTTAGAGGATTAAACTCTCCAAGATGTGCTTGAACGGCTTTACCTACCTTATTTGTTGCTTCTTCCCAAAGAGCAATGTTCTTATTTTTCTTGTCATCAAGTGACAAAAGTCCTCTACGATACAACTTTTCATTTGTTGCAGCTTCATTTTCTGCATTTTTAATAATTTCGTCTCTTTCAGGTGGCACAACCATATCAAAAATGTTCATTGTGATTCCTGAAAGTGTACTATATTTATATCCAAGTGACTTAATTTCATCAAGTGTTTTGGCTGTTGCTGTTGTTCCATGTTTTTTGTATATAAGTGTAACTAATTCGCCCAATTCTTTCTTTCCAACATTATAGTCAACCTCATAATTTAAACAAGTATCAGGATTTGTTCTATCAACTTTGCCAAGATCTTGAGGAATAACTCTATTGAAAATTATTTTTCCGACAGTAGTCTTTACTCTGCCAACAATTTCTTTTCCATCAAGATTGAATTTTTTTCTAACAAAAATTGTTGCTTGAAGATGTAAGTCACCATTTTGATTTGCCATTATTGCTTCATCTTCGTCAATAAATGCACCATTTTCACCTTTTGCACCTGGACGAACCATTGTGAGATAATATGAACCAAGAACAATATCTTGTTGTGGAGTAACGATTGGTGAACCGTCACTTGGCTTAACGATATTGTTTGTTGAAAGCATAAGGAATCTTGCTTCTGCTTGCGCTTCCAAACTAAGTGGAACGTGAATAGACATTTGGTCACCATCGAAGTCGGCATTGAATCCAGCACAAACAAGTGGGTGAAGTCTTATAGCATTTCCTTCAACAAGTACTGGTTCAAATGCTTGAATACCTAGTTTATGAAGAGTTGGAGCACGGTTGAGAAGCACAGGATGATCTTTGATAACTTCATCAAGAATATCCCAAACGACTGGTTGTTCTCTTTCAACCATTCGTTTAGCGCTCTTTATATTGTAACTTTGATTCATTTCAACAAGTCTTTTCATTATGAAAGGCTTAAATAGTTCAAGTGCCATAGTTTTTGGAACACCGCATTGATACATTTTTAGTTCTGGTCCAATAACAATAACGGCACGGCCTGAATAGTCAACACGTTTTCCAAGAAGATTTTGACGGAAACGGCCACTTTTTCCTTTAAGTGCAGCAGCAATTGATTTAAGTTCTCTATTTTTACTTCCACCAACAACTGGTTTTCCGCGTTTTCCATTGTCGAACAACGCATCAACTGCTTCTTGAAGCATTCTCTTTTCATTTCTAACAATTACGTCAGGTGCTCCAAGTTCCATAAGTTTTTTAAGTCTAACATTTCTGTTGATAACTCTACGATATAAATCATTGAGGTCATTTGTTGCAAATCTACCACCATCGAGTTGAACCATTGGCCTAAGGTCTGGTGGAATAACTGGAATGCAATCCATAATCATCCATTCAAGTCTGTTGCCACTTTTTTGGAAAGCAGACAAAACTTCAAGTCTTTTTACAACTTTAAGTCTTTTTTGACCTTTGCTGTTGTGCATTTCTTCTGTGAGTTCTTTAACTTCTTTGTCAACGTCGACTTCTTTCAAAAGTTGCTTGATTGCTTCGCCACCCATACCTGCTTTGAAACTTCCAACGCCAAATTGTTCCTCTGCTTCACGATATTCTCTATCTGTGATGATTTGCTTATATTCAAAATTTGTTGTGCCTGGGTCAAGCACTATAAAATTGACATAATACAAAACTTGCTCCAAGTTTTTTACACCAATGTCAAGTGCAGTACCTATTCTACTTGGATTGTTTTTGAAAAACCAAATATGTGAACAAGGAGTTGCAAGTTCAATATGTCCCATTCTTTCACGGCGAACTGAACTTGTTGTGACTTCCACGCCACATTTGTCGCAAATCAAGCCTTTGTATCTAATTCTTTTATATTTTCCGCAATGACATTCATAGTCTTTTCTTGGTCCAAAAATTCTTTCGCAAAATAAACCATCTGGCTCTGGCTTTTGAGTACGATAGTTTATTGTCTCAGCTTTTGTCACTTCACCGTGAGACCATTCTCTGATTTTTTCAGGTGAAGCAATGCCTATTTTTATTGCGTGAAAATTGCTTAATTCAAACATATTTTTCTCCTATTCATCTATTTCATCTTCATCAAACAATTCATCATCAAACAAGTATTCATCTATATTTGATTCAGGATTGTCTTCTAAATCGCCTTCAAGTTCTTCACTTTCAGCAATATCAATATCAGTAAGTGTGTTTTCAATTGAGTTAACTTGCTCATCTTCTGGAGCAAATTCACTAACACTAAGTTCTTTGTTATCTTCTGTAAGTATCTTAACATCAAGTCCAATTCCTTGGAATTCCTTAACAGCAACTTTGAAGCTCTCTGGGATTCCAGGTTCCGAAATTGGTTCACCTTTAACGATACTTTCATATGCTTTTGTTCTACCTTGAACATCATCACTTTTTACGGTGATCATTTCTTGAAGAAGGTGACTTGCACCATAAGCTTCAAGTGCCCAAACTTCCATTTCTCCAAATCTTTGACCACCAAACATAGCTTTTCCACCAAGTGGTTGACGAGTTACAAGTGCATAACTTCCAATGCTACGAGCGTGTATTTTTGTTTCTGACATATGCTCAAGTTTGATCATATACATCACACCCACAGTAACTTTATCTCCAAAAGCTTCACCTGTACGGCCATCATAAAGTTGAATTTTTCCATCTTCTGGAAGGTTGTTTTCTTTGAGCATTTCTCTTATGTCACTTTCCTTACAACCATTGAAATTTGGAGTTGCAACTTTCCAACCAAGTGTTTTAGCAATAAGTCCCAAGTGGACTTCCAAAACTTGACCGATGTTCATACGTGAAGGAACGCCAAGAGGATTGAGCACAACATCAACTGCTTGCCCATTTGCCATAAATGGCATATCTTCTTCTGGAAGTATTCTTGAAACACAACCTTTGTTTCCGTGACGACCTGCCATTTTGTCACCAACTGAGATTTTTCTCTTTTTGGCAATATATACTTTAACAAGTTGATTAACACCTGTCTCAAGTTCATCGTGATTTTTTCTTGAGAACACTTGAACATCAACAACAATTCCGCCAGCACCATGTGGCACTTTGAGTGAATTATCTCTAACTTCTCTTGCCTTTTCACCAAAGATTGCCCTTAAAAGTCTTTCTTCTGGTGTAAGTTCTGTTTCACCTTTTGGTGTAACCTTTCCAACAAGGTAGTCGCCAGGTCTAACTTCTGCGCCAACACGAACAATCCCATTTGCATCAAGATTTTTGAGAAGTTCTTCTGGAGCATTTGGTATATCTCTTGTGATTTCTTCATCGCCTAATTTTGTTGAGCGAACAGCACATTCTTCTGTTGTGAGTGCAATTGATGTGAATGTATCGTCTTTTACAAGTTTTTCGTTGAGAAGAATAGCGTCTTCATAATTATATCCTTCCCAGTTCATAAATGCGATTGTAACATTCTTTCCAAGAGCAAGTTCACCGTTTTGTGTGCTGAATCCATCAGCAAGAACATCACCTGCTTTAACCTTTTGTCCATCTTGAACATTTGGTTTTTGATTGTAACAAGTTTCCTTGTTTGTTTTTTGGAATTTTGTGAGGTTATAAATATCTTCACCATTTTTGGTTTTTACTCTGATTTCCCTTGAGTCAACATAAGATACAACACCATCTTCACGGCAAAGCACCATTGCGCCACTGTCCATGGCAATTTTATGCTCAATACCTGTTCCAACAATAGGGCTATCTGCTCTAAGAAGTGGAACTGCTTGACGTTGCATGTTTGAACCTGTAAGAGCACGAACAGTATCGTCGTTTTCAAGGAAAGGAATAAGTGAAGTTGTTGAACTAATGAATTGTCTTGGTGAACAATCAATCAAATCAACTTTTGATGCTGGCACTTCTTCAAATGAGCCTTTCTTTCTACAAATGATTCTTTCTCTTTTGAAAGTTCTATCTTCATTTTGTGGTTCAACAGCCTCGGCAATATAATACCCTTCTTCTTCGTCGGCCATCAAATATATAATTTCGTCAGTTACTTTTCCATCGACTACCTTTCTATAAGGTGTTTCAAGAAAACCATATTTATTAACTTTTGTGTATGCTGCAAGTCCATTAACAAGACCAATACTTTGACCTTCTGGAGTTTCAACAGCACAAATACGGCCATAATGAGAATAGTGAATATCACGAACTTCTGCACTGGCACGTTCTTTTTTGATACCACCAGGACCAACAGCTGAAATTCTTCTCTTATTTGTAAGAGTTGATGCTGGGTTGAAGTCTTCTGTAATTTGTGATAGCTGACCACTTGAAAGGAAATCTCTCAAATATTTGTTTATTGGTCTAGCATTGATAAGAGATGAAGGTGAAAGTTCACTGACTTCGTGACTTTGCATGTTTTCACGAATTGTGTCTCTAAGTTTTGCCACGCCCTTTCTGAATTCGTTTTGAAGAAGTTCGCCAACAGTTGCTATTCTTCTGTTTGCCAAATGGTCAATGTTGTCAACATTTCCAAGACCCAAATCAATATCTCTCATATATGCAATTGAAGCAATGATATCTTCAACTGTAAGATGAGTTGTAACAAGTTCTTTAGCATTTTCCTTTATTGCTTCAATTCTAGCGGCTTTTGTTTTGTTATTTTTCAAAATTTCAGCAAGAAGTGGATAATATACCAATTCTTCAATTCCAAGTTCTTCTGGTTTGCAATCAATAACTTTTGCTAGATCTACACGAGCATTTCCAATAATTTTGTGTGGTTTGCCGTCATGCATAATTCTAACTTCGTTTATTCCTGCATTTTGAATTTGCCAAGCAACATCATTTGAGATAACATCTCCTTTTTTAACAGCAACATTGTCGCCAATTTTGACATCTTCAGCAGCAATTTTGTCTGTTATTCTTGTTGCAACTGATAATTTTTTGTTATATTTATATCTTCCAACTTGTCCAAAATTGTAATATAGATTTGAAAAGAATGTGTCATACAAATATTGCTTTGTTGCGCTTGCATCTGGCACTTCACTTGGACGAGTTCTCTTTGCAATTTCAATCAAACATTCTTCTTCTGTTTCTTGTGGTTCTTTTTCAAGAGTTCCTGCAACAATAGGGTCGTTATCAAAGAGTTCCAAAATCTTTTCATTTGTGTATCCGCAAGCTTTAAGAAATACACCTGCACTAACTTTGCTGTTTGCGTTGATGATAATTTTTAAAATATCATTGTGGTTTTGTTCAACTGAAAGTCTTGTACCGCGAGGTGAATGAAGTGTTGCGGTGATAACATTTTTTCCGGACTTATCAATTGTTTTTTCAAAATATACATTTGCACTTTTGATGATTTGGCTGATAACAACTCTTTCAACGCCGTTAACTATAAAATAGCCTTCCTCACTCATGAGAGGAATATCACCCATAAAAACATCTTGTTCAATAACTTCACCAGTTTCCTTCAAAACTAGTCTTGCACTAACTTTGAGTGGTACAGTGTAGTTTTGACGGGCACGCCTACACTCTTCCTTTGTGTATTTTGGCTTTTTGTCAACACTATATCCAGTGAAATATAATTCTGCTTTATCGCTATAATCAACAATTGGAGAATATTCTTCAAGCACCTCCCCAATTCCCTTTTCCAAAAATTCTTTGTATGGCTTTTTTTGGATTTCCAAAAGATAAGGTGGTTCAACTGTTTCATCTATCTTTGCAAAACTATATCTTTCAGCGTTTCCATACTTAACTTTTTTGATTTTGAGAGCTTCTTGCATTGATTAACATTCTCCTTTCAATTAAATACATTATTCTGTTGTGTGATTTGATTTAATGTGTTAAAATATACATATCAAATTTGTAAATTTGCGTGCAAAAACATTTTGCTACGCAGAGCACATAATATCATAACACAAAACAAAAATTAATGTCAAGAATAAATTTATAAATATTTGGATATTTTTTTATTTTAAAATATTTATATTTTATTTATGACATCAATTCTGATCAAAAAATATCGAAAAAGAGAAAATTATGAAGAAAAACGAAAACATACATTTGATTATAAAAAATTATGGATGTAACGCCGAAGGTGTTGGTAATGCTAATGGTGAAATTATATTTGTCCCATATGCATTAGTTGATGAAAAAATTGATGGAACTATTATTAAAGCCAACAAAAATTTTGCAATTGCAAAAATACTTAATATCAGCAATCCCAGCAAAGATAGAATTGTTGCTCCATGCCCTTATTTTTCAAAATGCGGTGGCTGTCAACTTCAGCACACAAATTATGAAAACTCACTAAAGATCAAAACTGGAATTGTTCAAAATGCAATAACAAACATCGGAAAGATTGACTTTCAAGTTTCTAATACTATACCAAGTAAATTAGAATATCATTATAGAAACAAAATTTCAATGCCGATAAATCCTAAAACAAGAAAACTTGGGATGTATAGACTATCAAGTCACAATATCATTGATACTGACGATTGTTTACTTCAAAAAAATTTAATATCAAGTCTCATAAAGATTTTCAATCATTATCTATCAAAAACAAAGTGCACAATATATGATGACGCCACAAAAAAAGGCTTAATCAAATCATTAGTTGCACGAGAAATTGAAGACAAAATACTTGTTACAGTTGTAATTAATGGTGATGATTTAAAAGATAAAGACATGCTAATCGAGCTACTAAAACAAAACTTCAAAAGCTTCGGACTTAGTCTTAATATTAACAAACTTAAAAACAATGTTATTTTAAGTGAAGACTTTGTTGATGTTTATGGTGAAAATCAAGTTGAAGTTATTGAAAATGGTATAAAATATAACATAAGCAACAGAAGTTTTTTACAAGTTAATGATGACGTCAAACAAAAAATGTATCAAAAGATTTTTGATGAAATTGAAAATGAAACTGTTATCGATGCATATAGCGGTGCAGGATTACTTTCTGCAATGATGTCAAAACATGCAAAAATGGTGTATGGAATTGAAATTGTTTATGAAGCAACAAAACTAGCGGATAACATTAAAAAAATAAATTTGATACAAAATCTCAAAAACATAAATGGTGACTGCTCTATTAAACTTCCAAAACTTTTAAGCAAATTAAAAGATGAAGAAAAAAATAATTTAACTATTGTAATCGATCCCCCAAGAAAAGGTTGTGACAGAAAAGTTATTGAAGCAATTGCAAATGTCGAACCAAAAAAAATAATATATATGTCATGTGACCCAAGCACTCTTGCCAGAGATTTAAATATTTTACTCGCAATAAAAAAATATAATATCAAATCAATTGAACCTTTTGATATGTTCCCTCAAACAAAGCATGTAGAAACTTTGGCTATATTAACAAAAGAATAAAATCTAAAACATATAAATTATAGATAAACTTTTTTAACCTCACAGTAAACTGGCATAGCAAATAACGCAAGGAGTGCTACACGAATGTTGCACAACTTGCGTTATTTTTATATCATATTTTAAATTTTGAATACCATTTGTCATGCTTTGAGACATTGTCTCTTTTTTTGCTTTTTGATTTTTTTAAACTTTTACTGTTTTTAAAATCACTTTTGTTATTTTGTTTTAAATATTGACCACTAATTTGATTTGAAAAACTTTTATCTTTTGCTTTTTTATCTTTTCTTCTCCTAATTCTTCTGTCAACCATATTAAGCTCAAAATCAAAAATTGAATTTTTATTTTGATACAATGTATCAGAATGTTTTGTTTTATGGCTGTCTTGCTTGTTTACAAATCTATTATTTTTTTTTGCCAATTTTTTTGTATCAACAAAATATTGTTTTAGGTTTTCACTTTTAGTTTCAAAAAGTGTTATTTTTGCTTTTGTTTGTTTTTCAATGTCATGCATATAGGAAAGCTGTTCCAAACTTGTAATAATATTAACAACGCTTCCGCTTTCTCCTGCTCTTGCAGTTCGACCTATTCTGTGCACATAAAATTCAAGTTCATGGGGCAAATCAAAATTGATAACCCACTTAACATCTTTTATGTCAAGCCCCCTACTTGCAACATCTGTTGCAATAAGCACATCAATTTTGCCTTGCTTGAAACTATCAAGCACACGTTTTCTATCATTTTGTCTAATATCACTATGAATAGCTTTACATAATATAGAATTTTTGCTCAAATAATGTGCTACATCATCAACAAATTGTTTGGTGTTTACAAAAACAATTGTTTTTCCATAAACATCACTATAAAAAATTTCTTTGAGTGCTTCTTTTTTGCTTTTTCTATCGACAAAAATATATTGTTGCTTAATTTTGTCAAGCGCTTTATTTTCAGTGCCTATCTCAATCAGAGCCGCATTTTTTTGATATTTTTCAGCGAGTATTTTAACTTCTTTTGGCATTGTTGCTGAAAACATAAGTGTTGTTCTGTCATTTTTTGTATGAAACAAAATCTTTTCAATATCTGGCAAAAATCCCATATCAAGCATTTCATCTGCTTCATCCAAAACAACAAAGTTTGCACTTTCGATTTTGAGTGCTTTTTTGTTTATCAAATCCATAATTCTGCCAGTTGTCCCAACAACAATTTGCGGATTTTTTTTGAGGCTATCAACTTGCCTTGCAATTGTACTTCCTCCAAACACTGCGCAAACCTTAACCCCAAGTGGGATGGCAATTTTTTTTACTTCATCAGCTACCTGCATTGCTAACTCTCTTGTTGGACAAACAATAAGTGCTTGAATATTTTGATTTTGAGCATCTATATTTTGAATTATAGGAAGTCCAAAGGCAAAAGTTTTTCCACTTCCTGTTTCACTTCTACAAATTGCATCTTGTCTTTTTAAAATTGTTGGAATTGCTTTTTGTTGAATTTCTGTTGGTAAAACATAATTCAAGTTATTTAATACATCAACAATATTTTTTTGAAGTCCCAAATCTAAAAAATTCATATTTACTCCAGTTTATTTTTTATTTCAAACATTATTTTATTATATATCTAAAAAAAATGCAAGGAAGTAATCCTTGCAAATTTTATTTATTCATTTTCTTCTTTATAAATTTTTAAAATTTCCAAAAATGAATCACTTTTGTTATCAACGGCAATATTTTTAAGTACATTCAACAATTGTGTTTTTTCCATTTCCTTATTATCTTCATAGTCAGCTATTGCAAATGGTGTTAAAGGTGCACCACAACTAGAACAAAAGTTTTTGTTTAGTTCTCCATTGTTTGAAACAACTTCACCGCAATTTGCACATTTGAAAATAAGATTTTCACTTTGCTCAATACCATACTTCATATTTTACACCTCTTCATCAAAAGTAAGTGTTTGATCAACAATACTTGAGTTTTCAACTTTTGAATTCCTCTCATCGAATTTTTCAAGAGTTTTTTTCATACTATTTTTTGTTGTTTCCAAAATCATTTTATTTGTGATTCTTTCATTTTTTAATACACTTTCTGGGTTATATTTTTCAACAATAGGTCTTGTTTCTTTTTGCCCTGGATAATTTGTGCTGTCTTTTGGTACTAGGGTTTTGAAAATTGGTGCAACATCGGCTACTTTGTACACCATGTTTGCTGGAACTTTTCCATTGATAAGATATTTGCTATATGCATAACTACCGCTATCTATAATCAATACATCTTTAAGTTTTTTTCTACCTTGCTTGTTGAAGTAGCTAACTCTAATTTGTGTTGTGAATTCCTGCAAATCAGTACCGGCTTTATTTACAAAATTGTTCAATAGTACAACATCAGGTGGTTCATTTCCTGCTGTCAACTTTGCTGGGAGTTCCCTTAAGAACTTTGAAAGTCCAGTGCAATAATATGCTTGAACGGTTTTTGTTTTTCCACTTTCATCCTTAACTTTAAAAGTTGTTGGATAATTTATATTTGAGTTGCATTTAATATTTTTATTTTCAACTCCAAGCATTTTGCAGAATATATTACCAATTAAGTTTTGATTTGGCACTCTCAAATCAATTTTTGAAATAGGATAAAGTTTTTCAAAAATTCCATTATCAACAGGATCAGAAATATCTAAAATTTTATGTTCTGCCCTTAATTCCTTAACCAGAGTTTCTTTAATTTTTTTATCAAAACTTTCGCCTTTCTTGGTGGTCTTTTCAATAATTTCTTTAAGCTCAGAAATATCGTTTGTATTTCGAGCAAGTTTTTTCATATAGTCATCATAAGCTTTATCAAGAATTTTTTGATTATATTCATTAACTTTATCGTTTCTGAATGCAATTTGTTTTAATTGCATTTCTTGTTTATCATAAGGTGCATAAGCATATTTTTCATCAAGTTGCAAAATTTGTGTTACATAATTTGCAAGTTCTTTAGGTTTTTTGTTTTTGTTTCCATATCTTCCACTGCTCTTGTCACGCTCAACATTCATAATGCCTTCTTCCATTTTTCCATTGTTGATTGCAACAATTTTATTTGCAATAGGTTTGAGTATTTCACACAAATTTTGTATGTCTGCTATTATATCTGAACAATAGTCTTTCTTTTCAATGTAACCAGTATTATAGTCAAAAATCAAATCTCCATTAAGTATTACTGAAGCATTAGGCAACTTCTCTACAACTGAAACAATATTCTGTAAATCTTTTCTGATTTTTTTCTTTGTTTCTTCTGTTACTTTTGGTGAAAACATATCGCTTGTTCCATTTATTCCAACAAAGTAGTGGCCATTTTTGTTTTCAACTGTAATTTCTTTTGACTTGTATTGGCTCAACAATTTGCCATATATATCTTGAATATCTTGTTTTGATTCAAATTTCTTCGATTCAATAACAGCAAGTTTATTTTTTAATGCCTTAAGAATTTTTCTGTCTTGTTCATTAACTATGTCCATTATATTTTCAAGATCAATACATTTTTTGTAACCTTTTCCATCTTTATTTGGAACAACAGAACAATGCATAACTGATCCATCAAAAGGAGTGTTTGCAGGATATCCTGCTTTGTCAGCATAATCACTTGCCTCAAGAAGAGAACCAGGATTATATGACATAACTTGTTTTTCAATCCAATTTCCACGACTATCTTTGCTAAGAACCATCGCAGACGCACTGCCCATTTTATGGGTATGACCAAATATAATCGCGTCAACATTTTGTTTGCAAGCTACTGATAAACTCTTTTTTAAAGCATTTGTAATATCAGCTGGCATTCCTTCACCATGAACAATTAGGAAATTAAATGGAATACGCTTTCCATCTTTTGTTACATTTTGAGTTACAAGCTCAACATTTTTTGCATAGATATCATCGATTCCAGCAAATTTGCATGCAATATATCCAACGAGCAATGAAGTGCCTTCAGTGATCCATTGATCGTGATTGCCTTCAACATAACCAATAAACATATCTTTGTGTCTATTCATTATATCTGCAGTTGTTAATATATCATTAGTTAGGTTTAAAGTTTCTCTTAATGATCCATCGTGTCCGTGAAAATGATTTGAACCATTTGTGATATCGCCTGTCACAACGGCCTTTCCACCAATAGAACTCAATAAATCCAAATATTCTTCAAGAAGATATAATCTTGAATGAGCATCTGAAACAAATCCAAGATGAAATTCATCATTACTTATTGTGTTTTTTACATTTTGTATTTTTGTTGAATTATTGTTTTGATTTTTAACAATGTCAGCTAAAATACTAGCAAGTTGATCTTTTTTCTCTTTCTCATTCAAAACATTTGACGAAAAAAGAACATCTAAATCATATCCTTTAGTTTTTAGTAACTCACGCAAAAGTTTTTCTTCCTTATTCATCTAGCACCTCTCTTTTAACATTATAATTATAACATCTATAGATATCAAAGTCAATATAGATTTTAAAAAACATCAA
>CAJOLY010000008.1 GCA_905235485.1 uncultured Clostridia bacterium
CTTATTTTTCTTTCTCGCATACTTTTTTGTCATTCTGAGGGAGTGAAACGACCGTAAGAATATCAACAATATAAATTGTCATTCTGAGCGAATGCAATGAGCGTGAGAATCTATTCCTTATTTTTCTTTCTCCTATACTTTTTTGTCATTCTGAGGGAGTGAAACGACCGTGAGAATCTATTCCTTATATGGTCGAGATGCTCACGTCGCTTTGCTCCTCAGCATGACAAACAAGAAAGTTTCATTCTGGTTATAAAAAATTGTCATTCTGAGCCCTGTCCGTGCAAAGCACGAGATTCCTACGTCGCAAATAAATTTGCTCCTCTGAATGACAGGGCGTGAGAATCTCAACCATAAGCATATCCCAATGAAAAATTAAATTGTTTATGTCAATCATTTTTGTTTTTTTGCTGGTTGTGATATAATAAATCATATGGAAATAATGCTAAATCAAGTGCAACAAACAATTGTTGAAGATACTGAAGGCCCAATTGTGGTGCTTGCAGGTGCGGGCAGCGGAAAAACTAGGGTGCTAACACATCGCATTTTTGAAATCATCAAAAACCAAAGAGCATATCCTAGTGAAATTTTGGCCATAACATTCACAAACAAAGCAGCAAATGAAATAAAGAGCAGGCTTTTTTCAATGGGTGTTGACGCAATGAGCGTTTGGGCAATGACATTTCACAGTATGTGTTGCCGAATTTTGAGACTTGAAGCACAATATCTTGATGGATACACTCAAAACTTTTCCATCTATGATGAGCAGGACAAAAAAAGCGTCATCAAAAAAATCATAAAAGAGCAAAACATAAGAGATGACAGTTTGCTTTCTGATGTTGACAACAACCTTTCAAAATTCAAAATGAGCAATCTCACACTAAGTGAATATCAATCACTTTCTTGTTTCACGGAACGCGATGAGTTGATTTTTGACATTATGCGAAAGTATCAAGTTCGCATGCAAAAAGAAAATGCCATGGATTTTGATGATCTAATTAGCAAAACTCTGTTTTTGCTCAAAACAAATGCATATGTTAGGGAAAAATACTCGCATAAATTCCGTTACATTTTGGTTGACGAATTTCAAGACACCAACGAAACGCAATATGAACTCGTCAAAATTTTGGGCTCCTACCACAAAAATGTTTTTGCTGTTGGAGATGAGGACCAAAGCATATATAGCTGGCGTGGAGCAAATATTGACAACATAAAACGTTTTTTGAAGGACTTTGAGCCAGTGAAACTTTACAAACTTGAGCAAAACTACCGAAGCACAAAAACAATTATAGAAAACGCCAACAAAATAATAAAAAACAACAAAAATCGTATTGACAAAACACTTTTTACAGATAATGAAGTTGGCACAAACATCGTTTACAGCAAAAGTTACAGCGACAGGGAAGAAGCTGATTTTGTCACAAAAACAATTCTTTCTCTTGTTCAAAGCAAAGGCTACAAATTTTGTGACATAGCGGTTTTGATGCGACTAAACGCACTCACGCGTAATTTTGAAGAAAAATTTGTTGCCTATGATATTCCCTACAAAGTTTTTGGTGGCTTGAAATTTTATGAACGAGCCGAAATCAAAAATGTGATGGCATACTTAAAGCTTTTGGTTAATCCTTTTGATGAAGAAAGTTTTTTGAGAATAGTCAACTTTCCAAAGCGTGGGATTGGTGATGGTGCAATTGAAAAGTTGCGACAAGCAAGCTTTGGCACAAGTCTTTTTGACGCTGTTTTGACCTTGAATGACAACGAAGTTGGCACACTTGCAAAATTCCTGCCATTCAAAAACCTAATGCTTGACTTTTTGCAAAAAAAAGACGAACTGGAACTCTTTGATTTTGCTCAATATGTTGTGGATAACACAAAAATTTTGGCTGAATATGCTGATGACACCGATGAAGACATCAACAGAAAGTTAAATATTGGCCAGCTTTTGCAAAACATAAAAAACTATGCTGATGACAACCCTGAAAAAACTCTCATCGACTTTTTGCAGACCGTTTCACTTTCAACTGACATCGATGAATATCGTGACACTGACAATTCTGTGGCGCTGGCAACTGTTCATAGCGTTAAGGGACTAGAATTTAAGGTTGTGTTTGTTGTTGGACTTGAAGAGAAGTATTTTCCAATCATTCGCTTTGATGACACTGAAAATGAAATGGAAGAAGAGAGAAGACTGATGTATGTTGCAATCACACGTGCAAAAGAAAGGCTATATCTCACATGCTCAAGGTCAAGATATATGTATGGCAAGCAAAGTTTTTCATATGTCAGCAGATTTTTGAAAGAACTTGGCTACGAAAGTTCGCCAAAGCAAAAAGAAATCAATTTTGACGATAATGCAAATAATTATGAAAACTATGGCAACAATTATTCATACAAAAAAACAAACTTTGGTGGAAGTTTAAACAGCTTTATGCACAAAAACATTACTGAAACAAAAACGCAAGATTTTGTTGTTGGCGACAGAGTGTTTCATCCAAATTTTGGAGTTGGATATGTTATTTTTGTTGATGCACAAACCAAAACAATAAAAATAGACTTTGATAATTTTGGCAACAAAACTTTGAGTTTGAGTTTTGCACCAATAAAAAAATTATAAAATGTGGCTCATATCATTTTTCTTGCTTCACGCTTCGCTAGCGCTATCGAAAAATATACATCGCCACTGAAACAATGTCATCAAAAAAATGGATACTCACTGTCATTCTGACACAGCAGAATATCTTGACCTAGGAAGAATCTCAACAATAATAATAAGACAAAAAAATCAAAAAATCAAAAAATAATTAAAAAAAATTAAAAAATAATCAAAAATAATCAAAATTTCAATTATTTTTGTTAAATTAAAAAATTATAATCAAGGAGTGCGTGTTATGGACGAAATGCAAGAGCTTGTTAATCTCATAAATTATCACAACTATAACTACTATAGTTTGGATAATCCCACAATTAGTGATGCTGAATGGGACAAACTTTATGATAGGCTTTTGGAACTTGAAAAACTGACCGGGATTGTTTTGCCTGACTCTCCAACAAAAAGAGTTGGCGGAGAAACACTTTCTGCATTCAAAAAATATACCCACGAAGTGCCTCTATATAGCCTAGAAAAATGCAATGATTATCAAAAACTTGCTGACTGGGTTGAAGATGTTAAAAATAAAGATAACAACGCACAATTTTTTGTAGAATATAAATACGACGGACTAACAGTTAGCTTGACCTATGAAAATGGAATTTTGGTCAATGGAGCAACAAGAGGAAATGGACTTGTTGGTGAAGATGTTACAGAGCAAGTCAAAACGATTCGCACCGTACCACTCAAAATTGACTACAAAGGCAAAGTTATTGTTCAAGGTGAAGCAATAATGAAACTTAGTGAGCTTTCAAAATACAACAAAGTAGCAGTTGAACCTTTAAAAAATGCACGAAATGCTGCTGCCGGAGCAATTCGCAATCTTGATCCCAAAGTTACTGCATCAAGAAACCTTGATGTGATATTTTATAGCGTGAACTACATTGATAGCACTGACATAAAAACTCAAGTGGAAATGCACAAATTTTTGAAAGACAACAAATTTAATGTGAGTGGTGATTGGAAGATTTTAAATTCATTTGAAGAAGTTGAGTTGGCAGTAAAAAATATTGACCAAAACAAGAAAAATTTGGATTTTTTGATTGATGGTGCTGTCATTAAACTTAATGATATAACTGAAAGAAAGCTCTTTGGTTACACTGCAAAATTTCCAAAGTGGGCAATAGCATTTAAGTATGAAGCACAAGAAATGTCATCTAAGTTAAATGCAATCACTTGGCAGGTTGGAAGAACTGGAAAAATAACTCCAATTGCAGAAATTGAGCCAGTTGAGCTTGCTGGAGCAACAGTTAAAAGAGCAACCCTTAACAATTTTAATGATATTGAAAGAAAAAAAATTAAACTTTTTGATTATGTTTTTGTAAGGCGTAGCAACGAAGTTATTCCTGAAATTTTGGGAGTTGCAAGGGAAACGCCTGAAAGCACTGAAATCAAAAAGATTGATAATTGCCCAAGTTGTGGTGCAAAACTTGTTGAAATTGGTGCAAATTTGTTTTGTGTGAACACCTATCATTGTCCTGAACAAATCATCGGTAGGCTAACTCACTATGCAAGTCGTGACGCAATGAATTTGGTGGGAATTAGGGATAAGATTTCTGAGCAATTTTATAATGATTTAAGCATTACAAATGTTGCAGATATTTATAAAATCACAGCAGAGGATCTATCAAAACTTGAAGGTTTCAAAGACAAAAAAATTTCAAATCTTTTGTCTGCCATAGAAAAATCAAAGGAAGTGGAACTTGATAGGTTTATTTATTCTCTTGGAATATCAAACATTGGCAAAAAAAGTGCAAAATTACTTGCAAAAGAATTCAAAACTTTTGATAATTTCAAAAATGCAACAGTTGAAAATATAAACAATATTTTTGACTTTGGCGACATAATGAGTGAATCTGTTGTTGAATATTTTAAAAACGAAAACAATCTGAAAATAATTGACAGTTTGTTTGAAAATGGAGTTAAAGTTTTAGACTATAAATCCGAAAAATCGCAAAAACTTTCAAGCTTAACTTTTGTTTTGACTGGCACACTTCCTTCGCTTTCACGAGAAGAGGCAACACAGATTATTGAAGATAATGGTGGAAAAGTTACCTCATCTGTTAGCAAAAAAACTGATTTCATTTTGCTTGGTGAAGATCCCGGCTCAAAATATAATAAAGGCTTAGAACTAGGCATAAAGATGATTAGTGAAGCAGAACTAATTAAAATGGTTGAATAAATCAACTAGAACAAATAATTTTAGCTGAAATATAGATAAAAAAGTAACAAAAGTATTTTTATGTGATACAATGTAGTTGCAAAACTAAGTTAAAGGAAAGGATTATGGAATACAAAAAAGTTGTTGTTGATGGATATGGTGGTGACAATGCACCACTTGAAGTTTTGAAAGGTATAAAGAAATCACTAGACGAAATTCATGACTTAAAAGTAATCATTACCGGAAAGAGTGAAGAAGTTTATAACTTAATATTAGAAAAAGGTTTAGGACTAGAAAATTATGCTAGATTAGAAATTATTGATGCTCCAGACATAATCACAAATGATGAAAGCCCAACTGTTGCCATAAAAACAAAAACAGAAAGTTCACTTGTCAAAGGATTTGAATATTTAAAAAATAATGAAGATGCAATTGGACTTGTTTCGGCAGGTAGCACCGGGGCGGTGCTTACTGGTGGATTTTTGAAAGTTGGCAGAATAAAGGGAGTATCTCGCCCAGTTCTTGCACCAGTTCTTCCAACAATGAAAGGCACACCTGTCATTTTGGCTGATAGCGGAGCAAATATGGACTGCAAACCAATTAACCTTTTGCATTTTGCACTTATGGCAAGTAGATATGCAGAAAATATGTTTGGTGTTAAAAACCCAAGAGTTGCACTTCTTAGCGTTGGAACTGAGGACCATAAAGGCAATGATCTGGTCAAAAAAACATTTGAATATATGAAAGAACTTCCAATAAATTTTGTTGGCAATATGGAAGCAAGAGATTTACTTAGTGGTGACTATGATATTGTTGTTGCTGATGGCTTTGCTGGAAATGTTGCGCTTAAATCCTGTGAAGGCACTCTTCAAACGCTGCTTGGCATTTTAAAGTCTGACATAAAATCGCATACTATGAGTAAAATTGGTTATCTTTTTATGAAAGGCACTTTCAAAAGATTGAGAAAGAATTTTGACTACAATCAATATGGAGGCTCTCCATTTTTGGGAGTTAACAAAATTGTCGTCAAATGCCACGGAAGTAGCAAGGCAGAAAGTTTCTATCAATCCATAAAACAAGCTTACAATTTAGGACAAAGCAATTTAATTCAAAGCATTTCAAGTAGCGTTAATGGAATTGATATAAAAATTGAAGAATAATGATTATTTGATAGATTTTTTCTTGCTTTATGCTGGTGCTTGTGCTTAAAAACTGTCCTTCAACTAAAAATTTGAATTATAAAATTTGAATTATAAAATTAGCTTTATATAAATTTTATTGTAAAGGTCAAATATGTTAGATAAAAATGATATTTCTCAAATTGAGAATAAAATTAACTATCAATTTAAAGATAAATCTTTGCTTCAAACTGCGTTCACACACAGTTCTTTTGCATATTCACATAATTTAACTAGCAATGAAAGACTTGAATTTTTAGGTGATAGTGTGCTTAATTTTTGTACAACAAGATTTTTGTTTGAAAATTTTGATTTTGATGAAGGTGTTTCAAGCAAAATTAGAGCATATTTTGTTAGTAGTGAATATGTTAGCAAATTTATACGCAATTGTAATCTTGAAAAATTTTTGCTATGTGATAATTTTAATCCTGAAAAGTCAACAAATGTTATGGGTGATCTGTATGAAGCAATTGTTGGAGCCATGCTCCTTGACTCAAATATTGATATTTGCAAAAAGTTTATTTATGATAGTTTAAAATACTCAAAGGAACTTGTTGATGAAGTTCATTCAAAAACAAGAGATTACAAAACTGAACTTCAAGAATACTTGCAACAATTTGATAATATGAAACATGAATATGTGCAAACTGATAAATCTGGTCCTGCACATATGCCAATATTTACAATTGCGGTGAAAATAAATGGCAAAAAATATGGAGTAGCTGTCGGAAAAAGTAAAAAAGAAGCCGAAAATCTATCAGCAAAACAAACTTTGGAAATACTAAAAAATGATAACAAATAAGTTATCTTTTTTTATTATTAAAGAAAAAATGAAATATAAATTTATTTTAAATTTTGATATTGTTTTAGCTGTTTATAATAAACAATTATGGTAATTATATCATAATTTTTTTCTAATTATGTATTTGCAAAATGATAATTATATGATATAATATTAAAGATTATGCTAAGGAGCGAAATACTTTGAAATTAAAGCGAATTGAACTTATAGGATTTAAGAGTTTTGCAGACAAAACTGTGATAAATTTTGATGATGGTATAACTGCCATTGTTGGCCCAAATGGTTGTGGAAAGAGTAATGTTGCTGATGCCATTCGTTGGGTTTTAGGTGAACAATCAAGCAAACTTTTGCGTGGATCTTCTATGCAAGATGTTATTTTTAATGGAACTCAGTCAAGAAAGAGTTTGAGTTATTCGGAAGTATCTGTTGTACTTGACAACACAAATCGTGATGTTGACCTTGACTATAATGAAGTTATTTTGACAAGAAAACTGTATCGTAGCGGTGAAAGTGAATATCTTATTAACAACAGTGAAAGCAGACTTAAAAACATTGTTGAAATTTTGCACGATGCTGGTATTGGACGTGATGGATATTCAATCATAGGACAAGGAAAGGTTGACCAAATTGTCAACAGCAAGCCAGAAAATAGACGTGGCATTTTTGAGGAAGCTGCAGGAATATCAAAATTCAAAGAAAAAAAGCTTGAAAGTGAAAGAAAACTTGCAAGAACACGTGAAAATATTTCGCGTCTTCGTGATATTTTGATTGAAATTGAAAGGCAACTTAACCCTTTAAAAGACCAGGCCGAAAAAGCAAAAAAATTCCTTTCACTTCGCGATGAACTTAAATCTTTTGAAATCAATAACTACATATATCAATATGACAACGCATCTTCAAACAAGCAAGAAATCAGTGTTAGAATAAATGCACTTGCTGAAGAAATTGATCAAAAACAAAAAAATCTTGATGAAACAATTTTAAACTACAACAAAAATTATGACAATATTCAAAAAATTGATAAAACAATAAAAGAACTATATGATGAAGTTGTTAGTTTAACTGTTCAACTTGAAAGAAAGAGCGGTGAAACAAATATTGTAAAAGAAAGGCTAAATCTTTTAAGAGAGCAAGCAAAAAAGTTAAACGATGAATTGAAACTTGAAGAAGAAAATATTTTGTCAGCAAAAAAATTGCTTGAGCAGAAAAAGTTGAAAATTGAAGACAATAAAACAAATATTGACAACTTAAAATCAAAAAATGAAGAGATAAGCAAAAAGTATCTTTCAGTTGTTGATGAACTTGCAAAAAGTGAAGATGAAGCAGAGCAAAATCAACAATTGATGATTTCTGCTCTCGACAAACTTAGTGATATCAAGGCGGATATTAGCAAACTTAATGCTGAAAAACTTGCATCTATTGATAGGCAGGCCGAACTTACACATCAAAAAGCAACAATCGAGAAAAATATAGATGACAATATAAATTTGCTTACAAGCACAACAAGCAACTTAAATATTAAGCAAACTGAAAGCCAAAATATTAAAAGTACATATGAAAAATATGTTAAACTTTTATCTGAAAGCAATCAGGTTTTAAATGCATCGTCTGAAGAGTTGAGTGAAATTAGTAGCACATATGCTAGTTTGTTATCACGAAAAAATATGCTTGAAGATATGCGAAAAAACTTTGATGGCTTTAATGGAGCAGTAAAACACCTTCTTGTTGAATCAGAGAAGAATTCTAGTCTGAAAACTAGTTTTGTTGGAGTTGTTGCAAACTTAATGAGTGTTCCAGAAAAGTACAAGATTGCAGTTGAAATGGCACTTGGTGGAGCAGTGCAAAATATTGTTACGACTGACGAACAAAAAGCACAAGATATCATCGCATACTTAAAGAAAAATAATTTTGGTCGAGCAACATTTTTGCCAATGACTGCATTAAAACCTAGAAACATTGAAAATTATTTAAATGACATAAAAAATCAAAGTGGATTTTTAGGTGTTGCAAGTGACCTTATAGATTTTGATAAAAAATTGTCAAATATTTTTGAAAATTTGCTTGGTGGCACTGCAATAGTTGACAATCTTGTGACAGCCGTAAAAATTGCAAAACAGACAAGGTATGCATTTAAAATAGTTACTCTTGATGGTGATGTTTTAAGTCCTCAAGGAAGCATCACTGGAGGAAGTAGAAATAAGGCTATTACAAGTGTTATTGGCAGAGAAAATGAAATTGAAGAACTCTCAAAAAATTTAACCAAATTGCAAATGCAAAAGGATGAAATTCAGCAAAAAGTTGCACTAGCAAGAGAAAATATAACGATATATCAAGAAAAGTCAAATGAATATTTGGGACTTTTGAATTCATCAAACATTGAAATTGCAAAACTACTTGAAGCAAAAAATCAATATGAAAATACGCTTGAAAGTTTAAATAAAAATTTACAAAACACTGAAATTCAGCTCAAAGAAATTGCCGTTAAAATTGCAGCAATAGACCAAAATATAGCTGTAAATGATAAAATTAAAAATAGTATTGATGGAAACAAACAAAATGCAAACAAAAGCATTGAAAAAAGGCAACAAAATTTTGATAATCTAAAAAAAGAGCGTGATGAATACAACGCAAAAGTTTTGGAAATAAAGGTTAATATTGCAAGTTTAGAAAGTGAAAATTCTTCGCTTTTGAATGATATTAACAGAATAAATGATGAAATCTTGCAAAAGGAACAAAAAATTGAGCAAATAAATGCAGAAATTGAAAATAATAGTGAAGTTATCAAAAAGGCTGAAACTGTGATTTCTGCAACTATACAAAATGCTGACTATATTGAAACAGAAAACAAACTAAATGAAGTTAAATCAAAACTTGAAGGTCTTGGAACATATAAAGACAGCTTGCAAGTGGAACTAAAACAACTTGATGAAGATAGATTAAATTTAACAACTAGAGTAAACAAACTTCAGGATAAATTATTTCAAGAAAATGTTAACCTAACAAAGGTTGACACTGATATTGAAAATATGCAAGAAAGAGTTTGGACTGAATATGGACTAAATTATAGTTCAGCACTTCAATTTAAGCATGAAGATTATGATTTGCAAGAGGGCTTGAAACTAGCAAATGAAACAAGACATGCAATTGATAGGCTAGGATATGTAAATGTTAATGCCATTGAGGATAGTAAAATTTATCAAGAAAGATTTGACTCTTACACAGTTCAAATTGCAGATTTAACAAAAGCTGAAAATGATCTCACAAAAATTATTTCTGATCTTGCGGATGAAATGATAACAAGATTTGATACAAGTTTTAACACAATCAATATGCACTTTAACAGGGTGTTCAAAGAATTGTTTGGCGGTGGAAATGCTACTCTTGAACTTGTGCCAAGTGAAAGTGGGAACGAACTTGAAGCTGGTGTTGACATCAAAGTTGAGCCACCTGGCAAAAAACTTCAAAGCATTACGCTTTTGTCTGGCGGTGAAAAAGCACTTACTGCTATTGCAATTTTGTTTGCAATTTTAAAACTTCGCCCAATGCCATTTGTACTCTTGGACGAAATTGAAGCAGCTCTTGATGATGCAAATGTTGGAAGATTTGCAAAATATCTTCAAAAGTTTTCAAGCGAAACACAATTCATTGTTATCACTCACAGAAAGCCAACAATGGAACTTGCTGATAACTTATATGGTGTTACAATGCCAGAAAAAGGTGTCAGCAAAGTCGTTAGTGTAAAACTTTCAGAGGCTATTGCTGTTGACAATCAAATTGGAGCAACTGTTTAGATTATTTAATGCAAAAATTTATTAACAAATAATATAATTTTTATAATAGAAAAAAAATATGTAATAATTATCAAAAAATTATAAAAAAAACTAAAAAATTAGAGGGAAAATATGGGATTTTTTAAAAATTTATTCAATGGATTAAAAAAGACAAAAGATGCTCTTTCAAAAAAACTTAGTATGATTTTTGGAAATGGCGAACTTACTAACGAATTTTTTGAAGATCTAGAGGCAATATTGATTGGCTCGGATATGGGTGTTCAAACAACTGAAGAAATCATTGATGATGTTAAAACAAAATGCAAAAAATCTCATATCAAAACTCAAGAAGAATTCACAAGCATTTTGAAAGAATCTATTTTGAATATTTTAAATAAAGGGGAAAAGATTGAAGAAGAATATCCAACGGCAATACTTATTATTGGAGTGAATGGTGTTGGTAAAACAACAAGCATAGGCAAAATGGCAAACTATTACAAGTCTCAAAAAAAAGATGTTATGCTTATTGCTGGTGACACTTTCCGTGCGGCTGCAACTGATCAACTTAATGAGTGGGCAAACAGAGCAAAGGTAAAAATCGTAAAGCAGGGGGAAGGCGCAGATAGTGCAAGTGTTGTGTTTGATGGGCTCACAAGTGCAAAAGCAAAAAATATGGATATTGTGCTCATTGATACAGCTGGCAGACTTCATGTTAAAGAGAATTTGATGGAAGAACTTAAAAAAATTGACAGAGTTGTTGACAAAACTTGGAGTGAAGTAAATTACAAAAAATATATTGTTATTGATGCAACAACTGGTCAAAATGCACTTTCTCAGGTCAAATACTTCAATGAAGCAGTTGGCATTGATGGAATAATTTTAACAAAACTTGATGGAACATCAAAAGGCGGAGTTGTTATCCCTATCATAAACGAGCTCCAAGTTCCAGTTGTTTTCATTGGAGTTGGCGAAGGCATTGATGATCTTAGACCCTTTAATGCTGAAGAATTTGTTGATGCAATCATATAAGTAAGTATGCATAAAATAACATACCAAATTAAAAGCACTTTTAATGCGAGTGCTTTTTATTTGTATTATCAATAAATATTTATACAAAATATTGCATAAATGTAGTAAACTATAAGTAATTATTGCATAATATAAATTATTAAAAAATAATTATACATTTATACGAATAATTATGCAAAGTTATTAAGCAATTATCTTAATGTATAAATATTCAATATTATTTATAAATATAGATAAACAAGCAGAAAACATAACCAAATAAGTTCCTAAATCTATTTATCAATTAAAAATTTTAAAAGAATAATCAATAAACTCTTGACAAAATGCATAAGATAGATTAAAATAGCATTGTAAAGCAAAAATGCTTTACTTATGATATGATTTTAGATAAAAGTGTTCGTTTGTGTTTGCTCAATGATTTTTATGGAGCATTGCTAACAAAAAATCAACAAGATGTATTGGATAGTTATTTAAATTTTAATCTTCCTCTTGTTGAAATTTCTCAAAGTCTTAATATAACTCGTCAAGCTGTGCTTGACACAATCAAAAAGGCGTCAAACAAACTTGAGGAATTTGAAAAAAAGTTAGGTATGCTCAAAAAATATTTGATGCAAATGGAACTTGTTGAAAAAAATGGCAAATCAATTTTTGCTGAAAAAATGTTAAATGTTTGGAAACAGGAGTGATATGGGATTATTTTCTAGTTTAAGTGATAAGATAACAAATATTTTCTCAAAACTCACAAGGCGTGGCAAACTCTCAGAGGGTGACATAAGGGAGGCTATGCGTGAAGTTAGGGTGGCATTGCTTGAGGCAGATGTCAATTATTTGGTTGTGAAACAACTTGTAAATTCTATCACCGAAAAATCAGTGGGCGAACGAGTGCTCAAAAGTTTAACTCCAGGGCAACAAGTTATCAAAATCGTTAATGAAGAACTTACAAGCATCATGGGTGGAACAAATGCGAAACTTCAAGTGGCAAGCAATCCACCAACAATAATTCTTATGTGTGGACTTCAAGGTGCTGGAAAGACCACTATGTGTGGGAAACTTGGACTTAGCCTTAGAAAACAAGGCAAAAAACCACTTTTAGTTGCTTGCGATATTTATCGTCCTGCAGCAATTGAACAACTTCAAATTGTTGGCAAGTCGATAAATCTCCCTGTGTTTGAAAAAGGAACGCAAGATCCTGTCAAAACAAGCAAACAAGCAATTGAACATGCAAGGCAATTTGGATATGACACTGTGATTATTGACACTGCCGGCAGACTTCAAATCAATGAAGAATTGATGAATGAACTCAAAGAAATCAAAAAGGCAGTGAGTCCAACAGAAATACTACTCACTGTTGACAGTATGACTGGTCAAGAAGCAGTGAATGTTAGCGAAACATTTAATAGTGAACTTGATATCACAGGAGTTATTCTCACAAAGCTTGATGGAGATACGCGTGGTGGTGCAGCACTTTCAATCAGCTATGTTGTCAAAAAACCAATTAAATTTTGTGGAATTGGTGAAAAGATGAACGACATTGAACCATTCTATCCAGATCGTATGGCAAGCAGAATACTTGGAATGGGTGATGTCTTGACGCTTATTGAAAAAGCAGAGCAAGCAGTATCAAGAGAAGAAGCTGAAATACTTGAAAAAAAATTTAGAGAGAATTCATTCACTTTTGACGATTATATGGCCCAACTAGAAAATCTAAAAAAAATGGGTGGACTCAAAAATATTTTAGGTATGCTTCCAGGGATGGGTGCACTTAAAAATGCTGAGATTGATGAAAAGCAACTTTTGAAAAATAAGGCAATCATCCAAAGTATGACACCAAAGGAAAGACTTAATCCTGAAATCATAAAATCGTCAAACAGACAAAGAATTGCAAAGGGTAGTGGAACAACCATTCAAGAAGTTAACCAACTAATCAAGCAATTTGAACAAACAAAAGAACTTATGAAACAAATGAAAAATCGTAAGGGATTTGGCAAAATGCCGTTTAATATTGGATAAATTTTTTTCGAAAGAGAAAATTTATATATAAAAAATTATGGAGGATAAAAAATATGGCAGTAGTAATGAGACTCACAAGAACAGGTGCAAAAAAAGCTCCAACATACAGAGTTGTTGTAGCAGATCAAAGAAGAGCAAGAGATGGAAAGTTTATTGAAATTATTGGAACTTATGAACCACTCAAAGAAACAAATCAATACAATATTGACACTGAAAAAGCAAAAACTTGGCTTAAAAATGGTGCTATTCCATCAGATACAGTTCGTGACCTTCTTGTTAAGTGTGGCGTTCTTGAAAAAAAGAATTAAGGTGATTGTCTATGGAAGAAATAGTAAAATATATTGTAGACAAACTTGTTGAAAACAAAGAAGCCGTTGTTGTTTCAAGCGAAGAAAAGGGTGATGAAATAACAATCACTGTTTTTGTGGCTAGCGAAGATATGGGCAAAGTTATTGGAAAAAATGGCAAAGTTGCTCAATCAATAAGAGCAATAATCAAAACCGCTTCAAATGGAACAAGCAAACGATATTTTGTAAAGTTTGATAAAAAGGCAGAATAATCTGCTTTTTTTTTGTGTTTTTTTAAATAATATGATATTATGTCTATATGCAAAAGATAAAGGAGTTATTATGAGCTTTTCAGATTGGTGGACAAATTCAAACAATCCAAAACTTTCCAAAAGTGAATATATGTGGAGTTTTAAGCATATTTTGATGATTGCAATTGCAATATCAATTACGGTTTTGCTTTCAATTATTTTTTACAAAAAATCAGAAAAAGCAAAAAATATTTTGTTAAAGGTTTTAGCTAGTATATTATTGTTTTTTGAAATTTTGTCTAGAATTGTTAATTTGATTATACTTGATGTATATTCATTTCAAAATATTTTCAAAATTATAATGCCACTACATATTTGCTCTGTAGCAGTATGGGTTTTGATAATAGGAATTTTTACAAAAAAACAAATACTTTTAAATTTTACTAGTATTGTTGCAATACTTGCAACGGTTGCATTTCTGTTACAGCCAGCGGTTGGAATAAATAGAGTATATTTGTCTTTTACTTGCCTATATAGCGTTACATCACATATTTTGGGATTTGTTGTTTCAGTGTTATTGATAACATTAAAATTTGCTAAGTTTGAATTTAAAAAAATATATCAAATATTTTTATGCTTCACAGTTATGTTTCTGTGGGGAGTTATTGTTGACTTCGTAATTTTACCTGGCAACACTGAAAATTACATGTATTTAATGAGTGATCCACTTGAATTAAATTTAAGTTTTCCATATCACCTTCTTTACATTGTTATTTTGAGTGCCTACATTTCAATTTATTATTTAGTATATTATCTTGTTAACAAAAAAAAATTAAAACTTCAGGCAAATGGTAAAAAATAGTATTAAAAATATAATAGAAATTCATAAATAATTTTTTGATATTTTTTAATTATATGTTAAAATATCACTATGGAAAAAATAGTTGTAGGAAAAATTGTAAACACTTTTGGACTGAGAGGTGAACTTAAAGTCCTTATGAATCAAAATATAAAGCTTGATGAGTTTTTTATTGAAGGATATGAAAATACCTTTAAATGTGAAAAGCAGGTTAACAAAAAAGGTTATGTAAAAATCAAAATATATGCTTATGATGACATAAATATTGTGATGCCATTTGTTAACCATAACATTTTGGTTGACCATATTGGAAGTGAAAAACTTGAAGAAAACGAATATCTTGTAAGTGATCTGATTGGCTCAAAAATTTTAAATGGTGAAACCGAAATAGGGATAATAACCAATGTTGAAAATTTTGGTGCAACTGATATTCTTGTTTTTGAACAAGATGGAAAGGAACATCGCGTGCCTTTTGTGTTAGATTTTTTTGAAAAAATTGAGCCAAAGCAAAAAATCCTGTTCATAACTGAAAAATTTTTTGAAGGTGCAGTATGAAATTTAACATATTAACACTTTTTCCAGAAATGTTTGACACGCTTAATCACAGCATTTTGGAAAGAGCGCAAATCAACAATTCTATTGAAATAAATTTAACAAACATTCGTGATTTCAGCACTGACAAACACAAAAAAGTTGATGATACGCCTTTTGGCGGTGGGGCAGGAATGATTATGACTTGCCAGCCACTTTTTGATGCTATAAAAAAAGTTTTAAGTGCTGATGAACTATATTTTGTTGAGAATATTTTGCAATCAAAATTATCTAAAAAAAAGAAAGAAGAAATCAAAAAATCTTTGCAGTTTAAAATTGTTTATATGTCACCAAAAGGCGAACTTTTTAATCAACAAAAAGTTGTTGAACTATCAAAAATAGAACATCTAATTATCGTTTGCGGACATTATGAAGGCATTGACCAAAGAGTGATTGATTATTTTGATATGGAGGAAATCAGTGTGGGAGACTATGTCCTTACTGGTGGAGAACTACCTGCAATGATTGTTTGTGATGCTGTTTCTCGATATGTTGACGGAGTTTTAAGTGAGGGGAGTACGGACGAAGAGAGTTTTTCTAATGGGCTGCTTGAATATTCTCAGTACACAAAACCAAGAGAATATTTGGGATTGACTGTTCCCGAAATTTTATTTGGTGGTAATCATCGAGAAATTGAAAAATGGAAACTTCAAGAAAGTTTAAAAATTACAAAATCTCGTAGACCAGATCTATACAAAAAATATCTAAAAAAAATTAAATCAAAATGATAAACAACTTAAATTGCTAAAATTATAAAATCAAAATATAGGTGTATAAATGAAAATCAATTGGTTTCCAGGGCATATGAATAGTGCTCTAAATATGATGGAAAAGGAAATGAAAAATGTTGATATAATCATTTATGTTCTGGACTCCAGAGCACCTTTTTCTTGTCTTAATCCAAGTTTTGACAAAATTGCAAGCAAAAGACCAGTAATTTATGTTTTGTCAAAAAGTGATTTGGCAAATGAAGTTGAAACAGAGTATTGGAAATCATATTTTTCAAAAAAAGAAAATTCAGCATGTGTAACAATCAATAGCACAGTTTCTGGAAGCGCAAAAGTCATTAAGTCACTTATGAAAGAAATGCTATCAAAAAAAACAGAATGGAACAAACGAAAGGGCCTTAACATTCCATTTAGGGCAATGGTTATAGGTGTTCCAAATTCAGGAAAAAGCACACTTATAAACAACTTGGCAAGCAAAGGAAAAACTGTGACAGGTGACAAACCTGGTGTCACTCGCGGAAAACAATGGGTTGCCATTGAAGATAACATCAATTTGTTGGATACTCCTGGTACTTTATGGCCAGACATAACTGATGAAATCGTTGGCACAAGGCTTGCATATATTGGTTCAATCAAAAATGAAGTTTTGGATATTGCAACACTTGGGCTTGAATTTATAAAAACCCTTATGGAAATGAATAAGTCACTTCTTGAAAATAGATACAAAATTGAAATAAAAAATCAAGAGCCATTGGAAGTATTTGAAGATATTTGCCAAAAAAGAGGTTTTATTTCAAAAGGTAGAGAAGTTGACTATGAGCGTGGTGCGATAGGAATTATTGATGATTTTAGAAAGGGTAGAATAGGAAGAATTACATTGGATGAAAGAAAGTGAGAAGAGAATTGAGCGAACCAAACAACTTGTAGAGTTTGATAGAAAAATGGCCGATAGATATGGCACTTTTTGTGGAATTGATGAGGCAGGCAGGGGACCACTTGCGGGTCCAGTTGTTGTTGCAAGTTGTATTATGCCACTTGATGCGGATAAGATAGTTTTTGGTGTAGATGACAGCAAAAAACTCACTGAAAAACAGCGTGAGGAACTTTGTGAAAAAATTAAACAAGTTGCCATAGATTATCACATTGAACAAATAAGTGAAAGTATGATTGATCAAATCAACATTTTGGAAGCTACAAAACTTGGTATGAAAAATTGCGTAGAGGGTTTAAAATCAAAACCTAAAATGGTACTCGTTGATGCAGTTAAAAATATCCAAACTGACATTTTGCAGGTTGCAATCATCAAGGGTGATGCCACAAGTTATTCAATTGCAGCTGCATCAATCCTTGCAAAAGTCTATCGAGACAAGCTGATGATTGAACTTTCAGAGAAGTATCCGGAATATAACTTTGCAAAGCATAAGGGTTATGGAACAAAAGAACATATTGAACTTTTAAAAAAATTTGGAGCCTCAAAAATACATAGAAAATCATTTATAAAAAATTTTGTTGAAATCAAGTAAAATTTGCAAAAATTTTATAAAAAACAGCTAAATTTTATAAAATAATAAAAAATTTATGTATTTTTTTGAAAATATTATTAAATTAAAAAGTACTTTGTGAGGAATAATGAAAGAGTTAAATCATATTTTAGGGGTGCAAGGAGAAACACTTGCAAAAAAGTTTTTGATTGACAAGGGCTTCAAAATTTTGGTGCAAAATTACTCAACAAAGATTGGTGAAATTGATATTATTGCCAAAACAAAAGATATCATAGTTTTTATTGAAGTGAAGAATAGGCAAACCAAACGCTTTGGAATGC
Source organism: uncultured Clostridia bacterium (assembly GCA_905235485.1). GTDB lineage: Bacteria > Bacillota > Clostridia > Christensenellales > UBA1242 > UBA9845. Next base: position 18,136 of record CAJOLY010000008.1, read on the forward strand.
CTAGAGAAGCAGTCACTCCATACAAGCAAAACAAAATTAGAAAAGTTGCAATGCAGTATTTAATGGCACATAAACTAACTGAATCAAAAGTTCGGTTTGATTGTATTGAAATTTTGGGAGACACTGTCACTCATCTAGAAAATTGTTTTTAAATTATAATGTTTGAAAGTAATTATCGACATTAGAACACTCATTATTTATTTGACAAAATATTTAGACAATTTGCAAAAAACACTTGATAATATCATTTTATTGTGATATAATCGTCTTGTATTTTATGAGTGGTCCAATGCAAACGGTGTAAGAACACTTGAAAATAACATTTTTTAAGGAGGAAAATATGAATATAGTTGACGAAATTGAGAAAGAGTACCTCAAAAAAGATGTTCCAACATTTAATGTTGGCGATACCGTAAAAGTTTATGTTAAAGTTGTTGAAGCAGGAAAGGAAAGACTTCAAGCATACGAAGGTGTCGTTGTTGCAAAACGCAATGGAAGCATCAGAGAATCTTTCACAGTAAGAAGAATTTCTTATGGCGTTGGAGTTGAAAGAACATTCCCACTTCACAGTCCACGTATTGACAGAGTTGAAGTTGTTAGACATGGAAAAGTTAGAAGAGCTAAACTTTATTATCTTGCAAATAGAACTGGTAAAGCTGCAAAAGTTAAAGAAGATATTTCTTACAGACTTAAAGGCAAACAACCAGTTGAAGTTGTTGAAGAAAATGAACAACCAGCAGATGCAGAATAATTTTTAAGTAAAATTAAAAAGTGTACATTTGTGCACTTTTTTTGTGCTTTATATTTTGGCATTTTTGTTTTTTGTGATACAATTAAATCATGTTAAGTAAATTGAAAAGTTTTGGTTTGGTTGGAATCGAAGGATTTCCTGTTGATGTTGAAGTTGATTTGAATAATGGGCTTCCAGGATATGATGTTGTTGGTCTTCCTGATGCAAGTGTTAAAGAAGGAAAGGATAGAATTAGGTCAGCAATAAAAAACAGTGGTTTTGAATATCCGCTATATCGTATAACAGTAAATTTGGCACCTGCTGACACCAGAAAAGAAGGTCCAATTTATGATTTGCCAATTGCTCTTGGACTTCTTTCTGCAACTGATCAATTTCCTGTCAGCGCAACAAATGATTTTGTTATTTTAGGTGAACTTTCTCTCAATGGTGATATCAGAAAGATCAATGGAATACTTCCTATGCTTATTAGTGCAAGAGAAAATGGTTTCAAAAAAGTGATTATACCATATGAAAACAAAATGGAAGCAAGCTATATTGATGGATTAGAAACATATGCAGTGAAGTCGCTTGGAGAAGTAGTTAATTTTTTGAAGGGTTTTGAACCTATTGCACCTGTTTCAATTTCAAAATATGAAGAAAATGTTAGGCAAGCAGTTGTTTCAAATGACTTTTGCTATATAAAAGGTCAAAAAACAGCAAAAAGAGCTTTGGAAATTGCTGCAGCTGGTGGACATAATGTTATTATGATAGGACCACCTGGCAGTGGAAAAACAATGCTCGCAAAAAGTTTTCCAAGTATACTTCCAGATATGACTTTTGAGGAAGCTTTGGAAGTTACAAAAATTCATAGCGTTGCTGGAACACTTGATAGTAAACAAGGAATTGTTCTCACAAGGCCATTTAGGTCACCACATCACACAACAACAGTTGTTACTATGGTTGGTGGGGGAAGAACAAGTAAACCTGGCGAAGTTAGCCTTGCTCATAATGGTGTTTTATTTTTGGATGAAACACCAGAGTATCCTCGTAATTTGATTGAAACACTGCGTCAGCCACTTGAGGATAGAGTGATAACTGTCAGTAGAATTGCTCAAACTGTTGAATATCCAGCTGATTTCACTATGCTTGCAAGCATGAATCCTTGCCCTTGTGGATACTATGGAAGCAAACTTCATGAGTGCAAATGCACGCTCGTGCAAATACATAATTACTTAAATAAGCTCAGTGGTCCACTTATGGATAGAATTGATTTGCAAATTGAAGTTGATGCAATAAACTATAAGGATTTAAAGACCGAAACAAAAGAGGAGACTTCTGCTGAAATTAAAGAAAGAGTGACAAGAGCAAGAAATATTCAAAACAAGCGATTTGAAGGATTGAAAATACATAACAATTCTGCAATGAATGCTGCACTTGTTAAAAGATATTGCAAGCTGAGTCCTGACTGTGAAAGAATTTTGGAAGAAGCTTTTGCAAAACTAAATCTCACAGCTAGAGCTCATGATAGAATACTTAAAGTAGCCAGAACAATCGCTGACCTTGAAGGAAGTGAAAATATTGAAATTTCACATCTTGTTGAAGCAATAAATTATAGAAGTCTTGATAGAAAATATTGGCTATAATTTTAAAAAAATGATAAAATCTTAAAAAAAATGCTAAAATTTAATAAAAAACTTGCAAATTTGTTTAAATTTTATAAAAATAAGGGTATTTTTTGAATGTACACAAAAAATGAAAAAGCAATCATTTGGATTGATATGTTCGACTTTTTAACGACCAAAAAGCAACAAGAAATTCTTGACTCATTTTCAGAGCCAGGAGACATTTTTGATGAATTTTCTTCAAATTTTTCAATACTTCAAAACATAATTACAAAAGAACAATTTGATAAAATGTGTTATGCTTTGGATGAACAATACTTGATGAGCTATATAATAAATTTAGATAGTCAAAAAATTAAAATTATAACATATATGAGCGAAAACTATCCTCAACAATTTTTAAACTATCCAGAGAACCCTTTAATTTTATATTGCCGTGGAGATTTGTCACTATTAAACTCTGTTTGCGTTGCTGTTGTTGGAACTAGGAAGCCAACAATATATGGCAAGCAAGTCACTGAAAAACTTTCAAAGGAACTTGCAGCAAGTGGAGTGACAATTGTTAGCGGTCTTGCTGAAGGAATTGACTCAATTGCTCACACTTCGGCTCTTGCAGTTGGCGGAAAGACAATTGCAGTTATGGGAAGTGGATTTAATGATATTTATCCAAAGCGCAATTTTGAACTTGAAAAGCAAATTGAAAAAACTGGACTGGTTATATCTGAATATGCCCCAAATGTTGGCCCTGCGAGCTGGCATTATCCTGTTCGAAACCGCATCATTGCTGGACTTTCAAAGGCAGTACTTATCACCGAAGCATCACTCAAAAGCGGAACAATGCACACAAGGGATTATGCTCTTGACTATGGCATAGATATTTTTGCTGTGCCGGGTGAAATCACAAGTTTTGCATCAAGTGGAACAAATAATATCATCAAATCTTGTCAATCAGCAATGGTTACCTCTGCTGAAGACATTTTGAAAGGACTTAATGTTTTGAATCAATACAAGCCTGTTGTTAAAAATTTACAATTATCACTTGAAGAGCAAGCAATTTTTAATGTTATTGATGGTGAAACACATTTTGATGAAATACAACTTCAAACAAAAATTGACACAAAAACCTTGCTCACTTTGTTGACAACAATGGAACTTAATGGAATAATAAAGAAAATGAATGGCAATTACTATTGCAAAAATTAGGAGAAATAATGAAACTACTTGTTATTGAAAGTGCTGGAAAAGTTGACACAATAAAAAAATATCTTGGCAGTGGCTGGGAGGTTTTTGCCACCGGTGGACACATAATCGACCTACCTGAAAAATCACTTGGTGTTGATATTAAAAATAATTTTGAACCAAAATATGAGATAAAACCAGACAAAGAAAAAACAATAAATAGACTAAAATCTCTTGCAAAGAAAGCTGATGAAATATATATTGCAACTGACCCTGATAGAGAGGGAGAAGCTATAGGTTGGCATGTTGCAACAGTGCTTGGACTTGACAAGACAAAACTTGATAGAGTTGAATTTAATAGTATCACAAAGGAAGTTGTACAAAGTGAAATTCAAAAGCCAAGAGCACTTGATGAAAATATGTTTGATGCACAGCAGGCTCGTAGAGTTTTGGACAGACTTGTTGGTTACAAAATTTCACCTATTTTATGTAAAAAAATCACAAGCAGGCTTTCTGCGGGTCGAGTTCAAAGTGTTGCCCTTAAACTTGTTGTTGATAGGGAAAGAGAAATTCAAAACTTTGTTTCAGAAGAATATTGGACTTTGATTGCAAAATTAGAAAAACCAAACGAAATGCCTGAATTTAAAGCAAGTTTAACAACAATAACAAACAAAAAAATTAAACTGCACAACAAAGATATGATGGACAGAGTTATCAATCATATAAGTGGTGGTGAGTGGAAAGTTACTTCCGTCAAAAAAACTGTTGCAAAAAGCCACGCACCGGCTCCGTTCACAACCAGCACAATGCAACAAGATGCAATCAACAAACTGGGAATGAGCTTGAAACAAGTTACTTCTTGTGCACAAGAACTATACGAAGGTGTTACAATTGGTGATGAAGGAAAGGTTGCACTTGTGACATACATTAGAACTGATTCAGTTCGAGTTAGCGATGAAGCAAGAATAAATGCAAAAAAATATATAACTGAAAAATTTGGACCAGAATATTATCCATCAAAGCCAAATTTTTACAAAAGCAAAGGTGACAATGTTCAAGATGCACACGAAGCAATTAGGCCTGCTCATTTTGAAAAAACGCCAGATAGTGTAAAGCAATATCTTTCACCTGCAAATTATAAGTTATACAAACTTATTTATGAAAGATTCTTTGCAAGTCAGATGGTGGAAGCAACATACAATCAAGTTGTTGCAGAAATAGAATGTAATGATTGTCAATTTAAAGTTACTGGCAAAACTCCAAAATTTGCTGGTTACACGGCAATTTATCAAGATTTTAAAAAACAAGATGAAGAAGATTCAAATCAAGCAAAACTTCCTGAACTTCAAAAAGATGACAAACTCAAACTTTTGGAACTTTTGCCTGAGCAAAAATTTACAAAACCATTACCACGATATACAGAGTCAACACTCATCAAGGCAATGGAAGAAAATGGAATTGGAAGACCTGCGACTTACACTCCAACAATTACAATTCTAAGTACAAGGAAATATGTTGAAAAAGATGGAAAAGCATTAAAGCCAACAAAACTCGGCTTTGAAGTCACTGATTTGCTACAAAAATATTTTGCGTCAATCATAAATGTCGATTTTACTGCCAATATGGAAGATGGGCTTGATAAAATTGCAACTCAAAAACAAGATTGGCATATTCTAATTACAAATTTTTATGATAAATTTTTACCAAAGCTTAAAGTTGCAAGTGGTGATAATTCAGTTTTTGTTGAAAAAGAGCCACCAGTTGTCAGTGATGTAAAGTGCGATAAATGTGGTGCAATGATGATTATTCGTGATGGCAGATATGGAAAATTCTTGGCATGTCCAAACTATCCTAAATGTAAAAATATAAAGAATCTACAGGAAAATAATAAAGTTGTTGCAAAATGTCCAAAGTGTGGCAAAAATGTGTTTGAAAGAAAAAGTAAAAAAGGCAAACTCTTTTATGTTTGTGAGGATAGCGAAAATTGTAAATTTATAAGTTGGGATATACCTCTTGATGAAAAATGCCCAAAATGTGATTGCTACTTAACAAAACATGAAACAAAGAATAATATTATAAAAAAATGTAGTAATGAAAGCTGTGACTATATTGAAGTAATAAATAAAAATAACAAAAATAATAATCAAAACAATTCAATATCAAAAAGTGAAAATAATTTCACAAGTGACAATCAAAATTTAAAAGAACAAAGTATAAATAGTCAAAACAGTGATAGTGATTTTGATGAAAAGATTTTTATGAAAAAAGAGTATGAGGACTTTTATTTTGATATATTATATAATAATTCAAATGATGAGGGAATAGATGAATAGAGTAAAAGTCATAGGTGCAGGATTGGCTGGAGCTGAGGCAAGTTATCAACTTGCAAAACGAGGTTTTTTTGTTGATTTGTATGAACAAAAGCCAGTAAAATTTAGCCCAGCACATAAAAATAAAAATTTTGCTGAACTTGTTTGTAGCAATTCCCTAAAGAGCAATGCTCTCACCAATGCTTGTGGACTTTTAAAAGAAGAACTTAGGCTTTTAGATAGTTTAATAATAAAAACAGCTGATGAAGTAAAAGTGCCAAGTGGAGAAGCATTAAGTGTTGATAGAGAATTGTTTTCACAAAAGATTACTGAAAAGTTGCTTTCTATGAAAAATATAGCAATTCATTATGAAAATGTTAAAAATGTTGACTTAGATGTGCCAACAATAATTGCAACAGGTCCACTCACAGATGATGAACTTTTCAAAAATCTTTGTGACACTCTAGGGAATGATGATTGTTATTTCTTTGACGCAATTGCACCAATAGTTGATAAAAACAGTTTGGATAAAGACCATTATTTTATTGCCAATAGGTATGATAAAGGCGAAACTGATGGTGATTATATAAATTGCCCTATGACAAAAGATGAATACGATGTATTCTATAAGGAAATAATCAACGCAAAAACAGTTGAACTCAAAGATTTTGAAAATAGCAAGGTTTTTGAAAGTTGTATGCCTATTGAAGTCAGTGCAAAAAGAGGATATAAAACACTTTTATTTGGTATTCTCAAACCAAAGGGATTGATTGATCCAAAGACAACCAAAATGCCATATGCTGTTTTGCAACTGAGAAAGGAAAGCAACAGCAATGATCTATATAACTTGGTTGGTTGCCAAACAAATATGCTATTTGGAGAGCAAAAAAGAATTTTTAGCCTTATTCCAGCACTTAGAAATGCAGAATATGTGAGGTATGGGGTTATGCATAGGAATTCTTATATAAATGCCCCAAAACATATAAATAAATACTATCAACTTAAAGATTATCCGAATGTATTCATTGCAGGTCAACTCAGCGGAGTTGAAGGATACGTTGAAAGTACAGCAAGCGGTTTATATTGTGCACTTAATATTGCAAAAATGATTGAAGGAAAAGAATTTGTTACTTTTTCAAATTCAACTTGCATAGGTGCTTTAAGTGATTGGATATCATCTGCAAGTGAAAAGCATTTTCAACCCATGAATGCAAATTGGGGAATAATCAAAAATGATGGCAGCCCAAAGGAAGAAAGAGCCAACAAATCAATTTTAGAGATAAAGGAGTTAATACAAAATGGAACAATTTAGAGGAACAACAATTATAGCCGTAAAAAGAAATGGCAAAACTGCTGTTGCTGGTGATGGCCAATTAACAATGGGACAAAATGTTGTTATGAAAGGCAATGCAGTTAAAGTAAGAAGAATTTTTAATGACAATGTTGTCATAGGCTTTGCAGGTGGAGTTGCTGATGCATTTTCACTTTCAAATAGATTTGAAGAAATGCTTAATAAATTCAATGGAAATTTGATGAGAAGTGCAGTTGAACTTGCACTGACTTTTAGAAATGATGAGGTTATGAGAAAACTTGAAGCACTTATGATTGTTGCCGACAAAGATAATCTTCTCATTATTTCAGGAAATGGTGAAGTTATTGAGCCAGACAATGGTGTTTGTGCAATTGGAAGTGGCGGAAATTATGCTTATTCTGCAGGAAAGGCACTTATTGAAAACACAAATCTTTCTGCTAGAGAAATTGCAGAAAAAGCCATAAATATTGCAGGCGATATATGTATTTTTACAAATCATAACATTGTTGTGGAGGAAGTTTAATATGAATTTGACACCTAAACAAATAGTTGAAGAACTTGATAAATATATAATTGGTCAAGAAGAAGCAAAAAAAGCAGTTGCTGTTGCACTTAGAAATAGATACAGAAGAAGTCAACTTTCTGCACAAGAGAGAGAAGAAATTATGCCAAAAAACATAATTTTGAAAGGACCTACTGGCGTTGGAAAAACTGAAATTGCCAGAAGACTAGCCAAACTTGTTAATGCACCATTTGTAAAAATTGAAGCAACAAAATTCACTGAAGTAGGATATGTTGGAAGAGACTGTGAAAGTATGATTAGAGACTTGGTTGAAGTTGCAGTTAGAATGGTTAAAAATGAAAAAATCAAATCTGTTCAACAAAAAGTTCAAAACATTGTTAATCAAAAACTTTTTGATATGGTTTATCCAAACAAAAAAATTGAAGGCGCCGATGAACATCTTGATCGTCAACGCATAATGGCAGAACTTGAACAAGGTAACTATGATGCAGATTTTGTTGAAATTGATGTTCCAGAACAGCCAAAAAACATTGAAGTTCTTGCGACTGGAAATGCAGAGATAAGCCTTGGAAATATTTTTGATGGAATGTTTGGACAAAACAGGAAAAAAAGAAAAAAAGTTACAATTAAAGATGCAAAAGATATTTTAAGCGAAGAAGAAAGCAACAAACTTTTGGATCTTGACAGTGTGAATAGTGAAGCCATTGAAAGAGTAGAACAAGAGGGTATGATTTTTATTGATGAAATCGATAAAATTGCCAGCAAAGAAAATAGTAAAGGTCCAGATGTTTCAAGAGAAGGTGTGCAAAGAGATTTGCTTCCATTTGTTGAAGGAACATCAGTGACAACAAAGTATGGAACAGTCAAAACAGATTACATTTTGTTTATGGCAGCAGGTGCATTCCATGTTTCAAAAGTAGATGACCTTATTCCAGAGCTTCAAGGAAGATTCCCAATAAGAGTTGAACTTAACAATCTCACAAAAGATGATTTTTATAGAATTTTGACTGAACCTAAAAATGCAACAATCAAACAATATCAGAGTTTACTTAAAGTAGATAAAGTTGACTTAAAATTCACAGAAGATGCACTGTGGGAAATTGCTGAACTTGCTGAAAAACAAAATCTCACAAGCGAAAATATTGGAGCAAGAAGATTAAACACTATATTAGAAAAAGTGCTTGAAGATATCAATTTTAATGCATCAGGTGATGAGAATCGAGAAGTTGTTGTTGATAAAGCATTTGTCGAAGAAACAATGTCAAAACTTATAAAAAGTAATGATTTAACAAAATATATTTTGTAAGTGATATTCAAAAATTTATAAAATTTCAATAAAAAAATCGATAAAAACTCAAAAAAAGTTTAAAAAATGTTTGAAAATTTAAAATTATTTATTCAAAAGAGATAAAATATGAACACAGATGAACGAACAATTGCTTTGATAGGTGAGGAAAACCTAAACAGACTTAAATCAAAAAAAGTTATAGTTTTTGGTGTTGGTGGAGTTGGTGGTTATGTTGTTGAAATGCTTGCCAGAACAAATATTGGTGAAATCACACTTGTTGATTTTGATACAGTCAGTGAAAGCAATATAAATAGGCAAATTATAGCTAATTTAAATACAATTGGAAAACTCAAAGTTGATTGCTTCAAGGAAAGAATTTTGTCCATCAATCCAAATTGTAAAATAACAACTTTTGCAAAAAAGATTGATGATAATAACATTGAAATTTTTGATTTAAAACAATATGATTATGTTGTTGACTGCATTGATATGCTTTTTAGCAAAGTTGCTCTTGTAAAATATTGCAAAGAAAACGGCATAAAAATAATTTCAAGCATGGGTGCTGGCAATAGGTTTGAAATGCCGCATTTTGAGATATGTGACATTAGTAAAACGCATGATGATGGGCTTGCTAGAAAGCTTAGGCTTGAACTTAGAAAACTAGGCATAAATCACACAATGGTTTGTTACTCAAATCAGCCTGCAAAAAAGCAAAAAATTATTGGTAGCATTGCATACTTTCCTGCAATGGCGGGAATAAATATTGGTGCATTTGTCATAAATGAATTTTTAAAGGAGAATTAGTATGGAACTTGAACATTTGAATGATGAAAATTTTAAGGAAAAAACAAACAAAGAAAATTTGGTTTTGGTTGATTTTTTTGCAACTTGGTGTGGACCATGTAAAATTATGGGACCAATTTTAGAGAATTCTAGGGAAGAACTTGATGGAGTTGATTTTTACAAAATTGATGTTGACGAAAATGAAGAGACTGCAAAAGAGTTTGGAGTTATGAGTATTCCAACAATTGTACTTCTTAAAAATGGAAATGAAATTGCAAGACATGTTGGACTTTTAAATCATGATGATTTGCTTGATTTTGTAAATAAACATAAATAATTTATAAAATGACTTCTTTGGCTTTATGGCTAAAAAAGCCATTTTTTTATTTATGCGATGCGTTTTTTTATAATTTATATACTAATTTATCTTTCCGTATTGACTTTTGTAAAAATTTGTTTTAAAATATTATTGATAATATTTCGAATATCGAATCAAGGAGAAAATATGGAAGAGACAAATAGAATAATTTATTTTGATAGCAATTTGGCTACATATTGTAATCGTGAAGTTTTGCAAGAAATGATGCCGGTTTTCAATTCTATTTATAGCAATCCAGCATCAAATCATGCTTATGGTAGACTTGCAAATCAATATGTTGAAACTGCTCGTCAAAGAGTTGCAAGAGGCATAAACGCTGAAAAGAATGAAATTTATTTCACTAGTGGAATGGTTGAGTCAAATAATTGGGCAATTTTAGGGCTTGCTCGTGCAAACAAAGAAAAAGGAAAACATATTATTGTCTCAAAAATTGAAGATAAAAGTATTTTGCTTGCCTGCAAACAACTTGAAAAAGAAGGCTTTACAATTTCTTATGTTGGCTGTGATGATAATGGGATTGTAAGTCTTAGTCAAATTATGGGTGCAATGAAGCAAGATACAATTCTTGTTAGTGTTCAGGTTGCTAATGGTGAAGTTGCAACAATTCAACACTTGAATGCTATTGCAAGAACAGTCAAAGAAAAGGATATGATTTTTCACTGTGATGCAACTTATGCTTTGGGTCTTATGCAACTTGATGTTAAGGCAGTTCCAATTGATGCAATGACACTTACAAGTGATGTTATATATGGACCAAAAGGTGTTGGAGCATTATTTGTTAAAGAAGGAATTAATATTGAACCTATTTTGTATGGTGACGATGCAGAATGCGGAAAAAGAGCAGGAAATTTGAATGTTCCTGGCATTGTTGGATTTGGAAAGGCTGTTGAACTTGCAACAGCAGATGTTCACCAAAACATTCACAAACATAAAATTGTTAGAGATTATTTTGTAAGAAATGTTATGGAAAAAATTGAAAATGTCTCACTCAATGGTCATCAATATCAAAGACTTCCAAATATAGCAAATCTCACATTTGACTGCGTTGACAATGAAGCACTTGCAGTTATGCTTGACATCAATGGAATTTGTGTAACTCCTATTGACACAAGATTTGAACCAAGTTATGTTTTGAAAGAAATGAGAAAAACTCCAGAACAAATGCACAGTTCAATAAGATTTAGCTTTGGAAGAAATATCAAAAAAGAAGATATTGACTATGTTGTTGACAAACTTGTTATATTGGTTAAAAGACTTAGAGAACTTTCACCTCTAAGAAAGTCATCAAAAGACAAGGAGGCTAAATAATTATGTATAGTGAAAAAGTTATAAATTTGTTTGCTAATGCTGAAAATGTAGGAATTCTTGGCAGTGCAAGCGCTGTTGGCGTTTATACAAACGAAAAAACAAATGAAGTTTTTAAATTATATTTAAAAATAGAAAATGACAAAATTATTGATGCATCGCTCAAAGCCTATACAGGTGTTGTTGGTGTTGCAATTATGAGTACATTTGCAGAAATGCTCAAAGATATGACTCTTGAAAATGCTGGAAATATTACAGGTAGAGATATTTTGAAAGAAGTTGGCAAAATCGACAAAAAGTTTGAATATCTTGCAAATGATGTTGTTGAATCATATAAACTTGCAATTGAAGACTATCAAGAAAAACTTGAAAAATCTGCTAAAAAAGCAAAACAAAAATAAAGTTAAAATTTTAAAATAGGCAAATTTATTTCAGTGACCCCTTTGGGGTTCACTTCATTTACTTTTGTCTATTTTTTTGTAATATAAAACCCTAGGATAGCCCTAGGGTTAATTGGTGGTTTATCCCAATTTGAAAAACCACGGGTTTTACCCGTGGATTTTTATTTGCTATTGAAATTGTTATATTGCACCAAGCCTTTTCTTTTTGACTGCAACCACAATCATTGCCACAACCAAAACAAGTGAAATTGCAGGTATAATTACATCCGCAAACACGCCAGTATCCTCAACAGGTGCAGCCATTTCCGTGACTAGACTTGCATATTCTGGATAACTTGCACCAAGAGCAGCCTTATAAGCATCTCCCGTGCCGGCAGGGACATAGATTGCGGACAATTCAGTGCAATCTTCAAATACACTATTGCCAATTGTTGGTACAGTAGTCCCCTCAAATGTGACTGAGGTTAAACCAGCGCAATACCGAAATGCACCTTCGCCTATGCTTGTCACGCTGTCGGGAATAGTGACTGAGGTTAAACCCTCGCACCCACTAAATGCACCAACGCCTATGCTTGTCACGCCACTTCCTATAGTGACTGAGGTTAAACCATAGCAATTCCAAAATACACCTTCACCTATGCTTGTAACGCTGTCGGGAATAGTGACTGAAGTCAAACCATCGCAATCTTCAAATGCATTATTGCCTATGCTTGTTACGCCACTTCCTATAGTGACTGATGTTAAACCAGAGCAAACATAAAATGCTTCTTCGCCTATGCTTGTCACGCTATCTGGAATAGTGACTGAGGTTAAACCATAGCAACTTTCAAATGCACCATCTCCTATGCTTGTCACAGTATAGGTTGTGCCGCTTATTGTGACAGTTGAAGGGATAACCAAATCACCTGTTGGTTTTGTGCTATAACCAGTCACGGTTGCTGTTGTGCCGCTGTAATCATAAGTCAAGTTATTCACCGTGGCGGTGGCTGCTTTAACCTCGCTTGCGAGGTTAGAAGGTTTTTGGCTTAGAAGCCCCCCCCCCCGCAAAACAGAGTGATAAAACAAGAACAGCAGCCGCAAACATTTTTGTCAGCCTTTTTGTATTCATTTTTATCCTCCTTTTTTGAAATTTTA